>DAIOGT010000016.1:0-42554 GCA_036745095.1 Pyrinomonadaceae bacterium
CGCCCCACAGGGCCGCTAGCAGGGCACCCGGTGGGGCGAAACCGTTTTAAAAATCCGTACAATCCGCACTCACGTTTACCTGACATAAATCGGATTCGAGATTATCCAGGGCGCCTCCAGACCAAGCTGCGGCAAGTAAACTTCGACGCGGTAAATCCCAGGTTCGCTAATCACCACTTCTTTACCAGCTATCCCGCGCTCATCAACCCAAACCGCTCCATTTTTATAGATCACGATCCGCCCAGCAACCGGACTTCTCACCAGCAATCGCGTGTCTGGTTGCAGCGAGATGTTGCCACCCTGAATCGTCTGTTCCACTGTGTTCCCGCCTGCAAAAACAAACCCGGACGTATCACCCAGAAAATCAAACCCGATAAAGCAATGCCCTGCTCGCACCGCCTCCATCAAGCTCGCGATATCAAGTACTTTTCCCTTCTCGATCAACACATGTAACCGCACGAGCCGGAAACTCGTCTCATACGGATCGAGTTGAATGCCGAGCAGCGTCTTGCCCGAGCTGTCTTTCAAACTCGCACCGACGTTTGCATGAGCATCGTTGCCGCCCACGCCAGTCAACGGCCCGCGCGTCAATGCCTGGTCCCACTTTCTCAAACTCTCGTCTGGTCTCTGCAAGTAGAGGGCAAAGATCAAATCCCGATAACTTCGCTGCGACCACAGCACATCGAAAAACGCGACAATGGGATTGATAAGCTTCGCGTTAGTGAAGACGTTGTAGACCTCGACACCGTTGATACGCGCCGAGTCCCAGTTCTTAAATTCTTCCGGATAAGCCACTATCGAAACTTCACCGGGGAGCGCTAACAATCGATCACCATTCTCCGCGCTCACTTCGTTGCCATTGATAAAGAGGACGCCACCGTGCATTCCCTGCAACGTCATCGCCGCGGTGTCGAAGTCCTTCTCCGTGTGCTCCGTCATGATCACAAATTGCAACTGATTGGCCTGGGCCGCCGAGATGATCGCTCCAAACGTGCCGGTAGTGTGCCCGCCGAGAAACGAGTGCACGTGGACCACGCCTTGGTATTCGGTGTAGCCGGTGGTTTGATGTGGAGTGCGTTGAGAGTTGAGCTGTTGGACCGCCGCGTTCAGCCGGCGCAGCTTATATCGACGACAGGCGAATGGGATCTGCGAAAGCAGCAGAACAAGAAAAATGACTAAGAGGATGAACTTCTTCGACCGCATCAGTAGCGAACAAAAAGCACAGAATAAATTATCGACGGCCCAGCATAATTCATTTTGTGCGGTTTGTGCCGTTTGCGGGCAACTTTAGAAGCTCAGCCTCACGCGTACGTTAATCACTCGATTGCCACCCGATCCGCCGCCGGGTCCAAAGAAGAACATGTTTGACCCAGAAGGTGATTGCAGGAAAAACGGAGACGACATGTTTCCGATCGGCACACCTTTGTTGGTGCGATTGAAGACGTTACTCGCATTCAGCGAGAAGTTCACCGCGTAAGGTTTCTGGACCGGAGGCTTTACCGGCGGCTTCGGATCGCCGCCAGTTGCCGGCGTAGTACGGGGCGCGCCCGGCGGTGGCGCCGGCGGCTCGATCGCCTTACCAAACTTGAACACCTTGCCGACGTTCATGTAAACCGAAATAAAAGCTGGTCCACGTCCGATATTGCGCGGGATAATCGCTTGGCCGGGCGAAGGTGTTGGATCAAAAGCGCCGAGCGGCGTGACGACAACTCCAGGCTCGTTCAGATCAGTTGCGAACGCAGGTCGCTCGCTGAATAACGTGTCGCCATTTGTGTCGCGCCCAGTCGTGATATTGAAAGGATAGCCCGAGTTCCCATTCAGAAACATGTTGAGATAGATCCCGCCGGGCGCCGCATAACTGCCGCCGCCGTAAACGTAGTTCAGGGCGCTGAAATTTCCACGCGCAAACTCACGACTGAAATCATAAGCATCAAATGGAGAACCACTCTGGCCGCTGTCAGTGCCTCTTCCTTTGCTGAGGTTATAGCCACCCCAGAACTGAATCTTCTTCAACGTTCCGTTTATGTTAACGCTGAAATTGTTTGAGACGGATCGACCCGTCGACTGGTACTCAAATACGTTGCCTGCTTCAGCGCCGAGCGGGCGTACACCGCTGCCGGGCACCCCCGGAATGAACGTACCGCCGAGTGGAGCGTTGATATTGACGATACGCATTGTGCGATCTGTGCGCGCGTGCATGTACGTGAATGAGAGTTTCACGTTTGCAGGAAGTGCACGCTCAACCGTGAACATAAAGCGCAGGGTGCGCCACGACTCGAGATCCTCCGACTTGACGCGGCGAGTCTGTGGCTGAGCAAACGCGTCAAGCACGTCGAGCGCCGGCACGACCGGAAACAGATCCAACACGACCGGACTCGTCACCAGAAACTGCTCCTGGTTGATACCATTGAACCGGATCGAGTTGAGTGTGATGTCTTCGCCGATGCGGTTGTAGAAGATACCAACGCCGCCTCGCAGCACGGTCTTTGGTGGTCCAGCCGGAGGCGCGGCGGCAGCGGCAGGAGAAGGAGCCGCTGCCGCAGCAGGCACCGTCGCTGTGGTTGCAGCGGCAGGCGCCGGAGCGAGGGGAGGTCCAGTTTTCTTGCGTCGGAAAACTGGGGACCATGCAAACGCGATGCGTGGAGCGAAGTTGTAATCGCTGTCGATATTGTTCTGATTCTCGTAACGCAGTCCGGGCGAGAGTGTGAAGTTGGGCCTCACTTTCCATTCGTCCTGAAAGTAGAACGCAACGTCAGTCTGTTTCACTTTTGCCTCAGGATTACCGCCGGCGATGGAAAATTGTGTCGCGCCGCCACCAAGCCCGCGTATTTGCGCGGGACTGAATCCGGCGCGCGAAAACGCCAGGGTGCGCCGGTAACGTTCAAGACTGCTGAGCTCGATGATTTCCGGCCCGCCGTTGGAACCGAGCACGACCTGATCATTGGCGTCGAGACGTGGTCCAGGACCGCCGGCGAATGTGTACGAGCCACCGAAATTGTTAGGCGAGATACTGTCGATCCTCGAGTGCCTGAGACGTGCGCCAACCTTCAAAAAATGATTGCCGGAAGTCCATGATGTGAAGTTCTGAAGCTCGTAGCGGTCCCTCGCGTCCGTTGATGAGCCCACCTGTGACCCACCACCCTGGAAAGAATCAAGCACAGTCAGAGAGAAGTCATCGACGAAACTCGTCTGGTAGTTGCGGTTGCGCATGAATTGGAGGCGAGTTTCGTTGATCGTCTTTTCATTGATGACCGCGGTCTCTGTGAACTGAGCGATGAAGTTCGTGCGTTTTCCACGAAACGCGCGTGACGGCAGCGAGAAGCCGCCGACACCCTGTAAATCCTGTGTTCCCTGATTGTAGTTAAACCGGCCCACAAACGTGTGCATCTTGTTAACTTTGAAATCGAACCGCGCGTTGCCATAGGTGTTAACGTCGGGAGTGACAAACGATTCGTTCACCGTCACCGGCCTCAACGTTACCGGATCAAGCACAGTCGCGTTCACGACCGAATTCGCGTCGCTGAGATAGCGGCCAAAGTACATTGAAAATGAAGCGCGCTTTTTTACGACTGGACCACTCAAGCTGAAGTTGTAGGCCCGTTGCTGATAAGGCGTGCGCCTGGTGGTGAATGGGTTGCGCGAGTTGAGGCTTTCGTCGTTGAAGTCGAACCCGACCGAGCCGTGCCACTTGTCCGCGCCCGGCTGCGTGAAGATTTCGATGCCGCTCCACCCCGGAAACTCATTCTCCGCCGAGAAGGGATTGTTGTTGATACGAACTTCGCGGATCGCTTCCTTCGGAGGAATTTGTCCGTTTGAGAAACCATCGACTTTCACCTGCGCGTTTCCGCCAGCCTCCGGATCGGTTGGTCCAGCCATGGCTTGAAGCGCGGCGGCGAGCGCCTGCGGATCGTTGGGCAGGGCCTCGAGTTCACGCCCGCGCAGCACGATGGCGTTAGCGTTGTTGTCAGAATCAGTGCTGATGTTTCGATCGTCTACTGTAACCTGCTGATCTTCCAGGGCAACTTCGAGTTGAGCGTCGAGGGTCTTGAGCTCCCGGGCACGAATCTCCACCGCTTTATCTTCGAACACGCTGAAGCCAGGGGAGACGATTTTGAGCTCGTAAGTGCCCTGTTCGAGTCTTCTAAACTCATAGATACCGGACGAGTTTGTAGTGGCAGTGGTGATGACGCCGCGTGCGTTTCGCATGGTCACTTTGGCGCCGACGACGAGGCTCCCAAGTTGGTCAGTTACCGTACCTTTCAGAGCTCCGGTGGTTTGCTGGGCGAGGAGGAAGGAAGCAAAACTGGAATACAGAAGTGCTCCACATAGAATCCGGATGAGCATTGGGATCACCCTTACAATCTGGAGGTTAGAAAAACTTATTTGTCGTTGACTTCGACAAATCCATTCACGTTAGTGAACGAAGCAACCAAAAAGTTGCATACTCGGCTTACACGTCAGGTTCGCGGGAGAGTTGCAAACGTTTCCCGGCGGCCTAACCCTCGCCGCGGACGGCTTTGAGGTCTTTGATCAGATCGCTAATCGCGTCTTCGGCAAAGAGGACTTTTCTTGCCCGCCAAACGACGCGCGGCGGTTTCAATGTTTCCGGTGAGCCTTTGACGATTACAAACAGCTCTCCGTATGGATAAGCCGTGTTAAGGATCCTGCGAAACTCCACTACATTGAAAAAGATTACGTAATCGGCATCCGACAGTTCACGTGCAGGACGGAGACTATCGTACTTGTTGATGTACTTGTTGAGTTTCCTCGCGAGTTGTGAGTAGACCCAACGATAGCGGCCCTTGGGTTCGGGATCGGCTTTGAGAACGTCTTCAATGATGGCGCGTTCACGATCGCCGGCGTCAATAACGCGAGATTTATAGACCACCAGCAGAACGTTGCGCTTATCGCGCACTTCTTCGAGTGAATTGAGCGCGCCGCTGTTTGGCGCCTGCGCCATCGCAGAAAAACACGAAAGCAAAAGGAGGAAGGTGGGGGTTAAAAATCTCATACTGCTAAAAACTACACGACTTTCGTGGCGCTCTTTGGCGGATGGGGCAAAGCTGTCGCATCGTTCTCGTATTCCGCTTGCTCGAGCCCGAAAAGGACGATTCCCTGAGGCGTGAGCGAGATGTAATCGTTGCCTTCCGTCGTGTGACGCACGAGTAGACGTTCTTTCTTTTCGAGGTCTTCCAGCGCCCTGACGATGTCGGCATTCGCGTAGGCGGTGGTGCTGTCAAATAGTTTTTTGGCCAGGATACGTGTCTGCTGCTGTTCCTGGAAAAAGCTGACTACATATTTCTCGATCTGTTCGAGCCGGTGTCTATCCATTGTTTCCCCCAATTTGAGCTAGTGGGGGATGGATTCCGGGAGATTATGCGCCGAAATGTAGTAGAATGGCTACCTCACCGCCCCGCCAAAAGGAGAAATCGTTTATGAAGAAGTTTCTCGTAGTGTGCCTGGGCGTGCTGGTTTTGTCGTCCCCGGCAGTTGCGACTGCTGGTCCACCCGAGCCATTCACCCTCGCGGATCGGGTTGGCGAACGGGGCGAACGATCCTTCTTCCTGTTCACGACTTCGGCTGGTAACTACATCGTCCGCCAGGACGGAATGGGCGAATTCAGCTCGCCGAAAGGGATGCGACGTGTTTTCACTTTGAGAGTGGGCGGTCGAGGCCGTATCGAGCAGATCTATTTTCTCGAGCATGAAGATGACGTTTTCATCTTCTACGAGGTCAACGACGCGGCGTTCCTCGTGCGGATGGAACAGACGAGGCGGAAAGTACGATGGAGCACTCCAGTTGCAAAAATCGGTGCGCCCGTCATCGATGGAGAGTCAGTAATCGTCAACTCCACTGAGATCCGTAAAGCCGACGGAAAAATCATCAGAGAGGATTAAGATTTACTCTTCGCAGCCAGTGCTTTCTCATAGTCCTTCGTCTCTTTTACTGATGTCTTGATGAGTTTTTTTAGCGTCGGTACGTGGATGTCCGAAAGTCGTTTAAGGTAGAGGCACGACTTGCCGGTGCTGTGCTTACCGAGTTTTTCCATCAGTTCAACCTGATTGTCGAAGCCTACCATGAGGTACACGGTGAGATCTTTTTTGCGTGGTGAAAAGGCGGAGATGGGCCAGTCGCCTTCACGGCCGCTCGCATATTTGTAGTGGTAGGAGCCAAAGCCAACAATACTTGGTCCCCACATTTTCGGCTTTTGTCCCGTAATCTCCTCCATGATCTTTGCGATCGCCAAACAGTCCTCGCGTCTCTCTTGATCCGAGATCTTGTTTAGAAACTCTGTGACGTTCTGGTTGGTCGGTTTAGTCTTTGGCTCACTCATCATTGACTCCTCATTTAGAGCACTAAAAATAAACGTGAACTTCCGTTCAGCGGGTTGTCGGATATTTTATTCCCAACTGCTCCAAATACGTGTCGTACTTCGCGGGATTGTAATAATACTTTCGCATACGCTCGCGATATGTATCCATCGTGCGCTGGTTCAGATAAGTTGGCGGCTGATCACCCGCTGAGATCAGCGGTTGGTATTTCGTGTCTTTGGTCTGCACTTCACGGAAGTACTTCCATGCTTCGTTCACGAGCTCCGGTTTTGTCAACAGATCGATCATTGTCATCGCGACTACTTTCGCGCCCGCGGTCACGCCTTTGTGTGCTATCGGCGTAGCCATCGCGATTGCGTCGGTCCAGTTATGTCCCGGCAAACCCGGAATGTTTGAAGGGTATCGCAGCGAGACGGTGGGCACGTTCCATGAGACGTCGCCGATATCGTCAGAACCGCCTCGCCTTCTTTCGTCCTCAATTACTGGGCCTGCGAGCGGCATCAATTGCGTCGCCAGTCCCTGCTCGCGTCCTTTCAGCTCTTTCTGCAATGCTTTCGCCAGGGTCTGATCGGGATCGCTCCATTGCGGCAGCCCGACCTGCTTGATGTTCTCGTACATCGCCTCGGCGACGGGCTTGTTGAAGTGTTGCGGCCACGCGGAACCGAGCACGCGCGACGTCACGGTTGTGTTGGTCATCATCGCCGCGCCCTGCGCCATTGAGTCGCCAATCTCGCGCATCTGTTTGATGCGTTCGTAGTCGAGCTCGCGGAAGTAGTACCAGACGCTCGCGACGCGTGGCACTACGTTGGGTTGATCGCCGCCGTTGGTGATCACGTAATGAGATCGTTGTTGCAATCGCAGGTGCTCGCGCCGATAGTTCCATCCCGTATTCATCAACTCGACCGCGTCGAGCGCGCTGCGTCCCTGCCAGGGCGCACCGGCCGCGTGCGCGCTCGCACCGTTGAACGTGTATTCGACCGAGACGAGCCCGGTCCCCGAAGACTGGCCCCACGAGGTGTTGAGATTGTTCCCGACGTGTGTGAATAGGACCACATCGACGTCTTTGAAAACACCGGCGCGAACAAAATAAGCCTTGCCGGCCACGAGCTCTTCCGCGACGCCGGGCCAGATTTTGATTGTGCCGGGGAGTTTCTGACGTTCCATCAGTCGCTTCACGGCGATCGCGGCGGTGATGTTTAGTGGAACACCGGAGTTATGGCCTTCGCCGTGACCGGGAGCACCCTCGATCAGCGGATCGTGATACGCGACGCCCGGTTTTTGTGAAGCTTGGGGAACGCAATCGACGTCGGAGCCGAGTGCGATGACGGGCTTGCCCGAACCCCACGTCGCGACCCACGCGGTCGGAATACCGGCGATACCTTGTTCGATCTTGAAGCCTTCTTTTTTGAGAATGCCGGTGAGGTACTTAGAGGTTTCGACTTCCTGAAAACCCAACTCGCCGAAACTGAAAACCATGTCGACCATCACTTGCGATTGTTTCGCCATGGCAGCGACGTCCGCGACCACGGCTGCTTTGTAATCGTTAATTGGTGATGGCTGAGATCCAACTACCAGGACCGCAAGGCACAGGATGAGTCCCACTACTCGAAAGAGAGTTTTACGCATTTGATGGGCTCCTTATTTTAGCCACGTATTGTACGGATTAGTATTTTGCTTGTCACCGAGACGATCTGAGCATAAAGTAACCGCTCCCGACATCCTCCCCCGATAGTCTGGCGCGAAAATAGTTTGACCAGAAAGGAATAAGAATACGCGTTAGTTTGTAGTGCTGATGTTTGCTCATTTTTCGTGTGGTGCTAACAGACTTTGATTTACCAAAGTCCTCATACACGACTTACCGAAACCCCTTTCCACGAGGAGACCTCAATGAAGAACATTATAGGCGCTTTTATTTTGGCAGCCGTGGCTGTATCTCTCACTTTACCGACTTTGGTTTTCGCGGACGTCGAGGGAGCGACAGCCGGCGGTTCGTTCAAGTTTGCGCTTCACGACGGTGAAATCAGGTTCGTCGAATTCAAAGCCACCGAACTGGCTGAGGGCCAGGGTTCAGGCGAGATGACGCTTAGCGATCCGGCGGCAATTCCCGTCGACAACCCGGATGAACGGGAGCGGCAGTCTCCGGGCGTGCTGGTACGCGCGAAGTTCGATTGTATGGAAACTAGTCAAAACACGGCGATCATGGGCGGGGTGATTTTCGATTCAAACGTTCCGCAGGCGATAGGACAACGCGTCCTGTTGGTGGTCCAGGACAACGGTATTGATGGTGAGAAAGACAGGCTGTCGTGGGGCATCTATCATCCACAACAAAACTGGATACCGACTGACGCCGAACGCGACGACGATAAAGGCGCGTTCCTGAAATGGATCGCGACGGATTTCGAGCGCAAGGATGATGTGGGGATCCCGATGCCGGCGAGCCAGTTCGTGCAGTGCAAGAGTTTTCCCGGCACTGCTTACGATTTTCCTGAGATGAAATACGCCGGTGGCGATTTGGAAGTGAGCACCCGGCGGTAACGCGGATTTATACGGATCAGAGCCACGGATTTCGCGTGAGATCCGTGGCTCACTTCCTGCGGCCGACCGCGAAGAGGCTACCAGCCGAGCGCACGTACATCACGCCCTCAGATAGCGCGGGCGTGGACATCAACAATTCACCCATCGAATTCGTCGCGATGTGGTTGAACTTTTCACCCGCAGCCACGACGAGAATTTCACCGTCTTCATTCGACAAATAGATCTTCCCGTCGGCGGCTACTGGCGACGCGCTAAATCCACTTCCAACGAGCGGCAGGCGCTGGCGATAGATCTCTGCACCCGTTTTCAAGTTGTATGCGTCGAAGGTGCCGTTGTTTGCGAGCACGTAAAGAATGCCGTTGTAGATCAGTGGCGTCGGCATGTAAGAACCGCGTCCGGTGCGACTCCAGATAACCGCGTCGCTGCTCGTCTTTCCTTCCGGCAAAGTTAAATCACCTCGGGCGCCGGCTTTGACGACGAAGATTGGTCGCTCTGGTCCACGTCCACTGGCGACGACGAGCATGTCATCGGCAAAGATCGGAGTCGGCGCCGTTATCTTCGAGCTCCGTCCGAGTCGCCACAACTCCTTGCCCGTGCGCGGATCGTAGCCGCGAATAAAGTTTGAAGCATTGGCGATCAGCTCGTCGCCCTTCGAAGTGGTGGCGACTGTCGGCGTTCCCCATGAGGGAATCTCATCACGACTTGTTTTCCAAACTGCCTTACCAGTCGCGGCGTTGAAAGCGATGATGAACGAATCGGCCTGTGTGTCGCACTGCAGTATGACGAGGTCTTTCCAGATAATCGGCGAACTCGCTGGTCCCCACTCGTAGGTCGGAATGTCGTACGCACCGAGATCCAGACGTCCAAGATCGACTTTCCATAAAAGACGTCCATTAACGTCGTAGGTGTACAAGCCCTGCGATCCGAACCACGCGACGACGATACGGCCGTCAGTCACGGGTGTAGCGTTCGCATAGGTCGATTTGATGTGTCGTTTTTCAACCGGCGGTCCTTCATACGCCGCTCGCTCCCAGAGAATGTTTCCGGTTCCTTTGTCGAGCGCGTAAATCATCCAGCGATGTATCGAACGATCTGTCGAGGCGTCGCCATCACCGTACAAGCCGGGACGAAACGATGCCTTTGGATCACTGCTGACCGCCGTCGTTACAAACACTCGATTCCCCCAAACGACCGGACTCGAGTGTGCCAGACCAGGGACTGGCGTGCGCCAGAGGATGTTCTCCCCCGTCTTGCCGTTCCACTGGTCCGGAAGATTCTGTCCGTCAGCAACGCCCGACGCATGTGGACCACGAAATGACGGCCAGCTTCCTTTAGCACTCGCGATTGGACGAGCGGGTGGCCGGCCATTTCCCGTGCTGACAATTTCGCGTGGTGGCCGCTTAACGGTCTCACCTGACGGCAACCAAGTGCTGCCGTTAAGGATCATCTGTCGCAGCCTGCATTCGTCCGAAACGAGGTTTAACGAGAGGCGCTTGCCGTCAGTGTCGTAACGATACTTGCCGGGGCCGTCACAGCCGCCTGGTCCACCCGAGATTAATAGCTCTATCTCGGAGCCGAGATCCTTCCACGTTCCTGCGAGCTTGGGCCAGCGATCGCCTTCGACGCTGAATGTTCCCGCCGGATCGAAGCGCGCCGTGAAAACACCGAACGATAACGGCTGCGACGGCAGCGACGCGGCTTTGCGGTGCGTCTCGATGTACTTACGCGCGAACTCAAGCCAGTGTGGGCTCTCGCGGAGTCCGACCTTTACGGCTTCAGCTTCCGCGTCTTCGATCTTCCAGCCGTCGCGCAAGACTCGCCTGATCATCCAGAACGCGCCGACACGAATCGCAGCGGTGCAATGGATAAACGCAGGACGATTTTCCGGGTCGTCGGTGATCTTGAGGAACTCCGCGACCTGGGCTTCGTTCGGATTTCCGTAAGCGACCGGGATGTTGAAGTAGCGCAAGCCGAGTTCTTTCGCCTTCGCCTCTTCGTCAGCGGCCCGATGCTCGCTCGGCTGTCGCAGGTTGATGATTGCTTTGACGCCGTCGGCTTTAAGCTTTTCGAGATGTTCGAGTTTTGGCTGCCCGCCGGTGCAGAAATCCTTGTTGACGCGGAGAAAGTTGCGAATCTCGCCGGGATCTTGCGCAACAGCTAAGAGTAAAATTCCGATCAGAGAAATGATCTTCATATTGACCTCAAAAATGAACCGCGGATTTTACCGATTGATAACGCGTTTTATTCTAACTCCATTCTTTCGTCCCGATAAGCACCCTCAGAATCACCGGCGAATTCGCCAGGAGCATGGTGGCCCACGTGCGCCGGCGATTGATGTCCTCAATCAGATAAATCATGCGAGGTGGAAAGTAGATCAGCATCGCCAAAAAGCATAGAAAAAAAAGCCGTCCTACAAATTCCACGGGTCCGGACGGCCTGCCGAGGGGCGCGAACGTCAGTGTATTCCAGATAACCTGAAACAAAACCATGTTCACAAAGATGCAGATGTCACCCACTACTTCGCTGTTGGGATTCCGCAGAAACTCGGCTCGCGGCGCCTTTTTGGGAGCAGAAAAATATCGATAGATGAGAAACGTCTGCACGATCGTACAGAGCAGCCCGAGAAAAACGAGGGGCACAAAGATCGCCCCGTTGTTTAGGAGTCGTCTGCCGAACAGAAATTCTCCCAGGCCGGAGAGGATCGCCGAAACGAGTACAAGGTTGAGGCAGAAGTAAAAGATCGGATTGAACAGACAACCGGCTAGTTTCGAATCCCACTCAACAGTCTTCTTTTCTTTTCGCAAACGACGATGAAAATGCCAGCGCTTCAAAACGGCGCCGGCCACCGGCAAGGCCCACATCGCCAGGCACATGAGCGACAATGTGAATTGGGCGAGCGGTTCCTCCGCGGAAACGAGTTGAACGAGCTGGATGAAGTAGCCCGTCAGCCACCGCATCAGGAGGATGTTTAGTACGAAGACGACTATATCGAGAAGCAGACCACGATTGTGTTTCGCAAGAATGTTTGGGGGAGAATACATCTTGAGACAAAAATCTCGGCTGCTTGCGCCACTTCTGTTAGCGCGTCAACTGGCGATATTTGATCCTGTGTGGAATCTCGGCGGCTGGGCCAAGTCGAGTTTTCTTATCAGCCTCGTAGTCTGAGTAGTTGCCCTCGAACCACACGACTTTGCTATCTCCTTCGAAGGCGAGCATGTGCGTAGCGATGCGATCGAGAAACCATCGATCGTGCGAGATGACCACGGCGCAGCCTGCAAAGTTTTCCAGCGCTTCTTCCAACGCCCGCAGAGTGTTCACGTCGAGATCGTTTGTCGGCTCGTCAAGCAACAACACGTTCGCTCCTTCTTTCAGCATCTTCGCAAGATGAACGCGATTGCGCTCGCCGCCCGAAAGCATCCCGACTTTTTTCTGCTGGTCTGAACCGGAGAAGTTGAACCGTGCCACGTACGCGCGCGAGTTCACTTCGCGTGCGCCGAGCTTCAACACGTCTTCACCGCCACTGATCTCCTGCCAGATCGATTTGTCCGGGTCGAGCGTGCGGCTTTGATCGACGTAAGCAAGCACCACGGTCTCACCTTTGCGAATGGCGCCCGCGTCGGGTTCTTCCTGGCCTGTAATCATGCGGAACAAAGTCGTCTTGCCGGCGCCGTTTGGACCAATCACGCCGACAATCCCGCCCGGCGGCAACGCAAAGGTGAGGTCGTCGACGAGGAGCTTCTGATCGTAACCCTTGCTCACGTGTTCTGCTTCGATCACGACATTGCCGAGTCGTGGTCCAGGTGGAATGTGGATCTCCAAATCGTCACGACGCTTTTCCGTCTCCTCGCGTAGCAGATCTTCGTACGAGTTAATCCTCGCTTTGCCTTTCGCGTGACGAGCCTTAGGCGACATGCGAATCCATTCGAGCTCGCGTTGCAGTGTTTTCTGTCTCTCCGTCTCGGATTTTTCCTCGCGGCGCAATCGTTCCTGTTTCTGTTCGAGCCAGGAGCTGTAGTTTCCTTTCCACGGAATACCCTGGCCGCGATCGAGCTCGAGAATCCAGCCGGCCACGTTGTCGAGAAAGTAACGATCGTGAGTGACGGCGATGACTGTTCCGGCATATCCGTGCAGGTGATGCTCCAGCCATGCGACCGACTCTGCGTCCAGATGGTTTGTCGGTTCGTCGAGCAATAGAATGTCAGGCTTTTGAAGCAACAAGCGGCACAACGCGACGCGACGTCGCTCGCCGCCTGACAGTATTTTTACGGGCGTGTCCGGCGGCGGGCATCGCAGCGCGTCCATCGCCATCTCGAGACGTGAATCGAGATCCCACGCGTCGAGTGCGTCGAGTTTTTCCTGCACCTCACCCTGCCGTTCGAGCAGCGCTGACATTTCGTCGTCAGACATCTCTTCGCCAAACTTCGCGTTGATCTCGTCAAACTCTTTCAGCAGGTTCACTGTTTCCTGCACGGCTTCTTCAACCACTTCCCGCACGGTGCGCGAGTCGTCGATCAACGGTTCCTGTTCGAGATAGCCCACCGTGAATCCAGGCGAAATGACCGTCTCGCCGTTGAAGTCTTTATCGACGCCGGCGAGGATGCGAAGCAGAGAAGACTTGCCCGAACCGTTCAGACCGATAACGCCGATCTTCGCACCGTAGAAATATGAGAGGTAGATGTCTTTGAGGACCGGCTTCTTGTCGTAAAACTTGCTGACGCCGACCATTGAATAGATGACTTTGTTTGGTTCCGTACTCATACCCTTTGCCCTTTATTCGCCACAAACAGCACAAAATACACAGAATAATTTTTGTGCCTTTGGTGGCTACTTCAACAATTCCTTTGCGTGGCGGCGGGCGCTGTCAGTGATCTCGGCGCCGGTGAGCATGCGCGCGATCTCTTCAACGCGACCTGCCTTGTCGAGTCGCCCGATACTGACCTGCGTTCGGCCCTTCAACGCCTCCTTCTGCACCACGAGATGACTATCCGCAAACCTCGCGATCTGCGGCTGGTGCGTCACGCACAACACCTGATTCGTCTGCGCCAGCTTCTTCAGCTTAATACCAACTGCTTCACTAACTCTGCCGCCGATGCCCGTGTCGATCTCATCAAACACGATCGTTCGTGGAAACTGCGAACCATTCGCGACAGTCTTCAGCACCAGCATCAGCCGCGACGCCTCGCCACCTGAAGCCACGCGCGCGAGCGGCTTAACTTCCTCGCCGACATTCGCTGAAAAGTAAAATTCGGTGTGGTCGATACCTTTTTGTCCCGCGGACTCGACGCTGTCGTTCACCTGCACCTGAAAACGCGCGTTATCTATCGCGACTTCCGCGATGCCTTTTTCAACCGCCTGCTCAAACTTCTTCGCCGCCTTCACGCGTTCTTTGTGTAACTTGCGAGCGAGTTCGAGATAACGTTCATGCGCGGCAGCAAGCTCGACTTTCAACTCTCGTTCACGCTCATCGGAAGTCTCGATCTCGCGCAAACGATCTTCCGAAAGCGCAAGGTGCTCGAGTGAAGCCGCAATCGTGCCACCGTATTTGCGTTTGATTCGGGAAAGCTCCGCCAGCCGGTCCTCGATCTCCGCGAGTCGCGCCGGCGAAAACTCCAGCCGGTCGGCAAAATCGCGCAACGAGAACGAGAGATCTTCGAGTACCGCGCGCGCCGTTTCCAGCCCTTCAAGATAATCTCGAAAGCTCGACTCGTATTCCGCCAGCTCTTCCACGTCTTTCAGAGTCTGCCGCACACGCGTTACTGCTGCATCATCGTCTTCATAGATCCGGCTGTAACTCGCCTGGCACAAGGTCGTCAGCTTTTCGACGTTCGCCAACCGGCGCCGCTCCTCTTCGAGCTTTTCATCTTCACCGGGAGACAACTGCGCGCGCTCGAGCTCCGCGATTTGAAACTTCAGCGTATCGACAAGCTGAAACTTCTTCGCCTCGTCCTGACGCAACGATTCGAGCTCGCGCCGCACCGCAGTCCAGCGCTGGTAAGCTTCAGCCACATCGCTACGCAACGCGCCATTGCCCGCGAAAGCGTCGAGTATCTCGAGATGCGTTTCCGGATTGAACAGCGTCTGCTGGTCACCCTGGCCGTGAATGTCGACGAGATACGGACGCAGGTCGCGCAACAGCGACTGCGTGGCGAGCTGGTTGTTGATGAAGATCTTGTTACGTCCGGTCGAGGAGAGCTCGCGACGGATAATCAGCTCGCTAGTCGCGTCGAGCCCGGCATTCTGAAGCAACAACTCAAGATCAGGATTCGGCGTAACCGAGAAGAGTCCTTCGATCGATCCGCGATCCGCGCCTGACTTGATGAGGTCACTGGTGAACCGTCCACCTATCAACACGCCGAGCGCATCGACAATGATCGACTTCCCGGATCCGGTTTCGCCCGTAAGCAGATTGAGACCACTCTCAAACTCAACCTGCATGTCGTCGATTAAAGCGATGTTGGAGATGTTCAGGAACTGAAGCATCGGTCACAGATTCTCGCAGACATGCACAGTTTTGGAAACTGTGCATGTCGCGAAAACCCGTGGGGGATATTCCTTAGAAGGTGTACCGCAGCGCGAACTGCATGACGCGGCCCGCCTTGGTTTCATTCAGAGGAGCTTGAGTTGAGGTGTAACGACCGAAGTCGGAAGCCGGATTGCCCCCGAGGAAAGGATCGCTACCCAAACTCAAATCAGCGATGGTCAGTGAATCAAAGCGCTGGGTGTTGGTGACATTGAACACTTCCCAGCGGAACTGCAATCCGTGACCTTCCCAGGGCAGCTTGAACGACTTGTAGAGTCCCATGTCCAGAGAAATGTATCCCTGACCACGAAGCACGTTTCTGTCGCCCACTTCGCCCGGTCGGGCCGGTCGGAAGCTGCGATAGACAGCAACCGGATCGCTGAACACGTTCGGCTTTCCGTCTGGTCCATTTCGAGTCGGCGATGACTGCACCGGCTGTACGCGAACGCCATTTGACTGCACGTTCCAGTTTGTAGCCCAGACGCAGCAATCAAACGGTGTTTGAATCGGCAGACCACTGTTCCAACGGAAGATGCCCGTGCTCTGCCAACCGCCAAAGGCCTGCTCTACAAAACCACTGGCGTTTGAGAAGAACCGCTTGCCGCGACCGAAGGGAAGACCGAGTACCCAGTTCGCATTGATGATGTGTCGAGCATCAAAGTCCGAAGTAGAGTAGTTCTGATCCGGGGAGAGCGCGTTAACGATGAACGCTGTACCGTAGCTGGCGGAGTTCTGCAAGCCGGAAGCGTTGTCGAGCGAGTGGCCGTAGGTGTAATTGAAATCAAACGTCACGTCTTCGCGCAGCCGCTGACGCACGCTCAATTGCATCGAGTTGTAGTTTGAATGAGCAACAGTAGAGAACGCGGAAAGCGCGGCAAACTGTGGCTGGTAGAACAGGTTGTTAACTCTCGCAGGTCCGCCGCCAAACGGGCACGTCGTGCAGTCAGGACTGTCGTCCCAGAGCAACTGCAGGAACGTGTAGTCGATGATGTCGGCGCCACCGAGCGACGAAGGCGCGAGGAAGGCGTACGCAGCCTGAGTCGGCGTCAGCGAAGTGTCGCCCCACCAGTCAGGCATGAACGGGAAGATGTTGTTGAAGAACGGAATGTCCGGGATGGACGTGATCTCGCGGTTGGCATACCGGTGTTGAACGAGTGCGTTGATCGCATCATAGTAGCTCAAACCCGACTCCGGATCGCGAATGTTGTTGAGTTGCATGATGTCGCGCGAAGCGAGCAGATTGCGAGCCCAGCGACCTACATAGCTTGCCTCAAACGACAGTCCCTTACCGATTTCACGACCGTACGAGAAGTTGAAGCTGTAGTTGTACGGGGTTGTGATTCCCTGGTCCAACGAAACTTCGATACGCTGGTCTTCGTCTGACGCAACCGTCAGCGGAAACTGCAACGATGTCGGAATCGGACCGGCTGCGCCCGGGAAGGGAAGCGTACGAACGGGTGGATTGAAACCGTTGAACTGCGGTCCCAGATCAGCTTCGGCCACGTCAAATGTGTTAGCGTTGATGTTACGCGCAGAAGTGAAACCAGCGAGGTTATTGAGGTCAAAATTGACCGCGAGTTGACTGCCGATGCGATCGTAAGTCATTCGGAAGCCGCCGCGAATGACGCTCTTGCCGTCACTTCCCAAAAATTTGCCGAGGTCCGGCGACCAGGCAAAGGAGAGTGATGGGGCGAAGTTGTTCCAATCCTGCTTGTAATAGCCGGGCGCATTATTGGTTTTGCCGCCCAGTACGAAAGTGATCGGGTCAGTGAAGGGCACGCCTTGATTGGCACTTTCCCGCCGCTGATTGAAGTAGTCAGTCAAGCTCACATTCGGAACGACCTGCAATCCGTTTCGCTCGTAAACCGGAGTCGAAGTGGACCAGCGAACGCCGTAGTTGAACGTGAAGTTCGGACGCATGCGCCACGAATCCTGAAAGTAGGCTTCGTATTCCTGAGTCGCGAAGGAACGATCCGTCGGTGTGCCGACTGGCTGTAGTTGTCCGCTCGCGTCGTACACGAGATTCGCGCTGTACTGCGAAAAACGGCCGATCACGGATGCAAGTGCATCGCGCAGGTCGCTGTCGTCCGTAAAGAATGGATCGGTGAGAACCGCACCCGATGCGTTGTAGAACGACGGATTAATAACCGCGTCGTCAAATGAAGCGCCCGTCGATACACGGTTGTTGGTGATCAAACGGACGTTACCGCCGATTCCCCACGTGTGATTTCCGCGTACCCACGAGATATCGTCGACGAAGTTGTGCACTGGTGTAGTTCTGGCCAGTTCACGCCGGAAACCGGATGGTGAAAAGATGAAGCGGAAGTTGACTCGATTTTCATTCGACTCCCCGCCTTGCGTGAAAGCTGCGCGAGTCAAACCGTAGTTGAAACGGTTGACGACCGATGGGTTGAGCGTCCAGACGTGACCTACAGCCACGCCTTTTGGATGGTTCCACGTGGTCAGCGGTGGCGTGTCAGGAAAGCACTGGATGTTGTCCCCTGCGACGCTGCAATCGGGATTGCCATACACTGCGCGCGTGACGGTGTCGTTCTGATAGTTGCCACGCAGGAACAACTGCTGGCTGTTCGACAGGTTGAAGTCGAAACGGGCGATGTAAGTGTTCAGCTCAGTCGGCGTGCGCGCATTGAAGCGAAAGCCGCCGGTATTGAGACCATCACCCACCGTTGTGTCGTTCGCTGGATATCTTTGTGCCGCAGCCGCCAAAACAGCCAGGGCTTGCGGGTTTATGCCAGGACCGGAATCACTGTTGAACGCCTGGTATGCCGCCTGGATTTCATCGGGTGTCAGACAGTCGACACCGGACGGAGTTCCTGCCGGACAGCCTGGATCGCTGAAGTTCGCGCGATAGCGCACAATGCCCTGGCCCAACGTCGGCAGTGGCACTTCGCGCACGACGGATGTGGCCGTCGCTTCGCGAAATCCTTCGTACGTAAAGAAGAAGAATGCACGATCTTTCTTGACTGGACCACCAAGCGATCCGCCGAAGATATTTCGTAGCAACTGCGGACGTTCGACTCCCGCCGCGTTATTGAAGAAGTCGTTTGCCGTAGTAATGGTGTTGCGATGAATTTCAAACAGCGAACCGTGCCACTGATTGGATCCGGAGCGGGTGACGAGTGAAACCTGCGCGCCCGACGAACGACCCTGTTCGGCGTTGGGATTGGTAGTGGTCACGCGAAATTCCTGTAACGAGTCGCGGGTCACTCTCAACACGCTTGCAAATGCCTCGTCAGTGATCACATCAAGACCGTCCTGCTGCTCGTTGACGTCAACACCATCGAGGGTGATATTTGACTGGTCAGCGCGTCCGCCATTTACGAAGCCGGAGCGTGTGACACCGGGTTGCAGCGACAGCAGCCCAACGACGTTGTTTGCGTTCAGCGGTAATTCAGTGATGCGCTTGCGCTCGAACGAATTACCGATGGTGGCGTCGCTCGTGTTGATGGCGGCCTCAGCAGCGGAGGTGACGTCTACTGTTTCAGAGACAGCGCCGATTTCAAGCGGTATGTCTCTGACTGTCGGAGTATCGACCAGGGCCTCCACACCTGATACTGACGCTGTTTTAAATCCTTGCGCGGTTACTTCAAGCCTGTATGTGCCGGGCGGGACGGCGGAGAAGACATATTGACCGTCGTCGTTGGTCTGTTGAGTGCGGGTGAAATTTCTTGAAGGGTCATTGAGCGTCACGGTCGCGCCCTTAACGAGGTTACCATTTGGGTCTTGAACTGTGCCGCGAACAGTCGTTCCACCTTGAGCAAAAGTGCTCACAGCGCACAGTATTAAAACCAGAAACGAAGCTAGGGAAAAACTTCCAATTCTGAGTTTACTCATAAGCAAATCTCCCTGATTTCCTTATTCTTGGTCGGCTTGAATCAGTTGATCAGAAGATCAACAGTTTCACGGATTTGTGTCTAGATTGGGGGGAGACAATGGCTCTTGGGCAAGATGCAGTTATTGTTCCAAGCCACGTACGCGGATTTTATTGAGGGAATGTCGAGTAATTACGAACTAATTAACCACTTGCAGTAATCTAACCAGTCCAAAAACTCATGGGGCATTGCTGATTTTGAACTGCGAAACTTTGGATCTTCGTAGATACATCTGTGTAATCTGTAGTTGAAAATAACAATCGTGGCTATCAATCCGATCGATATCTTACTTGTGATTGTGATCCTGTTGAGCGTGCTCAACGGATACCGTCGTGGCTTCGTTCACGGTGTGCTCGATCTTGCCGGCTGGGTGCTGAGCGTCGTTGCGGGTCTGCGTTTCTATCAGCCGCTCGCGCGTTGGATTGGGCCACGTTTTGATCTCTGGTCCGAGGTTTGGGACCAGCCGATTGCTTTCATACTCGTCGCGCTAATCGTGGGTGTGGTGGTGCAGGCGATTGGTTATGCGCTGCTGAGGCGTTTGCCGGAAGACATTCACGAGCGCCGCGTCAACCAGACGTTCGGTGTGATACCCGGGTTCATAAATGGATTAATTATCGCCGCGATCCTGTCGGCACTCCTGTTTGCCGTCCCGCTGAGCGAGGGCGTTAGCGCGCGTACGCGCGAAAGCGCGATTGTCAATCGTCTTGCAGTTTATGCCGAACGTCTTGAAGGTCAGCTTCGGCCAGTCTTCGGCGAGGCAATCGCACGCACACTAAACCTGCTGACAATTCGTCCGGATTCGAACGAGCACGTCACCCTTCCTTTCAAAGTCGAGAACACTCGGCCTCGTCCGGATCTCGAGAAGCAGATGTTGGATCTTGTGAACGAGGAAAGAGTGGCCGCAGGTCTAAACCCGCTTCAGGCCGATCCCGAGATGACGGAAGTCGCGCGCCGGCATTCGGCTGACATGTTTGCACGCGGCTATTTTGCACACGACACTCCGGAGGGACGGACGCCATTCGATCGCATGCGGGACGCAAACGTGCGGTTTCTTACTGCCGGCGAGAACCTCGCACTCGCGCCGACGATTCCGGTGGCCCACACTGGTTTAATGAACTCTCCCGGACATCGTGCGAATATTCTGCGACCCCAGTTTGGCCGTGTCGGCATAGGCGTGATGGACGGCGGAATGCGAGGATTGATGGTGAGTCAGGAATTCCGTAACTGATAAGAAACCGGATCCTATCACTGCGCCCCGTGACACTTCTTGTATTTCTTGCCGGAGCCGCACGGACAGGGATCATTTCGCCCGGGCCGCGGTGTTTCATATCTCACCGTCGGATTCTTTAAGTCGTCGCCGGTCACGAAACGCCATTCTCCGTTTTCACGTTCGAACAGGCTCTTCTCCCGGTGACGATGGTCTTCCTCGCCTTGTGTGAATCGCGCTTCAAACGACACGAATGCCTTATTGTCGTTGACCTGTTTAGTCTCTAATATTTCGAGCCCACGCCAGGTTGATGTTTCTGACCACTCGCGAATAAAAGCAAGATCGATTTCCTTGCGCGTGCGTGAATGGGTAGAGGCGACGATAAAGTCGATCGCCCCGGTCGCAAAGGCCGAATAGCGGGCGCGCATTAGCTCCTCGGCCGTCTCGCTTTCGCGGGTGGCTTTGATGATCGGCTCGCAACAGGCAGCAAAGGAAGAGCCCGAGCCGCACGGGCAGATTTCGATATTCTCACTCATAGACCAAGCTTACACAGATTTTACCGATTACGCAGATCAAAAACTGGTGATATTATGGGCGGCACTTGGAGGGCCCGGACCATGCTGACTACCCGAACTGGCCGACTCACAATACTCCTGGTTCTAATTTCTCTTGGACTTGTGGGTTCACTACTCAGCTCACCGCACGCTTATGTCGCCAGCGCCCAGGATGATCCTACTTTCGAAGATCAGATCGAGAGTGGCAAAAGACTGTTGCGCCAGCGCCGTTACGAAGAAGCGTTAAAGAGTTTCAAGCGCGCCAATGAGATGCGCGACAAGAAATGCGCTGAATGTTACGGCTGGATGTCCGAAACGTATATGGCGCTTGAGGCTTACAAGAACGTCGTCGAATCGGCTGACAAGACAGTCGAATTTGCCGCTGGCGACCAGCAGCTCCTCGTGAAAGCGTACAACAATAAAGGACTTGCCCTACAAGCGTCGGCGGAGAAGAAGGACCAGAAGAAACTTCAGGCAGCGGAGGCCGTATTTCGCCAGGCCCTCGCCATCGAAAATGCACCGCCAATACTTCGCTACAACCTCGGTGTGGTCCTGATGCAACTGAATCGCGACGAGGAGGGTATTGCCGAAGTCAAGCAGTACCTCAAACTGCAACCGACGGGGCCGTACAGCGAGACTGCACGAAAGCTCGCGGAGAATCCGCGTCGTGCTCGTGAAAACTACGCACCCGATTTCTCATTCACTTCACTGCAGGGCGAACACATTGCGCTCGACGATCTGAAAGGCAAGGTCGTGGTGTTGGATTTTTGGGGAACGTGGTGTCCGCCATGTGTCGAGTCAGTGCCCGAGCTTCGCAATCTGCACAAGCGCTACTCGAAGGAAGCGTCGTTTGTTTTGATTGGAATCAGCTCCGATGGCGACGAGCAGGCCTGGAAGGAATTTACTGAAAAGAACAGGATGGTCTGGCCGCAGTATCGCGATCGCGATCGAAAGATTTTGAGCGCCTTTAACATCCGCGCATTCCCGACCTACATTGTGATCGACCACGAGGGCATCGTCCGTTTTCAAAGCACGGGCTTTAGTTGGATGCGTTCGGCGAACCTTAACGACGCTATTCGAAAGCAAGTGAAGATCGTGGAGCGGAGTGTTGAAGCGAGGTGAATCTGCGGCTTAATCAGTGAAGGTTAGCTTCGCGATTTTGCCATTCGCGCCTGCGGCCCAGCCGATGCTCTTTCCTCGCGCGAAACTAAAAGTATCAAACCCCGGCCCGTCGATCGGGCGCCACGTGCGGCCGTCGTCGAGCGAATAGTCACCACCCGATGGACCAAGCGCGACCAAAGCCGGAGTCTTCACGCCGGGAACGTAAGCCACAACTGAGCGATAGCCTGACAGACCTTTTACGAGTGTCCAAGTGACGCCACCGTCGCTGGTGATCGCGAGATTGTCGATAGCCTCCTGTTCTTTCCCATAATTGCCACCAGCGATCACGCCATGCTTCGCGTCGCGGAATGCAATCGAAAAGATTCCGGTGGTCGATCCTGATGCGAGTGGCGTATCGGAAACCTGCCACGTGCGACCGCCGTCAGTGGTGCGGAGCACGCGTGACCTCGCGGCCGCGCCGGTGCCGATCCACGCGTGCGACTTACCAAACACCGCGATGTTTGTTCCGCTGGCAGCAAATGCGCCTTCGTTTTCCTGCGCGGCGGGCAAGCTTGTCGCCGGCACACGCGACCATGTGCGTCCGCCGTCGCCGGTAGTGAGAATGTAAAACTGCTTGTCGATTGAATCGCCAAACACGATGCCGTGATTTGCGTCCCAGAACGACATCGCATCGAGGAAAGCCTTCTGATCTTCGTTTTTAAACTGCAGGTTCCAGGTGTTGCCGGCGTCGCTGGTCTTGTAGATTCGTGAGGCTGGTCCATTGCCGATGCTCAGCGCGTAAGCCGTTTGGGCATCAATGGCATCGATGTCGCGGAAGTCGAGGTCTTCAGTCGTGACGTCGAACTTCTGCCATGTGAGTCCACCATCCACGGTGCGCAGGATCGTCGAGCCCGCGCCGCTGACCCACGCCACGCGCTCACTCACCGCGCTCACACCTCGCAGACGATGCGTAACTCCACTCGTCTGCACGGTCCAGCGCGGCACAGCAAGAATCGCCAGTAATAAAAAAGAGATGCTACAAAGCTTCAAGTTTAAAAATCCTGGAAAAATTTGTTCGTAGGTGCATTCTAACACCATCAAGTTGGTTTGAGTTCGCTAAGTCAACCGTGCCCGCGGTCAATACTTCTTAGTCACACGAGTCTGCCGCTTTGGTGTCATCTCACCCGGATGTCTTCGTCATGTCGTACCGCTTTCAAGCCTCCGTCTCATCGTTTCAGATTGGTTTTGTTGATTCTCCATTCGGGAGCGCTGATCCTGGAAGCGTGCAGATCGTGGATGGGTTTCTCAAAGCTCGGAAGGAAAAGGCCCCCTGACTTGCGCCGCATGGTCCTATCCTGCATGATAGAGGCCTTCCCGGCACCTAACTGTAGAACACTGGGATCGAGAACGATCTACTTCACGGAGGTGTTGCAGTGAGAAGCAGAGTCACTATCGCTGGTCATCCGGTCCATCCGATGCTGATTCCATTTCCGCTTGCTCTTTGGGCCACGTCGTTTGCAGTCGATGTGCTGTTCTATTTTGTCCGTCATCCGACGCTGCTCGTAATCGCAAAGTTCATGCTTGCGGCCGGCTGCATAGGCGCGCTGCTGGCCGCGATTCCAGGCTTCATCGATTGGCTGGCAATCAGGAACGGCGAGGTGAAGAAAGTCGCAAACTGGCACGCGAGGTTGAACGTGGTTGCGCTCGTGGTGTTTGCGATCAGTTTTGTCCTGCGAACGGGTAGCTACAGTGAACTCGTCGGTCGCCGGCTCACCATCCCATTTTTGCTTTCGCTGGTCGGCGTGATTCTGATCACGATCTCAGGCTGGCTCGGCGGCGAGCTCGTGTTTCGCTATGGCATCGGCCAGACGCGAGACGATGCGACGCCTTAAGTCATTCTATCGCTACAGCTTGATGAAATCATGGGTTTACGTTTTTGCGGCCTCTCGGTCCGTATGAGATCGTGCGTTGCCGTGACAAGGTTACTAATTAGACTGGGTACCAAGAAGTCTCGTTGGGGGAAAACAATCATTCGCCGCGCCTGCATCTATCCAGGCTTAGTGGCCCGGTTTGAAGAATTGCTGGAAATGCTTCGTGCCGATTAGTCGTAATGTCGGACTCATCAACGTGCACGCGCGGATTAGTCTTGTAAATTCCGCGGATCCTGTCCAGAATACGCCCGCGCCGGTTGGATCCCCATTCTCCTATGCTCGGGCAACTCCTCCTCCATTATCGTGTCGTCGAAAAAATCGGTGAAGGCGGACAGGGGACTGTTTACAAGGTTATCGATACGACACTCGACCGGCCCGCAGTCATCAAAGTCCTCCCGCCAGACCTGACCGACAGCGCTTCAAACCTCGTTCGTTTCGAACGCGAGGCCAAGCTCGCGTCCTCGCTGGATCATCCAAATATCTGCACGATCTTCGGTCTGCATAAAGTCGGCGACGTTCAGTTTATCGCGATGCAGTACGTTGAAGGCCGCAACGTGCGCGACATCGTCGGCGGTCGCCCACTCGATCTGCGCCGTGCACTCTCGATCGCGATCCAGGTGACTGACGCGCTTGCTGCGGCGCACGGTCGCGGCATCGTGCATCGCGACATAAAAGCGCGCAACGTGATGGTCACGCGCTCCGGTACCGTGAAAGTGCTCGACTTCGGCCTCGCGAAGTTGATTGAAAGCCCACTAACCGTACCGGCCGATCCGCAAGTCACCGAACTGGGCGTGCCTTACGGAACCTCGACATATGCGGCGCCCGAGCAGGCGCAAGGATTGAAAGCCGATCATCGCGCGGACATTTTTTCTACCGGTGTTTTGCTTTACGAGATGTTAGCGGGCACGTGGCCTTTTCGAGGCAAGACTGCTTTGGACGTGCGCTATGCGGTCGTCTATCACCAGCCGAAACCGATTGCCGAAGCGCGTGGCGAAGACTCGCCGGTGCTGCGCCGGCTTCAGGAGATTCTCGATAAGGCGCTCGCGAAGGCACCGGAAGATCGTTATCAAAAGATCGAAATCATGCGTAGAGATCTACAGGAGGTCCTACGCGAGATCGACGTCGAAAGAACCTCCGAGAACACGGTTACCGACGCGTGGTCCACGATCGCACCGAGGCCACTCAACACAGGAACCTTTTGGAATACGCCTCGCACGATCGCCGTTGCCGGTGCCGCGTTGCTCGTCATCGTCGCACTTTTTTGGATAGGGTTTCGTGCGAATCGTCCGGCTGAATCCGGCGCCTCGATCAACTCGCTGGCGGTGTTGCCGTTTACCAACAGTGATCCAAACAGCGAATACCTTTCCGACGGTATAACCGAAAGCCTTATCGACAGTCTTTCGAGAGTGCCGAACCTGAAGGTGAAGTCGAGCAGTACGGTCTTTCACTACAAAGGTCGCGAGACGGATCCGAAAAAGATCGGTCGCGAGCTCGGGGTCCACGCTTTGTTGTCAGGCAACGTGTCGCAAGTTGGCGACGACCTGTTGGTGAGTGTCGAGTTGATCGACGTGCGTGACGACAGTCACATCTGGGGTGAGCGCTACGGCCGAAAAGTTTCGGAGGTGGTTGCGTTGCCGCAACAGATCACACGTGACGTGTCGCAAAGATTGCGATCGCGGGCGGACAACCTAGACCAAGCGCAGATCACGCGAAACTTTTCGCCCGATTCCGAAGCGTATCGTCTGTATCTACAGGGCCGTTACAACTGGAACAAACGAACGGTCGAAGGTTTGCGCAGCGGCATCGATTATTTCGGTAAAGCGATTCAGCGCGACCAGGATTACGCCCTTGCATACGCGGGACTCGCCGATTGTTACCTCTTGCTGAACGTTTACAACGTCACGTCGGCTGACGACTCTTTCCCGAAAGCTGAAGCCGCTTCACGGAAGGCGTTGTCGATAAACGAGAGCCTGGCTGAAGCTCACACTGCGCTCGGATTTGTCACTTATCGTTACCATCTCAAGTGGGCGGAAGCAGAGGAACATTTCAAGAAAGCGATTTCACTCAATCCAAATTACGCAACAGCGCACCAGTGGTACGGAAGTTATCTCGCAGCCAGTGGAAGAATGAACGAAGCGGTTGTTGAAGCGAAGACAGCGCACGAGCTCGAGCCGTTTTCCCTCACGATCTACAGCGATTACGTGCGCAGCTTGTATTATGCGGGCCGGCTTGACGAAGCTCGCAGGGAGTCGCTAAAACTCCAGGAGATGGATCCGGGCTTTGCGCGTGCGCATTACGAGCTTGGCCTCGTCCTTGAAGAAGAAGGAAAGTTCGAAGAAGCAATCGCGGCCTTCAGGCTTGGATTGAAGCACTCTCCGGATAATGTGGCGGCTTTGACGGCGTTGGGCCACGCGCAAGCGCGCGCGGGAAAAAGAGCGGACGCTGAGAAGGTGATTGCGAGACTTCAGGAACTGTCAAAGCGGCAGTACGTATCACCATTTCAAACTGCGGTGATTTATGCGGGCATGGATGAGCGCAAGCTCGCGCTCGACTGGCTCGAGAAGTCTCGCGAGGAGCGTTTCAACTGGTTGCCATTTATAAAAATAGATCCAGTGTTTAAGAACCTGCGCTCGGAAGAGCGGTTTGTAGAGTTGTCGAAAACCTTGGGCCACCGATAAGACGGATCAAAAAATAGATCTATGGGAATTTCAAGACGCAATTTTCTTGCAAGTAGTGCGAAGTCGGCGTTGGGTGTGACGCTGCTGCATTCGTTTGTGCCGCGGGCGCTGGCTCAGGCTGCGGCTGTGCAACCGTTGTTCGCGCGGCTCGATGAGTTCGTCGTGCGCCACATGCGTGAAACGAGTGCGCCCGGAATGACGCTCGCGCTCGCAAATCGCAACGGCTTAATCCGCGTTTCAACGTACGGTTACGCCGATACGAAAGCCGGTCAGCGTGTCGTGCCGGAAACGTTGTTTGAGATTGGATCGATCTCGAAATCCTTCGTGGGCCTGGTGCTGCTGCAACTACACGACGAAGGAAAACTCGATCTCAATAAACCGATCGTTGAGTATCTGCCGTGGTTGAAGATCAACTCTAAATTCGCAGCCATCACCACGCATCACGTTTTGACTCACACTGCCGGACTTCCGGGCGCGCCGCTTCTGCTTGACGCACTGCTCGCTGAGCTATGGACCGCGTACGAACCCGGAAAACGTTTTCTCTATTCCAATACCGGCTACAACATCCTCGGTTTTCTTATCGAAGCAATCGACAAGCGTCCGTTTGCCGACGCGATGAGTGCGCGACTGCTCGCGCCACTCGGAATGAATGCGAGCTCGCCGATCATCACTAATGATCTGCGCAAAGCGATGGCGATTGGTTATGAGCCGCTCAACGAAGGCAAACCGTATCCGCTTCATGGTCCACTGGCGGAAGCGCAGTGGATCGAAGTAGATATTGCTGCCGGAAGTGTCGCTTCGACGCCGGCCGACATGGCGAAATACATACGCATGCTTCTCAATCGCGGCGCACTGCCGAAGGGTCGCTTAATCTCAGAAGAGAGTTTCGCGTTGTTTACGAAGCCCGCCATCAATTCTCCGTATCGCGGTGAACCCGCGTCGTACGGCTACGGAATGTGGGTGAGCGACGTGGGTGGTCACACGCGCCTGCGTCACACGGGTGGCATGGTTGCCTTCAGCTCGTCGATCGATGTTGATTTGACTGGAAACATCGGCGCGTTTGCTTCAGTCAATGCAAACTTGCGCGGGTATCGTCCTGTCCCAGTGACGAAGTATGCCGTCGAGCTTTTCAATGCGTCGGCAGAAGGAAAGCCGCTGCCCGATGCACCGGCGCCGCCGCCCTCGCCTGATGAAGTAAGAAACGCCGGCGACTACGCAGGAACTTACACATCGCTTGATGGAAAGAAACTGGAGCTTGTAGCTGAAGGCAACAAACTTGTTCTCGTGCACGCGAATCGCAGGGTTGTGCTTGAGCGCGCGAGCGGCGACCGCTTTATCGTGAAACACCCTGATTTTGAAACCTTCCTGCTTGCGTTCGGGCGCGAGAACCAGCAGGTGACGCAGGCGTTTCATGGCGCGAATTGGTACCTCGGTGAGAAATACACCGGGCCGAAGACTTTCGAAACGAAGAAGGACTGGGAAGGTTTTGTGGGCCATTATTATAACGATAGCCCGTGGTACGGCGACACGCGCGTCGTCATGCGGAAGGGTCAGCTGTTCATCGATAGTGTGCAGGCGCTCGTGCCGCGCGGTGATGGAAAGTTTGGAATCGGCGATCCGGAAGCGCCCGATTGGGTGAGCTTTGAATCGATAGTGGATGGACGCGCGATGCGGATGAACCTATCGGGAATAATTTTTCGCCGCGTCTTTACGCCCTGAAACTTAACCGCTGATTAGCGGATCACATCAGCAGGGATTCAACTCTGTGCGCGTGGACCATCTCCTCACACGGCGACCAGGCAAAGACAGTAAACTTTCCATCCTGCGACGCGACTAGCGCGAGTGCATCGCGCTGATCGTGAACAAACTGCGCCGCCGAAAGATGTCGCGTGCCGCCGTGTTCAGTCGGCTGCACCACAATGGGAACGTTCCCGACCACAGGCTCAGTGACCACCCACTCGCCCACCGGCGAACTTCCTTCCGGCAGCCGAATCTTTGCGCCGAACGCCAGCACTTCGTACCGATCGTTGATGATCGTCGCGCCGTCAACCGCAGTCAGTCCGCCGATCGTGTCCACTGCCCGGCGCAGTCCGCTTTCCCATTGCCTGCGATCTTCGTCTTCTTTCTCTTCTTTTTCCCGGCGCACGAGTTCGGCGAGGGAAGAGAATGCCGGCGTCACCGAGTAAACGATCGGCTGCGCGATCGATTCACGCCAACGGTTGCTATCCGCCGGCACAACGAGCAATGCGCCTCCGTGTCCCTGCGCGCGCATCGACGCGCTTAGCTGAACGAGGATGTTCAGCGAATGGTGTGGTCCATTCGTTGCCGCAGCCGTGAAAGCGAGCAACGCGCGCAGCAGTGATGGGCAATCGGGCAGGCTCGTGCCTTTCTCATCGATCACTTTCACCCGTTCGCCTTTGAGCACGGCAACGTTTGCATACTTTCCAAAGCCATCGAGACGACGATGTTTGACAACGAGCAAACCCGGCTCAATATCTTCGAGGACAAAACAAAAGCTCGGAATCGTTCGCGTTGTTCCCCACACTTTCAACTCGTCGCCGTGATTCCAAACGCCAAGATGAATCTCAGGACGCTCGACGGCGGGCGCGAGTTTCGTGAGCACTCCGGCGGTCAACGGTAGCGGATGTTCGAAGAGCATCGGTTGTCCCGCTTGTTCGGGCGGCAGATAGGCGAGGGAGATTTTTGGGAAACGACCTTCTTCGCGTCGAAAGCTGGCCCAGAAGGTGGCGTTGATGATTGCTGCGATGGAACGCGAGTCAGGTTGCGGTGCCAATCCGTTTTCGCCCGTTCGCCGTGCTTCCGCCAGATGACGTGCAAAGTGTTGTTCAACGAGGGGCGCTGCTATGCCGGCCGCCTGGTACGTTGGGGTCATGCTCATAATTCTACTTACCATTTAAAACCGTTTCTCGTTGCCATTGTCGACTTACCGAATGATCCGTTAGAGTGTGGGCGCCATTCTGGCGCCTTTCACTCGAGCTCTGCCACAGATTAACGCAGGAGACGCAGTTATGCTAAAAGCTGCTCTGAGCATTCTGGTTCTGCCTGGTATGTCGCTGCTGTTTCACGGCAAGATGGGCCACAAAGAAGCACAAAAACACAAAAAGATATAATGCAAGTAATTTGAAACTGTTTGTGCCTTTGTGGCAAAGGAAAACTGATGGATAAACATGAACCCGAAACAGGTCTGAGTTTTGAGCGTGTCGTGTTCTTCAGCGACGCCGTGTTTGCGATTGTGATCACATTGCTGGTGCTCGAGCTAAAAGTTCCCCACATCAATGAGCACAGCGAGCCGGCGCTGCAACGTGCGTTGTTCAATTTGCTTCCGCGCGTGGCGGGTTTTGTGGTCAGTTTCCTAATCATAGGTATGGTGTGGTTCGAGCATCACCGCATCTTTCGCTACATCGCGGACTACGATGCCGGCTTACTATGGCGAAACTTGCTGCTCCTGCTCTGTGTTTCCTTCGTTCCATTCCCAACCGCGCTTTTCAGTGAGAACTTCTGGAGTCGCACCGCGTTCATTCTCTACACGGCGAGCTTTGGTGGCGCCGCTATTGCGAAACTCCTAATCTGGCGTCACGCAGTTAAAGCCAACCTGCTGAAGAAGGACGTTGATCCGATGCTGGAACGACGCATCGCACGGCGATCGATGGCAGTGCCGCTGGCTTGCGCACTCGCGATCGTCCTTTCTTTCGTCAGTATCTGGATCGCGCCACTCGGCTTTATATTCATTCCGCTGTTCGCGCGCATGCTTGATCCGACTTCTAAAAAGCCTACACCGGTTACCGCGAACGAGGAGGCGGCGGCGTAATTCAGGAGTAAGGTGAGGCGCTGCTCGCCTCTCTCGACGCAGGCACAAACGCGTAACATGGACCAGCAGATCCTTGCTCTCGCCGAGACACTTTGGGATTACCATCTGCTAAAGCACCAGATCGCAAAAGCCGACGCGATCCTCGTGCTTTGCAGTCACGATGAGCGAGTCGCGGAACGAGCCGCGCAGTTATTTCATGAAGGGTGGGCGCCGATCGTCATCTTTTCCGGCGGCCAGGGAGCGATTACCAGAACACTTTGGAACGAGCCCGAAGCGGAGCGCTTCGCTCGTATTGCCGTGAATTTGAATGTGCCTCGTGAAAGCATTCTGATCGAAGCCCAATCGACAAACACCGGCGAGAACGTCGAATTTACGAAACGACTGGTGGCTGAGCGCGCTCTGGATCTGCAAAAGTTTATCGTCGTGCAGAAGCCCTACATGGAGCGGCGCGCGTTTGCCACGTTTCGAAAGCTCTGGCCCGAGAAGGAAGTGATAGTCACCTCGCCTCAGGTTTCTTTTCGCGAGTATGTTGCTGCTTACGCGAACCGCGCGCTCTCCGTTGCTGATGTCGTCGGGATAATGGTTGGCGATCTTCAGCGCATCAAAGTCTATCCACCGCGCGGCTATCAGATCGCGCAGGATATCCCCGACGAAGTCTGGAATGCTTTTGAAGAGCTGGTGCGTGCGGGTTACGACAAATATCTAATTCAGCCGCAGGTTTACGCGGATGAACTCTGATCACTTCTGTTACAATCGCGATGTCGAAACTGCTGACCGACAAAGATTGGGATGTTCTGCTGCGGAGGATCAACCAGGGCAGGTGCACGCCTTTTCTCGGCGCTGGTGCTTCGTACGGGGTGCTGCCCCTCGGCGGTGACATCGCTCGGCAATGGGCCGACAAATACGACTACCCGATGGAGGATCGCTCAAACCTCATCGCCGTGTCACAGTTCCTCGCGTTGAAATACTCCGATTCAGTGTTTCCCAAGGATCTGATCGTCGAGATGTTTGAAAAGGCGGGCGAGCCTGACTTCAACGATCCGACGGAGCCACATCGCGTGCTCGCGAGCCTGAACCTCCCGGTGTACGTGACCACGAACTACGACGACTTCATGGTCAAGGCGCTGGCTCGTCGTCATCGACAACCCAATCGCGTGCTGTGCCAGTGGAACAGGGCCGTGAAAGATTACGTCACAGACAACCCGACGATCCTCGAAAAGGATCCTTCGTACAAACCGACGGTCGCAAACCCGGTCGTGTTTCACCTGCACGGCCACGTGCCAATCTCCGAATCGCTTGTCCTGACTGAAGACGACTACATGGACTTTCTCGTAAACATCTCAGCGGATCCAAACCTCATTCCGCCGCCGATTGCGCGCGCGCTCACGGGAACGTCGCTGTTGTTCATTGGTTACCGGATTTCTGACTGGAATTTCCGCGTCCTCTTGCGCAGCTTCGATCGGATGATGGAAGGATCGGTGTCACGACTCAACGTCGCAGTAATGCGCGCTCCGGCTGGTCCTGACGACGTAAAAGAGAAGACACAGGATTACTTGACGAAGTATTACGAGAACATCGACGTGCGCGTGTACTGGGGGACGGCCCGGGATTTCGTGAAAGAGCTGTGGCAGCGCTGGGAGCAGGCCGGCTACGCAAATTGATTTACCGATTCGCGCGAAGTAACAATGCCTGTCAAAAGAATAGAGAACACGGATTGGGAAGTGCTCCTGAGAAGGATCAAGGACGGCAGGTGTACGCCGTTTCTGGGCGCTGGTGTTTACTCGGAAGGGCCGTCGCTTCGTACGTCCGTGGCGAAGAAATGGTCCGAGCAGTACCACTATCCATTTACTGACGGAACAGACCTCGCACGCGTCGCGCGCTTTCTCACGGTCGAGTATGGCGATGCTGAGTACGCGTCCAGCAAGTACATCGAAGAATTGAGCGCCGTGCCGCTGCCGAACTTCGACGATCCAAAAGATCCGTACTCGATACTCGCAAAGCTGCCGCTGCCCATCTACATCACCACAAACTACGACGATCTGATGGAACAGGCATTGCTCAAACAGAAGCGCGACGTGAGAAAAGATCTCAGCAAATGGATTAAATCGATCGACGAGCCGTCTCCCCTCGCGGAGCAGGGATTTCAACCGAATGTCGCCAATCCCGTCGTCTTTCATCTTTACGGCTACACAAACAACCAACAGTCAATGGTGCTTTCGGAAGACGACTATTTTCAGTTTCTGATCAACGTTTCAAACGATCCCGAGCTGATTCCAAAGCGCATTCAGCAGGCAATCACCGGAACGTCTTTGATCCTGCTGGGCTACAGTCTCGAAGATTGGGACTTTCGCATCCTGTTTCACTTCCTCGCCAACTACCTGAAGAAGAGCACCAGCAAAACTCACGTCGCTGTTCAACTCTCGCCGAGCACGACTGACGCGAACGTCAAACAGAGGGCGCAGGCCTTCTTCGACAAGTACTTTGAATCGAGAAGTCCCGATATACGCGTGAGCTGGGAAACGACGCAGGACTTCGTGATCAAGCTCGGAGAAAACTGGAACAAGTCTGGCTATGCAACCTAATGTTCAGACAACTCCGCCGGCAGAAGTGCAAACGACTCCGCTCGAGCCTTACGTAGGACCACGTTCATTCCGGAGGGAGCAGCGAGCGTTCTTCTTCGGCCGCGACGAAGAGGCCGATGAGCTTGTGTCGATCATCACCGCGCACGCGGCTGTCCTCTTGTATTCGCAATCAGGCGCCGGAAAAACCTCGCTTCTGAATGCCAAGCTAATTCCAAAGTTGGAGGAGGAAGAAGAGTTTCACGTTCTGCCGCCGATGCGCGTACAAGGCCAACTTCCGGCGAACCTAAAAATCGGAAGAAACACAAACATCTTCGTTCTAAATGCTCTCGTCAGCTGCAACAACTTCGACGTGACGAAAGCCAACATGGGGACGACGTTCGCCGAGTACCTCTCGCAGTGTGGACAGCACACAAACGAGTACGGCGAGCCGTCGCCAACGGTGATGATCTTCGATCAATTCGAGGAACTCTTCACGTCTTATCCCGGACGATGGGCCGATCGAGAAGAGTTTTTCCGCCAGGTCGGTGAAGCGCTCGAAGGAAATCCGAAAAAAGGTCTGCCGGGTAATCCGTTGTTGCGTGTGATCTTTTGTATGCGCGAAGACTACATTGCCGAGCTCGATCCGTACCTGCCGCTGTTGCCGGAAAAACTGCGGACGCGTTTTCGTCTCGAGCACTTGCGTGAGAAAAAAGCTTTGACCGCGATCACGAGGCCGCTGGAAAAAACTAGTCGTAGTTTCGCGCCCGGAGTTGCTGAACAACTCGTCAAAAACCTGCTGCGAATTCCGAATCAGAGTGTGACCGGCACTCAGACGATGGGACTTTACGTCGAACCGGTGCAGTTACAAGTGGTCTGCCAGAGTTTGTGGGACGCGCTCACGCCGCAAGAAACGCTTATTACGGCAAAGCACCTGCAAAAATATGGCGACGTAAGTCAGGCGTTATCCAATTTCTACGAAAGATCGATCAGGAGTGTCGCGAAAGACACGGGTGTAAAAGAAGAAACACTCCGCCGCTGGTTCGGCGACACTTTGATCACGCCAGAAGGAACTCGCGCCCCGGTCAACAGGGGAAAAGAAAACACGGGCGGGATGCCTAACGTCGCGATCGACAAACTCGAAGCGATGCGGCTGATCAAGGGCGAGTGGAAGGGCACGAATGTTCGCTGGTACGAGCTCGCACACGATCGCTTCATCGAGCCGATTCGAAGATCAAACGACAAGTGGTTGGCGAACCAATCGCGCAGTGAGCAGATTCGATTGCGACTCGAGGCGAGGGCTTCTAAATGGCAGCCGGGGAGCAAACTGCTTGATGCCGAGGAGTTGCTCGAAGTGCGACGGCTCGTTAAGGCCAACGTTGCGAGCCCGCCGCTGCGCACACTTTACGAAGCGAGTCGCGCGGGCGCGCAAAAGCAACGAATACGGCTGTTGCGACTGATCATCGCGGCGTGTGGAGTTGCCGCCGTGATCTTTCTCGTTGTCGCTGTTTACGCAGTGTTAAAGAGGAGAGACGCTTCGCTTGCGGAAGGCAAAGCCAAGTCGCGTTTGCTTGCGCTGAAGGCGAGTATGTCTCTCGCTGCCGATCCGGAGTTGAGTGTGTTGCTGGCGAAGGAAGCGCTTGACAAGTTTGCCGATACAAAAGAGGCGAGGGATGTGATTCGCAGTGGGTTGCTCTCGTTATCGAACGTGGGCGGTGCGTTGAGAGATCATGGCGCGAAAGTCGCGAGTGCAGAGTTTAGTTCTGATGGGAGGTTTATCGTCACGCGTACGATGGACCACAAAGTGAGATTGTGGGATGCGGGCAGCAAAATCGTCGTTAAAGACTTAACGGAAACCGCAACTGCAAATGCCGCGACGTTCAGCCCCGACGGCAAATTGATTGCAACTGCCGGCACCGACGGGATCGTGAGACTTTGGGACGGCAGCAACGGAACAATCGTGCGCGAGCTTCCTGGTCATACTGCGCAGGTGCACCGCGCCGTCTTCAGTCCCGACGGAAATTCTCTCGTAAGCGTAAGTGACGACAACTCGGTGCGCGTGTGGAAGGTCTCGACCGGTGAGCCTGTAAGAACCTTGAGGGGCCATACGGCCGGCATTAGTGAGGTCACTTTCAGCCCAGATCAAATTCATTTCGCTACCGAAGCTGCCGACGAGAAGGCGATGATTTGGAGTCTCGATAGTGACAAAGCTATCGCCTTGAACGGACTGACCGGCACAAAGGCGGCACTCGCTTTCAGTCCTGATGGAAAACTTCTCGTGACGGAGGGTGGGCCGGGTACAGAGTTAGGTGCTCTGCCTGAGGGTGATTATCCGGCTACGGTTTGGGATGTCGCCACGGGCAAGATGAAGTTCCAGCTTGGCGGGCATCAGGACTACATCGCCGGTGTGAGTTTCAGTCCTGACGGCAACGCGATCGTGACGAGTAGCGGCGATAGCACCGCGCGTCTCTGGACAGCCGACGGCCAGCTCGTGAAAGAGTTGCGTGGCCATTCGAGACCGCTAGCGAGCGCGCTCTTCAGTCGCGATAGCAAGTTCGTTGTGACGGTCAGTGCTGACAACACAGTGCGCGTGTGGGATTCGCTGGACGGAAAAATGATCACTGAGTTTCGCGGGCATTCGCAGGCGGTGAACAGTGTTGCATTTAGTTCCGATGGACAACAGATCGTTACAGCGAGTGACGATCAAACCGCGCGCCTGTGGCCTTTCCGTCCTGGTGAAGTGAGCTCGCGTTCGACAATCGAAGCATGGGACCACTCGGCCCCGGTTACGAGTATTGCTTCTAGCCCGGACGGCTCAGAAGTGGCGGCGACGACACGCGACGGCAAGCTCTGGCTGGATGGGTTGGGTTTGCAGCGGGCCGTTCCTTTCATGTACCTCGTCGACCGCAGCGCGAAAGTTGCGAATGCGAGGTTCAGTCCTGACGGGCAGTCAATCGCCACGACGAGAGGATCGGCCGGCGTGATTTACAACATCGAAGCGTTGCGTGCGGTTGTAGATTCGATGAGGTCCGAATTTATCTACAAGGAAGCGCCGGTGCCGTCCACGGAAAAGAGATCACGAATCTCCGAGCCGGAGAGCATAAAACTTGAAGGACACACAGCGGATATCAACAGCGTAGCGTTCAGTCCGAATGGCAGTTTGGTTGTGACGGCAAGCGCGGACGGCACCGCTCGCGTCTGGGATGCAGCTACGGGAGCGACTATCGGTGAGCTGCGGGGTCATGGTGGGAGTCTTAACAGCGCGTCGTTCAGTCCGGATGGCAAATTTATCCTCACTGCCGGTGATGACGCGACCGTGCGACTGTGGGATGCTGCTCGATTCGCGGTGGTAAGAACGATCGGCGGCACGCACCCACGAGCAGTTTCGAGCGCGGAGTACAGTCCGGACGGGCGACTCATCGTAACGGCGAGCGCGGACGCGGCGTGGGTGTGCGATCCTGTCAAGGGAGAAGTCATCAGGAAGCTGGACGGACACACGGGCCAGGTGAATAGCGCTTCGTTCAGCCCTGACTCACAATTGATTGTCACTGCAAGCGCTGATAACACGGCGCGCGTCTGGAATGCGCAGACTGGTGAAAGCATCGCGACACTATTGGACCATAAAGGGCCGGTGCTCAACGCGCTGTTCAGCCCGGATGGACAATCGGTGTTTACGGCAAGCGAAGATTACGCGACGCGCATCTATCCACGGGAGGCGTTCGCGCCGTTTGAAGAGTTGCGGGCGCTGATCAGCCAGCGCGTAGCGCGGGAATTAACGGCGAAAGAACGGGAAGATTATCTGAAAGAACCTGAGAACTCGTAACAACTGTAAGTGGGATTCGAGGTCGTCATGAAAAGAATTTTAATTATCCTCGTCTTTGGCCTGGTCTCCACCGCAATGGGCCAGCAGAAGCGCGTAACACCATCGCCGTCACCATCGCCATCACCATCACGTTCTCCATCGCGCGGCGTGCCGACGATCAGAGTCTGGGTCGATACCGGATACGGCTTTTATCATTGTCCGAACACGAGGCTCTACGGCAAGACCAAGCAAGGCGTTTACATGACCCAGAAGCAAGCCCAGGACCGCGGCTATCGCCCCGCCTACGGCACCTTCTGCCACACCGCCCCCAAAGCCCCCAGCAAATCCGCGAAATAACCATCGCCACAAAAGGCACAGATCACACAAAGCTTTGCGCATGTGTTTCCTGTGCCTTTTTGTGGCTGAGATTAATTCACGAAGCGGCGCAACTGGACGCTGATCGCGAAGCCGATGGCGATGAAAGTGGCGATGAGTGAGGCGAGGCCCGCGCTCATCAAGGGCAAGGGGACGCCAATGACCGGAGAGATGCCAAGCGCCATGCCGATGTTGATGAAGATCTGAAATGTCAGGCCACCCACGAAGGCCATGATGAACAGCATCCCCATGCGATCGGACGCGCGCCGTGCGCCAGTGATCAAACGTGAAAGCAGTATCACATAAGCCAGCAGCACGAGGACGCACCCCGCGAAACCGGCATTCTCAGCCGTGACAGCGTAGATAAAGTCAGTATGTGGCTCGGGCAGAAACTTCAACCCGCTTTGCGAGTGTTCGACAGTCGAGCGTGAACCGAATAGTCCTCCCTCGCCCACCGTGAGGATCGATTGCCACGTGTGGTAACCAATACCGCGCCGGTCAGCGTTCTCCGGATCAAGGATCACGTTGATACGTTCCTGCTGATACGGTTTTACGGCGCCTGTCTTTACTCCAATCATGTAGGCGCCGGGAATCAGGACCACCGCGAGCACCGCACTCGCAATCACCAGACGCAATTTAATCGCTGACAGAAAAAGCACGACTGCGAGAATCGGAATATAAGTGAGTACTGAGCCAACATCCGGCTCGAGCAGTATCAGCCCGATCGGCAAAGCGAGGATTAGGCCACCAACAAGCATCTCTTTCAACGCGAGCGGCTGCACCCGGTTCTTGCCGAAGTAACGCGCAAGCATCATCGCCGTCGTTACCTTCACAAACTCGGAGGGCTGAAACTGTCCGATGCCAGGCACTTTGATCCACGCGCGTTGCCCGTTGATCTTCAAACCGATGCCGGGAAAGAGAACCAGCACGAGCAGAATCAGACCAAAGATATAAAACGCAGGCGCGAGATTCAGAAGACGACGATAGTCGGTGAAGGCAATCGCGAGCATCGCGACCAGACCGATGGAGAGGCCGATGAGTTGTTTGACCCAGTAAGTTTCAGTTGGCTGCGCATTGCGAATCTGGACCGTGCCGAACAGCACGATGCCGATGGCGAGCAGCGCCAGGATCCAATCGAAATCACGCCAACTGCGTTTGTGAATAATCGCGACCATCTACTTGCTTACTGGTTGTTGATTGCTGTTTGGTCTGCGGTGGCGGCGGCGCCGGCAGGCTTCTGCTTATTAGAGGGTTCTTTCTTTGCGATCTGCGTTGCTGCTCCGGGCGGTTCTTCATGCCGAGTCTTGCGATAGTAAACGTCGTAAACTCCACGAACTGCCGGTGCTGCGTGGGTTCCGCCAAATCCTGAGTTCTCGATCAGAGCTACCATCGCGATCTCCGGTTTATACGCGGGAGCATACGAGACAAACCAGGAGTGGTCCTTGTTCTTGCCGACGTCCTTGCCGAGTCCGACAACTTGTGCGGTTCCCGTCTTACCGGCGATATCGAATCCAGCCATCTGAATGCGCGCGCCGGTACCGCCGCCGTTCACCACGCGCCACATACCTTCAACGACCGCTTGATCAATCGCTTCAGGAATCGGAACGACCTTTGGATTCGGTCGCGTTGGATCGAGCGGCTGAAAAGTAACAGGCGCTTTGTAGTCTTCCGCCCCCGGGTTGCCAAACGCTTTCACTTCCTTCAGCAGGTGCGGAATATAAAGGCGACCATCGACACTGATTCCAGCGATAGTTCGCAGCAGTGAAATCGGCGTGATGATGTCGTAGACCTGCCCGAACGATGCGTAAACCGTATCGATGTCACGCCACTCCGGATCGCGCGGTTGCATCTTTCGTTTGAACTCGCGCGATGGCGTCCAGCTCACGACTTCATTTGGAAGATCGATGCCGGTGCGTTTGTTGAGGTCAAACTCATCAACCATCTGAACGATGCCGTCAATTCCCATCTTCAACCCGAGCCGGTAGAAATATCCGTCGCAGGAATGCGTGATCGCCGACCTCACATCGGGCGAGCCGTGATTGCCCATGCAACGAGTGAACTTGTTACCAATCGTGATGCCGCCACCACAAATAAGGTTCGAGCGCTCGAGCGTAATGGCGCCTTGTTTCAACCCGGCAACCGCCATCGGGATCTTCCACGTCGACCCCGGTGGATAGCGACTCTGGACCGCGCGATTGAGCAGAGGTGTTTCCGGGTCATTCAAAAGCGCACCGTATTCGGCGCGTCCTTCCTTCGTGGTGATTCGTTGCGAAAAAAGATTTGGATCAAAAGTCGGGTACGAGGCGAGCGCGAAGAGCTCGCCGTTGTTCGGATCCACCGCGATGAGAACACCGCGTCGTGTAACTGAATTCTTTAGTTGCTCCTCGGCGGCGAGTTGTAGATCAAGGTCGATGGTAGTGATCAGATCTCGCCCTGGTATGGGGTCGACGATTTCAATCTCATCCTGAATGCGGCCGCGACTATCGACTACGACTTCCCGATACCCATCCTTGCCGCGCAGGTAGTCGTCGTAAATTTGCTCGATCCCACTCTGGCCGATGATGTCGCCGGGTTTGAGGCCCTTGTCTTTATAACTTTGTTGCTTTACTTGCTCGGGACTGATTTCACCAACATAGCCAACAACGTGAGCAAGCGATCCGTTGGGTGGATAGGTGCGCTGCGGTTGTTGCTCAACACGCAGCTCAGGATATTCGAGATTGTGTGACTCGACCCACGCGATATCGCCCGGCGTGGCATCCTGCTTGACTTGTATTGACTCAAACGCCGGCATCGTTTTCACCATCTCGAAGTAATCGCGGAGGATATCTTTGTCGACCGCAAGTCCTTCAGCGAGTGGCTCAACGAGTGAATTGATGTCTTTTCCTTTGACGTCCTCACGCGAGAGGATGACGTTATAAATCGGACGCGAATCAACCAGGAGGCGTCCTTCGCGATCGAGGATCCGACCGCGAGGCGCCGGAATCGGCAGGCGACGGCGACGTTGGTTCTCAGCTATTTCTGTGTAGCGCTCACCTCTGACCACCTGCAAAACGTAAAGCCTGATGGAAAGCAGGCTGAGCATGGCGATGACCAGCACCTGGATAAATCGCAGGCGCGCGCGAAGGTTTTGAGACGTGTCTTCGAATTTCATCGTGACTCAATTAGATGCCGCAAAGGCACAAAGATTACACCTGGAATTCTTGTACATTTTACGGCTCATCTCCTCCTCAAAGGGCCCGTCGAGCGCCGAGCAACGCGGCGGCGGGTCGCGAACTGTCGTCGCTGGGCAGAGCGCTCTGCCACCAGAGCGTCCAGCATATAGAGGGCGACGGTGCCGGCTACCGTCGTCGCTATTAATTTATAAGACATCGTCTGCATTAATGGTACGGCTGGCGGATATCCGAGCACCCGGTGCCAGAAAACGTAGATAGCCGAGTCCAGCAACGAACCAGCCGCGAGCACCGGGATCCGCAACAACGGGTTTTCAAGGTTTACGCGCGTCGCCGCGAAATAGATGACATAAGCCGTCAGCGTTTTCGAAAAACCTCCCGCACCTACGAGACCTCCGCTCGCGGCGTCGACGACCAGTCCTGCGAGTGTGCCGACCAGCAATGCCTGCCATGCGTCGCGTTGCAACGCAATGTAAACAACGACAACGAGGGGAAAGTCGATATAGGCGAGGGGTCGCCAGACCTCGCGCAGCGAAAGCTGTAGCAGGATCGCGACCAATAAAACTACGGCAATCTTAATCTGTGACATAGAAGCATTGCCAATTGAGCCGACTGCCAATTGCCACTTAGATCATCTCCTGGTTCTATCGGCGTTCTGCGGCGGGGATGGTTCGGGCACAGAACGGGGGGGCGGGTGGTAAACAAGTACGGCGACTTCCTCCAAATGGTCCAGTTGCGCGCCGGGTTTAATCAGAATCTGGTGGGCCTGCGTGGTCCCACCGGGTTTCACGTCAACTACTTTTCCGATGTTCAGGCCTGGCGGATAGATTCCGTCCTGGCCTGTTGTCATGACGACGTCGTTAACTTCCACCTTCTCGAGTCCGGACACGTAACGCATTTCGATCAATCCGACACCGAGATCCGCGCGCCCGCGCACGGAGCCCAGCGCGCCTGACTGTCCGAGTTGGCCCACAACGGCTCCCGCGCCGGCCTTCTCGTCTGTGATCATCATGACTTGCGACGACCATGGACCGACAGTGATAACGCGACCGACGATGCCACCGGCAGTCACGACCGGCATGTTGACCTCGATTCCCGAACTCGTACCGCGATTGATCGTGATTGTGTTGAACCAGACCGAAGGATCGCGCGCGATCACGCGAGCCGGAACGCTCTTGATACTAATTTGTTCGTTGAGATTCAGAAGTCCCCTAAGGCTCTCGGTTTCGGCCGCTGCCTGGCGCGCGGTGTTGAGCTCGGTTTCGACCTGGGCCAGACGCTCTCTGAGTTGCTCATTCTCTTTGGCGGTGGTGCGGAAGTTCCAAATCTGCTGGAAAAAACCGGAAGTCGCGCCGGTAGCTTTCGAAGATGCGTTTTGCAGTGGTGAAGCGAAGGTTTGCGTCCAGATACGTAGCATTTTGTGCTGGCCGTCAGCGTCCCGGGCGTCAACTGCCATGATGATGAGGTTGCCGACAAGCAGCGTCACGAGCCAGATGGGAGCCCGTTGTCGAATCTCTTTTTGTGTGCGAACCGAAGCCACGTGCTAAATCTTAAACCACAGATTAAATGGATCAGGTAGGGTCAACTACTGGTCCATTACATGCCGCTCGTCATTGTGTTTTCCCACTTCACACGCTTGAGGAGATCGAAGTCCGACAACATTTTGCCCGTACCCAGCACCACTGAAGCAAGCGGATCGTCAGCCAACGACACTGGTAGTCCCGTCTCGATCGAAAGTCGCTTGTCGAGATTCTTGAGCAACGCGCCGCCCCCCGTGAGTACGATGCCACGCTCGACGATGTCGGCGGAAAGCTCTGGCGGAGTTCGTTCCAGGGCCACGCGCACGGCATTGATAATGGTCGAGATCGAATCGGCGAGCGCCTCGCGCACTTCATCGTCCGTGATCGTGATCGTTTTCGGAATTCCCTCAATCAGATTACGACCGCGCACTTCGAACGACAGCGGCTCATCGAGTGGGTATGCCGAGCCCAGCTCGATCTTAATTGCCTCAGCTGTTCGTTCACCGATCAGCAAGTTGTACTTCCTCTTGATGTATTGGATGATCGCCT
>DAIOGT010000017.1:0-33403 GCA_036745095.1 Pyrinomonadaceae bacterium
TAAACATGTCAACGAGATATGACGATCGTGACGATCGTGATTATGACCGTGACAGCCAATATTACGGGCAATACAACCGTCGTTCGAGTGTAGATAACACCCGCGCGTTTGGAGAGCGCGCCGAAAATCGCTGGGGCGAAGGCCGGCCGAGTGAAGGCCGTTACAGTGAAGGCCGTTCCGGTGAAGGGCGCTACGGTGAAGGTCGCTCCGGCGGCTACGGCGGTAGCGGTTACGGCCGTGGCGGTTACGGTGGCAGCAGCTACAGCGGTGGAAGAGAATCTGAAAGGTACGGACGCGAAGGTCGCGAAGGCTTGTCGGGCAGTGGTCGCTACGACTACGACCGCGGCGAATCATCTTCGGGCGGCGGGCGCAGAAGCGGACGTGAAGACTACTGGAGTCGCGGCTGGGAAAATGAACGCGACGATGACAGGCGTGAAAGCCGATACGGCAGCTACGGCCGCTCTGGCGCTGAACGTGGTTACAGTGAAGGACTAACCGGCGGCTACTCGGATCGCTACAACTATCCAACCGGATTCCGCTCGGGCGAGTCGTACGGTGAACGCGGACGTGGCTATGACTACGATCGTGATCGCTATGATCGCGACGAAGGACGTGGCTGGTGGGATCGTGCTTCGGACGCAGTCGCCTCGTGGTTTGGTGATGAAGAAGCCGAGCGACGGCGCCGGATGGACCACCAGCGTGAACATCGCGGACGCGGCCCGAAGGGTTATCGCCGTTCGGACGAACGCATCAGGGAAGACGTAAATGATCGACTGAGCGATGATTATTACCTTGACGCGTCGGATGTCGAGGTCACTGTTCAGAACTCGGAAGTGACGTTGACCGGTACGGTAAACAGTCGCAACGACAAGCGACGCGCGGAAGACCTCGCGGAGTCGGTATCGGGCGTGACGCACATCGAGAATCGTCTGCGCGTGAAGCAAACCGCGTATGGTGATTACTCGGCCACCGGGACGGGCGCCGGATACGGGACCAGCACCGGATCGAGCACCGGCATGGGAACCGGAACTGGAACAAGCACCGGCATGGAAACCGGATCCAGCACCGGAACTGGAACGGGTGCGACCGGTACAACCGGGATCACCGGCACTCCCGGAACAACAACCAGCTCGGCCGCAGCCGGCGGAGGAAAAAAGAGCGGCACGTAAATCTGTTTTTTAATTGAACTTCGAGCCCGCAAAGCGGCAGCGCTGTCGCCCGCTTCGCGGGCTCTATTTTTCTATCGAGGATTTGCATCCCAACATCTGCCGGAAATTCCTCAACATCCGAAGCACCCGCTTAATCCTCGCGTGAGCGACCATGTTCCATCCTTTTGCTGTTTCGTGGCCTGATCTACAATAGCCGCGCTCCGTCGAGCCCAGAAAAAGAACCTCCCCCGGATTGAATGTTGTCGTTCCCCGCGCGCAAAAGGATTGGTCGTTACGAAATTTGCTCCCAACTCGGCGCGGGTGGCATGGGCGAGGTTTACCTCGCCAACGACACGAAGCTCGATCGCAAAGTCGCACTGAAAATCCTGCCTGCTGACATGGTTGGCGATCAGAGCGGCGAGCGCGTGCGTCGCTTCATACAGGAGGCCAAGGCAGCCTCAGCGCTGAACCACCCAAACATTCTCACCATCTACGAAATAGACGAGATCGACTCCGAGCACTTTATCGCCACGGAGTTCATCGACGGCGAAACGCTGCGCGATCGAATTAGAAAAGGACCACTCGGGCCAAACGAGGCACTCGACATCGGCATTCAAGTCGCGGGCGCGCTCTCGTCTACGCACGCGGTCGGTATCGTCCATCGCGATATCAAGCCGGACAACATCATGCTGCGTCACGATGGGATTGTTAAAGTGCTTGATTTCGGTCTCGCGAAACTCAGTCGCGAACGGCATACGTTCGAGAGCGATTCGATGGCGCCGACTCAAAATCTCATCAACACCGCAGTCGGCATGGTGCTCGGCACCGCGCACTACATGTCGCCTGAACAAGCCAGAGGCATGGAGGTCGATGCGCGCACAGATATCTGGAGCCTCGGCTGCGTGCTCTACGAGATGATCTCCGGGCGCCAGCCGTTTACGGCGCCAACTACGATCGACATAATGTCGGGAATCTTGAATCGCGATCCTGACTCGCTTATGCCGCACTTGCCGGAAGGACCACGCGACCTCGATCGCGTCGTCTTGCGCGCGCTGCGCAAGGACCGGGAAGAACGCTACCAGACGATAAAAGACCTGCTGATCGATCTAAAGGATCTGAAACGAGATCTTGATTCATACTCACACAGAATCTCAGCCACGCGATCATCCGGCTCTTTTAGCGCGGAGACCGTACCGGACAAGTCAATCGCCGTCCTCTACTTCGAAAACATGAACTCCGAAAAGGAGAGCGACTACTTCTGCGCCGGAATGACGGAAGACATCATCACCGATCTCTCCAAGATCAAAGAGTTGAAAGTCGTCTCGCGCACTGACGTGCTTCCATTCCGCAACAAAGAAGTGAATACACGCCAGGTCGGCGACGCGCTGCGCGTGAACTACATCCTCGAAGGCAGCGTGCGAAAGGCAGGCAACCGGATCCGCATCACCGCGCAGCTCATCAGCGTCCGCGACGGCTATCATCTCTGGGCCGAACGTTTCGATCGTCTCATCGACGACATCTTCGATCTGCAAAACGAAGTCTCGCAAAAGATCGTGGAAGCGTTAAAAATCTCGCTCACCGAGTCGGAACGAGAACTGCTCACGCAAAAGCCGACAGACGATCTCCGTGCATACGATTTTTACTTGCGCGGCCGCGAGCTTCTTTACCTGAAAGGGAGGAGAAACACCGAGAACGCGATTGGGATGTTTGAGAACGCCGTCGCCATCGATCCGAGCTTTGCGTCGGCCTACGCAGGACTCGCGGAAGCTTACTCGTCGATGTACGAGTGGTACGACGGCTCGTCTTCGTGGCTGAGCAAAGCGATCGATATGAACCACAAAGCGCTCGCACTCGAGCCAACCTCACTGGATGCAAAGTTCGGTATCGCGATGGTCTATTTCCATCACCGCCGGTTCGCGGAATCGAAACGCACGATCGAGGAGATTCTCAAAGAGAATGCTGATTTTTATCCCGGCTATCTCCGGCTCGGCATGATTGCCGAACTGTCGAACGACCTGGAAGGTGCGCGCAAATATTATCGGCGGGCGGCGGAACTGAAGCCGTACGATGAGGACGCGTGGATGTTTTTGGCCGGACTCTATCGGACCCTTGGAAATGAAGCCTCGGCCGACAAAGCCGCACTCAAAGTCATCGAGATCACGTCGAGAAAGTTGGAAGCCAGTCTGGACGACATCATCGTGATGAGTCGTCTGGCGGAGGCATATGCGCGGTTTGGAAGCCGTGAGGAAACGATGGCGACTTTGAAGAGAGTGTTGGAGTTGGAACCAAACGACGGTCTCGCCGTATATAACTGTTCGTGCGCGTACGCACTTTTGGGAGAGAAGAAGGCGTCGCTGGTTCTGCTTCGGCGCGCGTTTGAGAGCGGATTCAGGACGGTGGCCCACTGGGCCAGGACAGACAGCGCCTTCGATCGGATACGTGACGATGAAGAGTTTCAGACGTTGTTAACGGAATTGCAATAACACAAATAAATTGGAGAACATCAATGCCAAAGTATGTTATTGAGCGAGTCGTGCCCGGGGCCAGCAAGATGAGTGCCGCGGAGTTGAAGACGTTGTCGCAGCGATCATGTAGTGTGTTGAATGAAATGGGACCGCAGATTCAGTGGATCCAGAGCTACGTCACCGACAACAAACTTTACTGTGTTTACGTCGCGCCAAATGAAGAGGTCATTCAGGAGCATGCGCGCCGCGGAGGGTTTCCTGCGAATCACGTCTCACAAGTGAAGACCATCATCGATCCGACCACAGCAGAGGACTGATCAGGAATGGATCTTCGTGCGCTTCAGAAGCCGCTGAAAGAAAAGTATCGCAGCGATCCGAACAGCTCGCGCATCACGCTCCGGGCCAGCAGCGATCAAACCGGTAACCCGATTGCCTGCTCGGTTGAAGTCGGCGACAAGATTCTTGAAACACAGGCGCACAGCGGTGTCGGCGGTCCCGGCACCGCTGCGTGTTCAGGTGATTTGCTGCTGGGCGCGCTGGCTGCATGTGCGCAACTCACTTGCCAGCTCGTTGCGACTGCGATGGGAATACCATTCGAGCACATTCGCGTCGAGGTTGAAGGTGAGATGGATCTGAGCGGCACGCTCGGCATCTCGAAAGAAGTTCCGGTTGGTTTTCAAAATATACACGCGCGATTCGACATCAAAGCTCCCGACGCAACACCAGAGCAATTAGCCGCATTGAAAGAGAAGACAGAGCAGTATTGCGTGGTGATGCAAACCCTGACAACGCCCCCACGGATCCGAACAAGCTGGTCGTAAAACTTTATGACGCGGATTTACACGGATGAACGCGGATTTGATCTGCGTTCCTTTGAGCTGGCGACGGAATGGCTGAACCGTAAGGTCAGTGCGCGCCACACGAAGGGACATCCGACGCTCGTTCATCTCTGGTCCGTCAGCTCGGAAACGTCGAAAATCAACCTCACCCACGTCGCGCAGTTACGCGATCAGCGCAAGCGCGAAGGAGTGCGTGTCGTCGCCGTGCACGTGCCGCAATCCGAGGCCGGCAAAGATTCACATACGGTGCGCGATGCGATCACGCGATTCAATCTCACCGAGCCATGCGCGCTCGATAACGACTACAAAGTGAGTCACGGTCAGGAAAATCTTCCGGCATATTTCCTCTTCGATCCGGAAGGAGATCTCCGCGCGTCCGCAACCGGTGCAAAGGGTCTCGACACGATTGAAGACGAGTTGGACCAGCTCATCGTCGAGCTCCGTGCCAACAATCCGTTTTGTGCGGCGTGTGAGTTGTTTCTGAATAAAGAGGCAATGTTTTGCGCCGATTGCGGCTCGCCCCTGACGTTGCCGGGACCCGGCGCGCATCCGTATTACGAAAGCCACTTCGTCTCGTCACTTCCCACTGTTCGACTCGTCAATCCCGATCCACTCATCGGGCACAAGATCGACGGTAAATATGAGCTCGTGGCCAAGCTGGGCGAGGGCGGCATGAGCCTCGTCTATCGCGCGCGCCGCGTTCACATCGGCGACGATGTGGCTGTGAAAATCCTCACCGGCAAGTTCGTCAAAGACGATGCCGCACTCACACGCTTCCGCAGGGAAGCGCGTGCCGCGGCGATGCTGCGCCATCCGAGTGTCATCACCATTCACGATTTTGGTGAGACTGACGACGAGCACGCGCCCGCGTACATCGTGATGGAGTTTGTGAAAGGAACGCCGCTGCGCGAGCTGCTGCGAAGTGAGGACCACTTTTCTGTCGAACGTGGCGTGCGACTGATGCGCGGGATCTGCGCGGGCGTCGGCTCAGCGCATCGACAGGGCGTGGTCCATCGCGATCTCAAGCCCGATAATATTCTTGTTGTTGCCCCTGATGACGATTTTGAAGTCGAGAGCGTGAGAGTGGTTGACTTTGGTCTGGCGAAACTTTTGGCTGATGCGGGCGGAGTTTCGACAGGGGCAGTTGTAGGAACGCCTTTTTACATGTCGCCTGAGCAGTGTCTCGGCGAACCGCTCGACGCACGCTCGGATGTTTATAGTCTTGGCGCGATGTTCTACGAGATGCTTTCGGGCCAGCGGCCGTTTGAGGCGGAAACTGTTTCAGGTGTGATCAACAGGCACCTGCATGAGCCGCCACCGCCCTTTGCTGCCTCACTCGGAATTCCGAGGCGAATATCGATCGGGATCATGCATGCGCTAGCGAAAGACCCCGACGACCGCCCACAGACGGCAACCGACCTCGCGCGTCAGATGGGCCTGGTTTAGAACTCTACAAACCGACTCGCTGCACTAAAGCGGCAAACCGCGGATCGGAACGGATCGGATCCAGGATTGGAAACACTTTCAGGTACGCGATGTAATTGGACCGCTCCTCGTACGCCTTCTCGAGCCACACAAACGTCTTTTCCTTGTCGCCGAGGCCGAGGTAGACGTTGCACAAAGCCGCGGGTGTGACGTACCGAGTTTTATTAAGCTCCAACAGCTCGTTCAAGATCTTCATCGCCTCAGCTTTACGCCCCGCGAGACCGTAAGCCAACCCGAGCATGCCGAGCGCGCCCGGTGTTCTTCCCGACAACGCAACAGCCTTCTCCGCCGCCGCAACCGCTTCGTCAAACTGCTGGTTCGCAGCATAAGTGTGACCGAGAAGCCAGTAGGCCTGGTAATGATTCGGATCCATCGCGATAACCGCACGAAGCTGCTCGATCGCCTCGCCATAGCGCCGCGCGTTCTCGAGTAGAAAACCGCGCTGCGCGCTGATCGAGAGTGAAAACGGATCGAGCTCACGCGCGCGATTCGATTCCGCGATCGATTCGTCAACACGCCCACGCGTCATCAGATAGCTCGCGTAAACGTTATGCGCGTTCGCGTAATTCGGATTGAGCTCGAGGGCGCGTTTGAAATGCTGCTCGGCGGCGGCCCAGTTCCAGTTGTAATGATTTACATAACCCAGCGCGCTGTAAGCCTCCGCGAGTCCGCTATCAAGCTCAAGGGCTTTGGTCGCCGCTTCCTCGGCGCGTCTCCTGCCTTCGGCTGGCGTTAACGCACTCACCTGGACCACGCTGAGCGCAGCGTAACAATCAGCCAACCCTACATACGCGGGCGCGTAATTCGCATCTTCTTTGATCGCATTTTCAAAAAGCTCGATTGCTTTGTTGATGTTTTCCTCGGTGCGTTTGTTCCAAAAGAGATAACGGCCCTGTAGATAGCTGTCGTAAGCCTTTGGTTGCACTGGACGGCGCGCCGTGAAACGCGCCTGCTCGCCAGGCGTCAACTGGATGTGCACCTCGCGCGCAATCGCCTGGGCGATTTCACTCTGAAGATCGAGCACGTCGCGCACGTCGCGCGTGTACGTTTGGACCCACAGGTGCCGGTCTGTCGCAGCATGAATCAACTGTGCACGCACAACAACACGATCGCCTGAGCGTTGCACAGTACCTTCGACAACAGCGTCAACGTTGATCTCACCGGCAATCTGCGGCAGAGACTTCTTCGTCCCTTTGTAATGCATCGAGGAAGTGCGCGAAATCACGTGCAGCCGGCCAATTTGAGCGAGATCTCCGATCAGCGCGTCCGTCATTCCATCGGCGAAGTATTCCTCGGCGGGATCGCCGGACAGGTTTTCGAGAGGAAGAACCATGATCGATGATACGGCCGGCCGTGGTTTTTCTCGCGTGTACAACGCGTAAGCGATCGCCGCGAGAACGAGGGGAACGAGAATGAGGAGTGCATAACGAAACACCCGGTTCGGCCGCGTCCTCATTTCCGCCGGCGTCACTCGGTGCTCCACGCCTGCATCTTCTTCGCGGCTTTGCACCAATCCCTCTTCAATCTTTCTCACCTCCGCAACAAAGCGGTATCCGACACCGGGAATCGTCGCGATGTACTGGCTCTCGTGGCGGCTGTCTCCCAGCGACTTCCTCAAGGTCGTGATGTTCTGGTTGAGATTGTTCTCCTCGACAATCGTGCCCGCCCAAACCCTCTCCAGCAGCTCATCCTTCTCAACCGTCCGCCCGCGCTCTTCGACAAGCACGAGCAGCAGATCGAATGCCTTCGGAGTCAGCCGGATCGTCTCCCCATCACGCAAAAGACGACGCTTCACAGGGTCGAGCCGAAACGGCCCAAACTCGTAAAAGTGGTGATTTTGCTCAGACATTCGGCTTTCAGAAACTCTTTCAGAAAAAATCAGCGGGCTTCTAAGTACTTTTCGCTCGCCCTCGCGTAGTTTCCGCACCCGTTGAGCGAACGACTTTCACGCAGGTTGGAAGGCGCAAAAACCCGCTCATTCTAACGCTGGAAATTGGCTGCATCAACGCAGCGAAATTGACGGAAGGAAACGGAAATGAAAAACAAAGTTATCAAAAGCATTCTTCTTACACTCGCAGTCTTAATTTGCACCCAGACCGCGGTCTGGGCGCGCCACAGCGCGACAAGCGCGCCAGTCTTTGAGGAAGACGTCATCCTGCAGTGGAACCGCGTGTTAATGCAGACGGTTAGCACCCCAGGACAACACCCGCCGACCATCATGCCCGTGCGCAGCTACGCCATGATGCACGCGGCGATGTTCGACGCCGCCAACTCCATCGACGGAAACTATACGCCTTACTTGATTGAGGTGCCCGGGTCACAAAACGCTTCAATCGAAGCTGCGGCCGCAAAAGCCGCGCGCGATGTGCTGGCCGCGTTGTATCCGACGCGTGTGGAGATCTTCGACGCCGAGCTCGCGATCTCGCTTCTGGGGATCGATGAGTATCGTGCACAACAAGGCATCAGAGTCGGTCAAATTGTTGCCGAGCGTGTGCTGTCCGCACGCGCTAGCGATGGTTGGACAGTTACGCCGCCTGCGTACAGTTTGCCGGCAACCCCGGGAAACTGGCAGCCCGCACCGGGCGCAGCGACGTTCACTCACTACCCGAATGTTACGCCGTTCGGCATCACATCCGGTACGCAGTTCCGGCCAGATGCGCCGCCGTCGTTGACCAGCACGCAGTACGCTGCCGATTTCAACGAAGTGAAAGAGCTCGGATCGGTTAACAGCGCCACGCGCACTGCGGATCAAACTCTGGTCGCGCAGTTGTGGGCTAATGTCGGTACGCCGACTAACTTCCTGTTTGTTTGGAACAATGTCGCGCGTACGGTCTCACTCGCTCGTGGCGCCACGACTGTCGAAAAAGCTCGTTTGTTTGCGCTCACGAACATGGCGCTTCACGATGCGTTACAGACCACGTTTGCCAGCAAGTTTCACTATGGCCTGTGGCGCCCGGTCACCGCGATTCGTCGTGCTGATGAGGATGGGAATGCAAACACGACAGCGGATCCGGCGTGGTCGTCGTTGATTGGAAATCCACCGTACCCGAGTTATGCGGGAAACATGGCGGCGATCGGAACTTCGCAGTCGACAATCCTCGCGCAGTTCTTTGGGCGCGATGACATTGCATTCCAGCATACGTGGGAAGGGGCGGGCGGCGCGACGCGTTCGTACGCCGGGTTCAGCGTGATGGCGAACGAACAGGCGCGTGCCCGTGTTTACGGAGGCATTCATTTTACGTTTGATAACGTCGCCGGGCAGTCAGTGGGTCGCAACGTCGCGAATTACATTTTCGCGAATGTCATGCGACCGAGGCAGTGTGTTCGATAGCGTGGGCACGAGTTCGCGCGAGCGGGTGGCAGCGCGTCGGGTTCAAAGGCACTTGACCGGCGCGCTGTCCTTCGTTTCTTCGAAATCCGGATTTAAGTTCCCGGCCTCATCCGTCACATACACCGGCTCGAAATACGTCTGAAACTTCGACTCCACCGCACACAGCGGTTTATAAAGCGGATCCAAACACTCACTCGTACTGATAAACGTGCGCTTCCTGTTTCGATACCTCGGCAACAACTGCGTGGCGCTGTTGCCGACGCTCACGCCACACGCGAGCCAATCGAGCGAGTGCCTGTATCTTCTTACAAACCGAGCCGTGCGTATGACGATCTTTCGCCTGTAACCTTGCCAACGCAGCAACCTGGACCAAAACTTCGCGACCAATGCCGGGTCATCCAGTGGGCGCAGCGAGAGCGTCGTGCCATCGAGATCACGCACACGCGTTCGTGGCAGGATCACACGCGCGTTCAGATACTGAAAGAACAACGGCGTGCCTACCAACGGTATCGGCAAAGTAAAGTAACTCGGCAATGTGATCTGGTCGTTGTTAAGAATGAATTCAAACTCCGCTTGCAGCGACTTCAGCGACCGCCGTGTGGGATCGACGATGATTCCGTAGAGAAACAGAATGCCTGCATCAAGACAACGTCGAATCAAATCGACCTGGTTAATCATGTTCTGTCGCTTCTCAAACGACGCAAGGCTGTCAGCATCAAACGACTCCACTCCACAAAACAACGACACGCATCCGGACTCACGAGCCAATTCCACGTTGTGTTGCTTCATAAAGAAGTCGGCCGTGAGCTCCGCTCCCCACGAGCGCAACTCACCGCGGCGCTTCATCTCCCTCAGCATTTCCAGCTTACTTTCAAAGTGATGGACGTTGTTGCCGTAGAAGTTGTTGTCGAGAAAGAAAATGTGTTTTCGTTTCGTGCTTAGAATCTGCCGGCGCACTTCATCCACGTCGAAATTCGTGTAGCTGTGATTGCCAATCGACATCGTGCAGAAGTTACAGTGGAAGTTGCAGTAGCGGCTCGACTCGACGAGTCCCACGCCCTTGCTCCAGTAAGCAAGGTCGTAACGCGGCGTGAACTTTTCGGAGACATGATCCGCGCCAAATGCATCTTTGATGACGGCCTGGATCTCTTCGACCGGTCCACGGCAGCAGTAATCGAAGAACCTTCGCGAGAAAACAGGCAGCACTTCGACCAGCGACCCACCGGCAACAACGATCACTTTCGGATTCAGAGTGCGCGCGTACGCAGTGAGGTGCAGAAAACGATCAAAATCTACCTGCAACCCGGAGAGGACCAGCATATCCGGCCAGCGCAGCAGATCGAGATCGCGGAGTGGTCCACTGTATAGCTCGCTGTAAACACGTACGTCGCACAGCTTCGGATTGAAACCGCCCGCGAGGTACGCGGCTGCCATTGCCTGCGGCACACGCCAGGGCCTCGCTCCGCCATTCCGGTCTTCGTCGAAACGACAGGTGACGATCAGGATCTTCTTCATCCCAATTCCCTTTTGATCCCGGCCAGCGATTGAAACGAAAGATCGGTCGTCGCGTACCAGCGCTTGATCGCAGTACTGATCGGAAAAGGCGCGCCCGAGATTCGCTCTTCATTGATCATCATCGTGCCGTTTCCGTGACTCTCGAATCGATACGTATGCACCGCGCTCAGACCAAACTTTCCCCCAGTCCACGTGATGACGTTTGGCGGCTTCACGTTGATGACATTTGCCAAAACAACAGTCGCGATACGCGCGACGCGAAATCGTATCCGCATCACCGAGCCGGTTTCGAGTTGCGGCCCCTGAACGAGCCGGCATTCGAGACAAATCGGACTCCAGTGTTTCCATTGCGTGAGATCAGAGAAGTAGGACCAAACGGTCGCGGGACTTCGCTCAACGTAAAGCTCGGCGTAGAAGCGTATCGAGTCGCTCTTCACGGATAGTGGACCATCACCTTCTTGCTGAGACCGAGATTGCGTCGCGCCTTTTGTTCAAACTTGCGCGCCGGATTTGTCATGTAAAGGCCGCAGCAGCGATTGCAGATTGGCATGCGGTTCGTGAGCATGTGCTTGCGGAACCTGACGGCCATCGCGGAGTTGAATGATTCCATGAAACCGTCGCGAAAAACATTTCCGGCGATGACGTCAGGATGTCCTGGACAAAAAATCAGATCGCCGTTCGCATGGATCCTGGCCCAGTAAAACGGCATGAAGCAGCTCTCGTTGCCAAAGGTGTTGAGATAGTTTGAGAACCAGCCGTCAAAATCTTTGCGGCGCAAATGGCTCGGGCCAGTGACAACGTAAGGCGGCCACACTCGCAAACGCTTTCGCATGAGTAACCGGCGCAAACGATCGACTGTTTCCCTGTAGTCGTGCTGGTCGTGAGCCGGCGCGACCCAGCCGCGCCACGCACCCGACGAAGTCACGCCCATCTGTTCCTCGAGGTGCTTCTCGTAAACAACACCTGCATTTTCGGGCATGAAGTAACGCAGGTTGTAGTTGAGGATGAACACGCCCAGTTCAGACGCGGTTTCATATGCCCGCTCGATAACATCCGTGGTCCACTCACACACAACCGTACTCATGATGACGAGTGGCAGCGGCAATCCCAGCTCGCGACGTAGATCAAACAGGCCTTCAAGTCCCTCCGTGATTCGCTTGAAAGTACCTTTGCCACGAACGCTGTCGTGAGTCTCCTCGTCACCATCGATCGAGAGAATGAATGCGAGATTTCTAATCCTGGCTACGGCAGCGAGATGGTTTTTCATGAGCGTGCCGTTCGTCGTGATCAGCACGTCGAAATCGCGTTCAGCGAGTGTCGCGAGCAGGCTATCGATCTGCTTGTAAGCAAAAGGCTCGCCGCCGTGAACGTTGATCATCGAATCGAATGGCGAGAGTCGTTCGATGAGCGGAATGATGGCGTGCTGGTCTATGCTTTCGACTTTGCGCGAGCCGGCGAGAAAGTAACCGTTTGTGCCCCACTGGTTACAGAATGGACAACGCAGATTACAGGCTTCGGTCGGAATGAGTTGCACGACAGCCGCAGCCCGCAGCTTGAAACTTCCATCACGAACCGAAGCTTCAAAGTCTTTGCCCCACCGTTGCTGGCGCCGCCGCCCGCGCCAGTAAAAGCGCGCGAAGTGCAGGTAATCACGCGTTGTGTAAGGCTGCTTCATCAGAAGGTGCGTACGGCAGCATAAATCACAGCACTGAGAATCGCGGCGAGTAACCCTGCAGGTTGCGGAATCGGAACCACTTGAATAACTTCATCCAGGCAAACACACCATTCTTTTTTCACTCCCAGCTTCACCCTGAGTCCGCGTGCAAGGACATAACTCACTACTCCCAAACCCACGGCAAGCATCGGACTCGCCAGCAACGGTAGAAAGAACAACGTGCCCAGCGTCGCGAAGTTTACGCTCAAGCCAACCGCCGTTAGCCCAGCTCCGACGAGAGCGCCGACGAGTCCGTGGGTAGTCGACACAGGAAAACCGGTTACACTCCCAAGCATCACGGTTAGCCCGGCACCCAGACCGACTGCCAAAACAAACTGCGGTGAGGCGGTGAGCGCGTCGGGAACGAGGCCGCGCCCGGAAAAATTCCTAAGCAATGTCTCAGCCAGAAAAAGTGAAGTTATCGATCCTGCAAACGTCGTGATGGTGGCCCAGATGATTGCGGAATTGTAACTCGTAGTGCCGCTGCCGAAGAGGGTAGCAACGCCTTTGAAGTTATCGTTCGCGCCATTTGAATACGCGAGAAAAAGCGTCGCAAGCAAGAGGACCGTAAGAGTGATCATGGGAGCACCTCGGGCCAGTGAGTGTTGACTTGTTTGGGCAGGGCGAGTCTCTTGCGCGCCTTCTGTTCGAACGAACGCGCGGGATTCGTCATGTAGAGTCCGCAGCAGCGATTGCAGATCGGCAATCGGTTCGTGAGCATGTGCTTGCGAAACTTAATCGCCACCGCGGAGTTGAACGATTCCAAAAACCCGTCTTGAAAAACGTTGCCGGCGACGATGTCAGGATGTCCCGGACAAAAGATCAGTTCACCGCTCGCGTGCACACGCGCCCAGTAAAAGGGCATGAAGCAACTCTCGTTGCCAAAGGTGTTCAGGTAATCAGTGAAGTACGTTTCGTAGTCTGAGCCACGCAACTGGCTGGGTGTGGTCACGACAAACGGAGGCGAGAATCGTCTCTTCTTTTGCAACACGCGATCGAGCGCGGCGACGACGTTGCTGTAGTCATGTTTCTCATGATTCTTCGAAACCCAGCCACGCCACGCGCCGCTCGACTTCACGCCAAACTCATGCTGCAAATGTCGCTCGTAAGCCTGGCCCACTTCTTCCGTGAGAAACCAGCGAAAGTTGTAGTTGATGGCAAGAGCGCGAAACTCACGCGCGACGTCGTAAACGCGCTCCAGCACGTCCGTGGTCCACTCGCACACAACCGTGCTCATGATCACAGCCGGCAAAGGTACGCCACGCCGGCGACGCAGCTCGAAAAGCGCCCGTATCGCGTCGTGCGCGGCTTTGAACGTTCCCTTTCCGCGAACTTTGTCATGAGTCTGCTCGTCGCCGTCGATCGACAGCAGGAAGATCAGGTTTCGTATGTTCGCGAGCTGCTCGAGATGAGAATTGAGGAGTGTGCCGTTAGTTGAGAAGATGACGTCGAACTGCTGTTCTCGCAGGAGATCGAGCAAGGTGTCGATGTGTTTGTAGACAAACGGCTCGCCACCGTGAACACTGATGAGTGAGTCGCGTGGTGAGAGTCCGCGCATCAGTTTCGTCAATCCCTGCTCGTCCATGTGTTGAACCCGCCGCACGCCGTCGAAGAAGTAACCGTTTTCTCCCCACTGATTGCAGAACGGGCAACGCAGGTTGCACGCTTCGGTGGGAATCAATTGGACCACAGTGGCGACCGGCAGTTTGAACGACTTGGAGCGCACCGCCTCTTCATACAACTTTCCCCACACGCGCTGCCGTCGCTGATTGCGACGATACATCCTCGCAAAGTGCAAATAGTCGGTGAGGCGATAAAACATGTCTGAAATCTGCCTTAATCCGCGATCAAAACAATCTTCCCGTAGCTTTTTCTACTCGAGATCAACTCATGGGCTTCACGAATCTGCTCGAGCCGCAAAACGTGGCCCACCTGCATCTTCAACTTCCCTTGCCCGATCCATTCAAAGAGGCGCGCGATGGATTCACCCATCAAACCTGGCCGCTCGAAGATTGCATTCAGATGCAGGCCAAACACGCCCTGCGATCGAAACAGCAACTTCAACGTGTCGATCGGCTGCACTTCCTGACTTGCGGCGCCGAAAACCACGAGTCGCCCGAGAGACGGCAGAATCGCGAGACTCTTGCGAAACACGTCGCCACCGACCGCTTCGAGTATCAACGTTGGCGCATCCTTCCCGCTCAGTTTTTGATCGAATTCGTCGTAGCCCAGTGCCTCATCAGCTCCAAGGGCGAGTACGCGGGACCGTTTCTCTTCCGAGGAAGCCGTGCCGATCACACGCAAGCCCAGCAACTTCGCGATCTGCACTGCTGCCGTGCCTACACCGCCTGCCGCGGCATGAATCAAAACTGTTTCACCGCGAACCGCCCGTCCCACGGTCGTTAGCGCGTGATACGCCGTCAGATACTGAACCGGAAATGCAGCAGCCTCGACGAAAGACAACGAATCAGGCACCGGCATGCACGCAGCCGCACTGACGCATAAGCGCTCCGCATGACAACCACCCGCCGAGACTGCCATCACGCGCGAACCGGCGGGTAGTCCTTCACCCATCTCAACCACGCCCGCCGCTTCGAGACCGGAGATGAACGGCGGTTTTGGTCCACCCGGATAAAGACCCGCACGCTGCATGATATCGGCGTAGTTCAAACCACACGCCTCGACCCGAATTCTCACTTCGCCCGGTTGCGGATCCGGATCCGGCAAATCGACGATCTCGAGTTGGTCCACATCTCCGAAGTTTTTTACACGAACTGCTTTCATCTCACTCGTTTCTCCCGCGCTATACGTTCGGCCACAAATTCCGCATCGCGTGCAATGCCGCGCAGGTAAGGCGACGCGAATGTTCTCCCAAAGCGATACCCGAGCAGAAATACTCCACGCGTGCGTGTGCTTTCGCAGTTCTTCACGAGCGGTCTGCCATCCGGATCGAGATCGACAACGTCCTTCAGATGTGCCGCTACATAACCAAAGCCCGTGGCGAACACGATCAAGTCAGGATCGAGTCGTTCTCCATTTACAAATTCGACGTTTCCGTTTCTGTAGCTACGCACCGCAGGCATGCGCTTTATCAGTCCGGCGCGCATCGCGTGGACCACGGCGCGTCCGGTCATCGGTTCAGTCAACCGCCCGGCACGCCATCCGAACAAACCGGCTGGAATCTGTTCGGGCAGCCAGGCGAAGTAGTGAATGTCGATGCCGAAGATCCAATGTGGAATCGCATGGAGCTTCGACCGTAGCGACAACCACGCCTGGTCGCCTTCCTGTCTTACGCGCAACCAGTTCTCGAGCACCTCGGCCGCCGATGCGCCACCGCCCACGACCAAAAGGCGATGTGAGGCGGCAAGTTCCTCGGCACGAACGTCGATGCTGTGACGCCATCGACACGGTTCAAAGAGAAAATCATCCGGGAGACGCGGGTTGCTGATGATTCCGGTCGCGTTTATCACATGGCTGCCGCGCAGCTCATGCTTTTCACCGTCGTTGGCTCGATAGCGAACCGAGAAGCCGCGCCCCTCTTTTCGAATTGAAAGCACGGTGCAATCGAAAGTGACCTTTAAATTATGCTGTTGCTGGTATCGCTCCAGCTCATGCACCAGGACGCTAAACGGCAGATAGGTCGGTGTGTTCGGCTCCGGATGCATGTCGGGCATTAGAGAGAACCTCTTCGGCGAAAGCAGCCTCATTTCGGGATCGACACGTCGCAATGCGTTGGCGACGGCGCCGCCCTTTTCAAGGATCACGTAATCGATGTTTCGCTTCGCCAGCATGTGCGCGGCTGCGAGACCTGCCGGACCTGCACCGATGATAATGACCGGATCGCTGGAGTCTGCGTCGCTCATACAGCGATCTGTTGCCGTTTCATTTGCTTGCCAACCAACTCGTGGACCATCAGGTCCAACAGGACATTTGCGTCATTTGCCGGCAGCGCGTTCAGTCGATGAGTTAAGAAGAGTTGCGCACGTTCCGGCCACGCGAGAATCGATACCGCGGCGCCCATGTGCAAACAAACGGGCGTGTAGATCTGCTGATTCACGATTTGCAATGCGCCACTCGATGCGCGCGATACCTCTTCGTGAATCGTTTGTGCATACTCGAACCACGCGAAATGACTGGTCGCAAACCCCGTCAGCTCGGGACTCGCGGCAATGCGACGAAACACTTCCCACGGCAGGAACTTCGCCGGAGCAGCGAGCGACGGGAGCGCGAGATGTGTTCGCTGTCGCATCGCCCGACTCATCTGCTGTTTGAGCTGCTGCGCCAGATGTTCGAGCGGTTCGGTCGCATCGCCGTAGAGCACTAAGGGCGAGATATGGTTACCGATGCATAAGTTATTGCGGGCTCGCCGCAGACTAACAGGCACTTCGAGTGAGACACGTGCGGTCGTCGCCGCGCCGCGTGAACGATTCCAAGCGTGAATGGCGCGCATCCACGCCGCGGCGCAGAGCCATCCGCTTAACTGATTCTTTTCCAAATCTCGTTCGACAGTGCCAATCGGCCCGGGAGCAGTGCTGCGTACTGCAATGCGAGCACTCTGATTGGTTTGCGCCTCCCTCCGCAGCTGTTGGACTCTTTGCAATGCATCTTTAACTGTTACAGCTCGAGTAAAGCCGTTTTTAGAATCCGTGGTATCGGCGACCTGATTTACAAGCGCTCGAACAGCCCCAACACAGACTGCAAAGAACGCTTCGCCATCAACAACCGCATGATGTGCGCGAAACGCGAGAAGATTTACCTGATTTTCTGACTGATCTTCCGCGATCCAGAGTAGTTGAAATGGTGGCTCGCGAAATGGGTCTAAAGGCCGGTTGCGCCACTCTGCTAATGCGTCGCGCTTCTCCGCGACATGGAGCATCTCGCGTGTGTTCGGTTTACCTGTCCACGACAACCCAAGCAAGTCACGGTGCAAACGTTGCCCTAGTGGTGGCCAGCGCTTCACTACGTGCGCCAACATTCGATCCACGTCTGTGTGAGTAATCCGTCCCCTTAACTCCACCTCGACGCCGAGCTGCATCAGGACGCCGGACGACTCCTGGTACGCCACGAAGAAAGCATCGATCGCGGAAAGCCTCGTCATGACGCCTCCTTCCAGCGCGCGAGACGACTGTTGCGCGCTTCGATCGCGGGCGCCCATTCAGCGGACGACTCGATCATCATCATGACCAGCTCCGCCTGCATCACACGTTCGTCGTTCACCGAAACACTCACACTCGTGCTGACATTGGAAGATTGTGAGCGAGAGATCGACGCTGTTATCTCAAGGGACGCGGGAAGAAACACGGGCTGCGAAAAGCGCGCGTCGCGCACCATTCCCAGGATGGCCCATCGTTCGATCCCCAACTCTGCTTTGGTGAACTCTTCGGCCAGTGGTCCAGCCACCTGCGCGGCGAGCTCGAGAATCAGCGATCCTGGCAGCAACGATCTCCCGGGAAAGTGATCTGCAAAAAGAGGATGCTCGGCAGGGATGACGGCGGCGCCAGAAGCGCGGCCATTCTCGGCGTCAATCCGTATCGATCTAAGCAACTCAAACATGTTTCTCGGCCAGCTTATGGTCCACCAGTCGCGTGATTGCGCCCACCGTGCAAAAGCGCGGCAGCGTCGTCGCGTGTATACGCGCCGGAAACAACTCTTCAGGCGTGTCGTAAAGCAGGTTCATTAATCGTTGTCGTCCCGCCTCAGTCAGTACCGCATCTTCGGCAAATTCCGCCTCCGCAAGATCGCCACGCGCAAGGTGATAAATCGTTCCTTCCGGGATCTCGATCTCAAAGTGTTGCTCGAGACGAAACAGCAGATCGAGCAAGTCCATCGAAGTAAAACCGAGATCGTAGAAGAACAGTTGCTGCGGCAAGATCGGCTCACTCTCCGAAAGCGCAAGCGTTTGGCGCACGAGTGTCGCGACTTCGGCCTGTGTGTCGCGCGTACTCACGCCGTCACGCCTCCATCGACGCACCACACCTGGCCCGTTACGTATGAGCTCATCGGCGATGCGAGAAAGAGGACCACCGGCACGACTTCATCCGCCTCGCCCGGCCTTCCCATCGGAATCGACGCACGCGCCTGGTCCATGTGATCGTCGAGAATGCGAGCGCTCATGCCGCCGGCTAGTAGGCCCGGCGCCACGGCGTTGATCCTGATCCCGCGCGTGGCCGTCTCGCGTGCTGTGGTCCGCACAAGGGTTTCGAGTGCTGCTTTCGACGAGGCATACGCTGCCTGTCCAACCCCGGGACGTTGCGCAGCGGTTGAAGAAACCACGACGATGCTGCCGCTGCGGTTGAGAATCATCGGTTTCAGAGCGGCCCTGAGCAGGCGAAACGCAGCCATCACATTTAGCTCGTAAACTCGCGCGAGATCGTCGTCAGTCAAACTCGCGACCAGGCCATCAGCCAGCGTGCCGGCGTTGATTATTAACGTATCAATGCGTCCCGCCTGGTCAATGACACGATTGACGACAGCCGGCGCCGCATTTTCTGCAGTCAGGTCGGCAGCGAAAATCTGCGCCGGCAACTCTCGCGCAAGCGCCGCCAGCGCGCCTTCATTTCGTCCTGTTAAGAAGAGCCTCGCCCCTGCTGCACCAAACCCGTGCGCCAGCGCCCGTCCCAGATATCCGGTCGCTCCCGTAACAAACGTCACGTGATCCTTTAATCCCCAATCCGTGCTCATTGTTCAATTTCAGATTAGCCACAACAAGGCACAAAATTCACAAATGATCTTATTAACCGTTTTGTGTTTTTTGTGCTTTTTTGTGGCTACTCAGTTCGCCTTCGTTTGTGGCGCGCTTAACAACTAGCGCTGCGTTCTGTCCACCCATTCCAAAGGACACTGACAACACCGTCTTCGCATCGACGTCGCGCGGCTCTCCGATCACGTGGTCCAACTCGCAGCCTTCATCGACGTGATGCAGGTTCACTGTTGGCGGCACGATGCCAGTCGCACATGTGTGCGCGGCAACGATTGCTTCGAGCACGCCCGCGGCCGCCATCGCATGCCCGATCGCGCCTTTCGATCCTGACACCGGGACGTCGCGCCATCTGTTGGCAAAGAGATTTCGCAACGCTGCCGCCTCAGCAAGATCACCGGAATAGGTGGCTGTCGCATGCGCATTCACCGCGTCGATCTGTTCGGGGGCTAGTTCAGCATCCGCAAGCGCGCGACGCATGCAAAGCTCCGCGCCTGCGCCGTCGTCGCAAGGTCGATTCAGGTCGAAGGCATCCTGGCTTACGCCGAATCCGATTACTTCCGCAAACACCGTCGCGTTGCGCTCATGCGCACTCTCCAGACTCTCTAACACCATCGCTCCGGCGCCGTCTGCGAGCGCGAACCCTTTGCGCTTCTTATCAAAAGGACGACACGCACGCGATGGATCGTCACCGTTGTCGATAGCGACAGCTTGCAATCCCGCAAATCCGATCAGGTAGAACGGCGTCAACATCACACTCGATCCGCCGGCCACACACGCCTCAACCTGTCCGTCTCGAATCAGACGAAACGCTTCACCGATCGCCTGCGTGCCGGACGCACAAGCGGCGGCGACCATGCGTCGCGGGCCCGTGAACCTCGAAGCGAGGTTGGAAAAACAACGTCCGGCTGAGCGATGCACAAAACCGCTCGCGCCCATCTGGAAAGTGTCGAGACCAGTGGACCAGATGAAACCGCATTCCGACGCATCGCGCTTCGCTTCAACGAGGGCGTCGCCGATCGCGCGATTCGCAATCTCGTGATCGCGATCGATGTTCTCCGGCGATACCGCCTCCACTTCACCACCGCTAGTCACGGTGATTCCGGAAGCAACGAGGCGCTGCACCCGCCTCACGCCGGATCGATTTGCGAGTAGTCCGTTCCACAGGTCGCGCGTACTTGCGCCGAGCGCGGAGAGCGCGCCCATGCCTGTGATAACGACGCGATGCTTATCAGGCATTGGAGATTTCCAGATTAACCGTCACGCTTGAAAATCCGTCTGTATGTTGAGGCGGCACAACATATGACAACGTCCCGCAGCGATGCTGAGCAATCGACGACAACAACGCCGCCAGTCCATTTGCCGCATGGGGAACGACGTCGAAGATTTTGCGGCTACGCGAAATCGAAACGAGACGAACAAGACGGTCCAACACTGGATATCGTCTGGCACGTATCGAGAACAACAGAGCCACGCCCAATCCCGCGGACGTGTCTTCCGCGGCGTCCTGATCTCCCGCCATCAACAATGCTTCCTCTTCGTGGCCGGCGTTTAGACGTTCGTGCACCGCTTCAAGCCCGCACCACGCCTGGCCCGCCGCGCCACCGAGTCCGAGACAATACGCGTGATTCCGATGTGCAATCGCGAAGGCCGACATGGCAAGGTTATCGACAGCATGCAGTGTCTGCGTCGGATTCATGCGAAGGTTGCCGAGCGTGCCACTGGCCATGCCTGAAGTGACAATGTGTCCCCAGCGATAAAGATCGGCAGACCCAGGCTGGCATGGAGCGGCTGAGATCACCGCCGCGGTTGACGGATCTTTTGAAGATCTCATCACCTCATCAGCGGCCGCGAGCGCGAGTTGAACCGGTTTGTTGTAACGACGCACGTGTCGCCACAATTCCGGTTTCTCTTCTCGCACCCTCGCGAGATCACTCTGTTCCGACGCTGCAATCAGAAAAACCATTTTGTGCTTTCGTACTTCTTGTGGCTCAATTCTTCCCGAAATAAACCGTGTGAATTCCACGCTTCACCTTGGACCAGTAATACAAATTCGTCGCGAGGTTCACCCACAAATTCAACGGCCGGCGACGAAATACTACGCGCCGCATGATCGAACGAAGCGAGTAAAACTCCTGCACCGCGCTCCACCAGCCATCGTGCAACTCCACCGGCGAAAGCTGCTGCGGCTGGTAAACCACGTACGGCTCGCGCAGGTGATTCAGGTCCGTGTCGAAAACTACGCCGGAACGCCAGATCTTATCGCCCGTGGGCGAACCCGGATACGGCGTCAAGATAAAAAACTGCGTGACGGGCACCTTCAACGATTCAAGATAATCAACCGTGCGCTTGAAAGTTTCCGCATTGTCGTCAGGCAGTCCGAAGATGATGAGCGCGTGCGGGCTAATGCCCGCGTCCATGATCCGGCGAAAACCATCTGCATACTTATCAACCGCATGAAACGTCTTCTTGACGTCTTCAAGATTGCGCGCCGAAAACGTTTCGACGCCGAGCGCCATCAGCACACAACCCGACTCGCGTGCCTTCTTCAACAGCTCCGGATGGCGCGCAACATTGATCGTGGTTTGAGTTCCCCAACGAATCGGCGCGCCTCTGAGCGCCGTGAAGAGTCGCTCGGAAAACTTCACATCTTCACAGAGATTATCGTCGCAGAAGTTAATGTTGCGGCTGCGCGTCGCCTGCACGTCGCGAACAATCTGGTCCACGGGACGCTTGCGATACATGCCGTTGTAAACCGCCGCGATCGAGCAGTACTCACAAGTAAACGGACAGCCGCGCGTGGCCTGCACCGGATAAACAACAATTCGATCTTTCTTGATGAGATCGTAACGAGGCACGGGCAGGTTGTTGATGTCGGGCGGGCGCGATGATCTATAGCGACTTTTTAGTTCCCCTTTTTCGATGTCGTCGAGTATTTGCGGCCAGAGTTCGTCACCTTCACCGACGACGATCGCGTCGAAGAGTCCTTCGACTCGATCGGGCAACATCGAAGGAAGGTAACCACCGAGCACGACCTTCTTTCCCAACGCACGAAATCTTTTGGAGATATCGATACAGCGTTGAAGCTGCATGATCTGTCCCGAAAGCGCTACTACGTCCGCGTCACTCTCGAAATTGACGTCGTCGAGATACTCTTCAGTTAACCTGACTTCGTGCTTATCCGGCGTGAGCGCAGCCATCAACGGTGGTCCAAGGTGCGGGAGGTACGCACCCAGGCGATCGATTAGGTTCTTCGACTGAACCAGACTGCCGTCGTCCCGGTAATGCGCCGGATGAATAATATCGATCTTCATTTAATCCGTGTTATTCGCGGCTTCAATCATGTCCGCCAACTTACGGAGGCTCGTTCCACGCTCAGACGCGCGCCCAAGCTGCTCGCGCGTGACGCGAATCCCATAACGATCTTCAATTGCCACAACCACGCCCAGCAAAATCAACGACGAGAACGGAATGATCTCGTCCAGTGGCTCGTCCGGCGAGCAATCGCGTACAGGCATCGCTGCATTCACCTCCGGGGCCGCGGAAACGATCAATTCTCGCAGCTCGTCGATTGTCTCAACCGTTGCTATTGACTGACTCTCCCGGTGATCTGGACCAGTGCCGGCCCATTTTCAATTCTGACTGGCGCAGGCGATACGGGCTCGGCGTCGGGGAAGAAGCGCTCGTCCTTATGACGATACAGATTGTTGTACGAACAGCCAGGCATGAGCCGCCCGTCGGGCATCACGTAATGCGTGCAACACTTCTTCAAGCGAGCGACATCGAGGTCGTACGGATCCATGAAGTTATGAATGAACAGCGCCTTGCTGCGCGCCTCCGTGCGCCGCTCGATATCCGCCGCGGAAAGCGGATTGCGCGAATTGAAAGTGTCTTTGAGGAATGACTTCAACGATCCGAGAATCAACTCCGAATCTTCGCCGACTTTCGTTGCCGACCACAGGTTCGTGATCGAGTCGAGAATCATTTTCTCGAGTTGATTGTCGGAACGAATGATCGCGCGGTTCTGCATCGCATCGAGGTATTGCCTGATGTTTACAAACTCCGGCAGCGGTTTGTACTTGCCGTCGTTCATTCGAAACAGGTATGTGGCTGTGTAACAACTCGGGTGTGAGCACGGCACCGGATGAAAGTACTCGCGTTTGAACCAGCCTGTTTGCTCTTCAATAAGTTGGTGAACTTCCGGCATCGTGAGTCGATGGCCTGCCGGGTTCGCGTGATAACCGTCGCCGCCATCACCAGTGTGGGCCATTGGTTGGATAACAATGCTCGAACACTGTTCCAGCTCCAATCCGAATTCGACGAGCGCTCCGAGCTCGTCGCTGTTGTCGCCCTTCGAGACAGTGGGAACGATCACCGTCGGAATGTCGAGCTCCTTGATCACCTCGATGCACTTCATCTTCATGTCGATCAGTTCGACACCGCGCGTCTTCGGATAAACGCCGGCCCGCAACGTATCGAACTGGAGCGACGCGTACATGCCGCCTTCTTTAAACTTCTCAGCAAAGGCGCGGTTCTGAGCGATCTTGCGCCCGTGAGTGGAGATCAGGAGACGCTTGATTTTTCCTTCGTGTGGACCACGCAGCACGTAGTCGCAAAACTCGAAGAACTGGGGATGCAGAGTCGGCTCACCACCGGACAGCAGCATGATCGGCAGTTCACCTTCCGCCGCCACGAGCAGGTCCACAGCGCTTTTGAACTCATCGAACGTCATCGAGTAGCGCTGTTGATTGCGGACGATGCAAACAGGACAGGTCAGATCGCAGACGTCGTTGATTTCGAGTATCGGCGAACAGGTGTGTTGCAGGTGATCCTCACACAGGCCGCAGTCCTCCGGACAGCCATGTTCGACTTTCGTCGCGAAGCGATAAGGCACCGTGCCGGGCTTCGTATAGGAAAGCGACTTCGTGTAGTACTCAACGTCGCTTGAGACCTCGACTTCGAAGAAACCGTGCCGCGGGCATTTTTTCTGCATCCACACTTTGTCGTCCCTCAGGACGATGTGTGCGTCGATCACTTTTCTGCAGGTGGGACATATCGATCGAGTGTAAGAAAAGAACGCGGCATCGCGGTCCTTCTTTGGAGGAGGACCTGCGAAGAGGGAGTCGAGTTGAATCACGATCACACTCCTTTTGGCAGCTTGAGGACGCGCGGGATTCTAGTTCATTTCAATCGCTTTAGCCACAGATTTTCCGATTACGCTAACGTTCCGCCGTCGAGGAAAATCACGGTGCCGTTCACGTACGTGTTGCGTCGGGAACCGAGCCACGCAACGGCCTCGCCACATTCGCCTGGTTGGCCAAAGCGTGAGAGGGCGCAGGCGTCGAGGTAACGTTTTTGATGGTGCTCGGGAATCGTCGATCGCAGTCCGCCTTCAAAAATTCCCGCTGCGATCGCATTGACGAGAACGCCGTACGGGCCGACTTCGTGTGCGAGGCTACGCGTGAGTCCTTCGAGCGCGCCCTTGCTGGCGGCGTAATGTACCGGTCCCGCGATCGAGCGCGATCCAGTGATCGAGGAGATGTTTACAATCCGTCCATATTTCTGGCGAATCATGCCGCGCACTGCCGCACGGCACATGCGAAACGCGGCGAACAGATTCAACTCCATAATGTCTGCGAAGTCTTTGTCGTCGATCAGTATGAAAGGGACTGCTTCGCTGAACGCCGCGTTGTTCACGAGTGTATCGACTGCTCCCCACGTTTCCTCGATAGCGGCGACGACCTTGGCCGCCTCACTGGCATCGCGAAGATCCGCTTGGATGGCCAGGCACTCGCGTCCAAAGTCGCGCACGATCTTTTCAGTCGCATCTGCTCCCGCTTTGTTTCCGTGCCAGGTGAAAGCGACGTTCGCGCCTTCGCGCGCGGCGACGCTGCAGATTCCCTGCCCGATGCCGCCGGAGCCTCCCGTCACGAGAACGCGCAAGCCTGCCATCAAGCGGGCGTCGTTCGTGTCAAGCGTTCCATTCGATTGCACGATTGTCACCACTCCCTCTCAGATTCACCTGAAACACATTCATTCCTGAATCACGAAAAGCAGTCGTCAGTCCATACGGATCGAGATCAACGTTGCCGACGAGACACAGCGCCGGACCAGTGTAGCCCCAGCATCGAGCGATCAGTTGTGAAGCAAAACCCGGCGTGATCTCGAGCACGGCGCTTGGCAGGAGGCGTCCACCGATGATGGCTGACGATGGTGGAGCACACGGTTTTTCAAGACGAAGAATTATAACGTCAGGCGGATTGCTCGGACGGCGATCGAGTGCTTCTGAGGCGAGACGTTTCAGCGTCGGGTTCATCAGCGGACCGGGGATCGAGACCTTTTCCCATCCAAGCTCGCGCGTTTGCGGTTTATCGTGAGAAGTTTCGCCAACGCTTGTTGCCGCACACGCACCGTTAAGCGCTCTACACGTTGAAAGAATACTCTTGAATTCGGCTTGGAGGCGGTCCACCAAGATCGGCCTACCGTCGATTGTGTTTTGGTCCGAGTTGGCAAGGGACGGTGGAACGAAGCCTGTCTGACAAGCTGACGCGGCGAGCGCGACCGATAGCAACCCCGAAGCCCCTAAGGTGTGTCCGAAATGAGACAGCGGCGTGGCGATCGGGACTTCCTTGTCTACAAAACCGGCAAGCGCTCCGAGCTCAGCGGCATCATTCGCGTATGGTCCAGTTCCCTGCCCGAGGATTAGCGAAGGCTCGTCTGGCGACAACGCTTCGATCACGCTCGACAATCCATCGTGCTCGACAACATCGCTTCCGAGTTCCGGACCATCGAGCACTATTGATTTCGCATCATCCCTTGCCCGCACAAGTCGCAGCACGACCGCGGCTTCACCGAGAATAAATCCCGAACTGGACGACTGCCAGGGCGTCGCCGGCCGGTCGGCCAGCACCCGTAAGCTCTCAAAATTCTCATGATTCGAACGCGCGAGAATGTCAGCCGCGAGCACCAACACCTCATCAACTTTTCCCGACCTCAACAACTCGCGCGCCGCATACAACGCCTGTAAACCGGAAGCACACGATGAACTAAACACAGGCAAGTCGTCGTCCGCCCACGGCGTACCGGCGAACAGGGATCGCGTGTCAAACGCCTCTTCCCAACACTCTCCCGCGCTGCCATTACACGATGCCACCAGCAACGGTGATTTTTCGGAAACGCCAACATCAGCGAGCGCTTTGTTTACCAGCGCCTGCCAACGTGCCATCCCCGAAAGCGGTGAGTCGATGCCTGCCGCGGGATAACACACCCGCGAGACGTTCCACTTGCTCGCGGTCCACGGCAACTCAGCAATCCCCTGTGCGGTCGCGAGTCCGATGCGGTTGATGGCAATCGTCATGAAGACACAAAGAGTGCGCGTAATGTTACGCCACTTGTTGATACGGGTCGACAATTTTCCGGTAGGATTGGCGATCCGAGATTAAGAAACTTTCCCGAGCGCGTGGAATGTGGGTTTCAAGGTCGGGTAAAGCTGTTGATACTGTTCGTAAATTGCTCGATAGATGCCTGCATTTTCGTTCTTCGGCGAGATGCGATCTTTAATCACAATCGTTTCTGCGCAAGCGGTGTCCACGTCGCTCCACACGCCTGCACCGACGCCCGCAAGCAATGCGGCTCCGAACGCTGCGCCTTCAGTTGTGTTGACCGTGACGAGCTCGGCTTCGAGTATATCGGCAACAATCTGCCGCCACAGCACGCTCTTCGCGCCGCCTCCCGAAACTCGAACCTCTTCGATCGGTCCGAGTCCGGCATCTCGCATCAGACAAAACATGTCTTTGATTCCAAACGCCACTCCTTCCAGTATCGATCGGGTCAGGTGCGCTTGCCCGTGACGCATCGTTAGTCCGATCCAGGCGCCACGCGCGAGAGGATCAGGATAGGGCGTTCGCTCACCACTCAAATACGGGAGAAAGATCAAACCTTCACTGCCAGCCGGAACTTGTGCTGCTTCATCAACGAGATCGGCAAAGCTGCGATCGCACGCGAGCTTGTCGCGATACCACTGCAAACTTCCGGCAGCGCTGAGCATCACTCCCATGAGATGCCAACGACCTGCGACAGCATGACAAAATGCATGCAGCCGTCCTTCAGGTTCGATCAATGCCGACTCGGTCGCTGCAAAAACAACTCCGGAAGTTCCCAATGTCACTGCGATGGTGCCGGGACGCACGACGCCCGTGCCGATTGCTTGTGTCGATTGATCGCCACCGCCGGCAACAACCGGAGTTCCCTGACGCAAGCCGGTGGAGGAAGCCGCTTCACGTGTCACTTCGCCGGTGGTTTCATGGCCTTCGAACGTTTCCGGTAGCCAGCCGGGCGAGATGTTCAGCGCATTCAGTATCTGAGACGACCATGTGCGTTCGCGCAGATCAAAAAGCATCGTGCCTGAGCCGTCGGCTTTGTCCATCGCGTATGTGGCGATGAGTTTGTAGCGAATGTAGTCTTTCGGGAGCAGGACGTGACGAATGCGACGATAAATTTGCGGCTCGTGTGTCTCGACCCAGAGGATCTTTGGTGCGGTAAAACCGGTGAGCGCGTCGTTGCCCGTGATCTGGACCAGCTCTGAACGGCTCACGCGCGCGCGTATCTCGTCGCACTCAGCGCCACAGCGTTGATCGTTCCAAAGGATTGCCGGTCGCAGCACTTCTCCGTGATCGTCGAGCAAGACGAGACCATGCATCTGTCCAGTCAATCCGATCGCCGCCACATCAGTGCCGGAAGCATTCGCTGACGCGAGCGCTTGGCCTATGCTTTTCGTAGTTGCGGTCCACCATTCGTGGGGATCTTGCTCCGACCAGAGCGGGTGAGGTGTCGAGAGACTCAGCGGTGTCGTGGCGCTGCTCACTACGCGCCCTTCATGATCGATGAGCAACGCTTTAGCGCCAGTCGTTGAGAGATCAATGCCAAGAAGCATTTTTCATTTGCCACAAAGGCACATAAGCACAGAGATTTATCCTGGGCCTTATGCTTTGTGGGTCTACCTCCTACCTCTTATCACGCGGAGTTTTTTCACGCGGTGTTCCTCGTACGAGAGTGTCGAATTTTCCAGCACGACGTATTGCAGCCTTCGAGCCTTGTCACGTTCGGCTAACAAGAACACGATCTTCTCACCCGTGAAATACTTTTGGCTGAACCCTGCTTCCGCACCGTGAAGATACTCAATCGCGTCGCCCTTCTTAAACTTTCCCTTGAACGACTCGAGCACTTCGGCGCGGATCCTCCAGTTCTCATAGCCAATAATACGACTGGTAATCTCCGCTTCCTTGATGCGAATGTGCACGACGACCGACACGGCTTTGTAATCGCTTCGTAGATAACTGAGCGACGGCCACTCATCGTCATCTTGAGCAGCAACCCAAACCGGCAGCACCAGTAGAACGACGAAAGTTTTTAACAGTAGTTTCACTGTAACTCTCGGGCAGAAGCTAAGCCTATGTTAAATTCACTCGCATGAAAATCGACCGTCGTACTTTTCTCGCTGCTTCGTCTTCGGCATTGGTTTTCGCCAAACGCCTGATCCACGCCCAATCCTCGGACGTTTCCCCGACGCGCCAGGTTGACCGGAAAGCGGCAGGTCGAGAAGTCACAGTTTATACGACAGCGGACCAAACAGAGTACCGCCTTTCGCGCACCGGCTCGGTAAAGTTTAAGCCAATGGGCCAACCACTCGAGACACAGGTCTGCGTGTTCGTCGATCCTACTCGGACGTTCCAGACGTTCCTCGGTATCGGTGGCGCGCTCACCGACGCCTCCGCGGAGACGTTTGCGAAGCTACCACGGTCAAAACAGCAGGACTTGCTCAACGCCTATTTTAATCGCGAAACGGGCATCGCCTACACCCTCGCGCGGACCAACATTCACAGTTGCGACTTCTCGAGCGGCAGCTACACGTACGTAAAAGAAGGCGACAAGGTGTTGACGTCGTTCAGCATAGACCACGACAAGGAGTTTCGCATTCCCTTCATCAAGCAGGCGCTGGCAACAACGGGTGGACGCCTCAAAATCTATGCGAGCCCCTGGAGCCCACCGGCGTTCATGAAAGATAACAACAACATGCTTCGCGGTGGCAAACTGAAAGCAGAGTTTTATCAACCGTGGGCCAACTACTTCGCAAAGTTCATTAAAGCCTATGAGCGCGAGGGGATACCAATCTGGGGCCTCACCATTCAAAACGAACCCATGGCAACGCAGCGCTGGGAGTCCTGTATTTTTTCCGCCGAGGAAGAAAGAGACTTTTTAAAGAACCATCTTGGTCCAACGATCAGGCGTGAAGGTCTGGCCAGTAAGAAGATTATTGTGTGGGACCACAATCGCGATCTCATCTACCAGCGCGCGCGCACGATTCTCACCGATCCGAAGGCGTCGCAATACGTTTGGGGGATTGGTTATCACTGGTACGAGCCGTGGAGCGGCGGCGAGCCGATGTTTGACAATGTCAAGCTCGTGCGCGAAGCATTTCCCGATAAGCACCTGATCTTCACCGAGGGCTGCGCCGACTCGTTCAAACCTGAAAGGCTGAAGGATTGGGCCTTGGGTGAGTTGTATGGACGTTCTATGATTAACGATTTCAACAGCGGCACCGTGGGCTGGACCGATTGGAATGTTCTGTTGGATGAAACCGGCGGACCGAATCATGTAAAGAACTTCTGCTTCGCGCCCGTGCACGCGGATACAAAGACCGGTGAGCTGATCTATACAAACTCGTACTACTACATCGGACACTTTTCAAAATTCGTCCGGCCGGGTGCGAAGCGGATCGCGAGTTCGCCGAGCCGGAGCCCCTTGCTCTCAACCGGTTTTCTCAATCCGGACGGAAGTGTAGCGGCAGTAGTGATGAACAAGACCGACAAGAAGATCGCATACTTTCTCTGGATCGACGGCAATGCCACGGAGCTGGAGAGCCTTCCGCATTCTATCCAAACACTCGTTTTTTGAGGTCGAAGCGAGTTTCGAATGACGGGCGATGCGCGCAGGCCCAACCCTGCAGTTGTATCTGCAACACCTTCGGTATTTACTTTCCGCATGGGGAACCTCGCGAAGGCGATCGCCGAACAGGTTTAAGTCTTTCGTGAGTCGTAGGCCCAGTGGAGTAGAGCCTGCCGTTGCCGCGGGCGACATTCCACTTCAGCTTTCGGACAGTGCTTCGTGATCTGCGCGATGTGGCGACGCATCGCGCGCCAGCGTTTGATTTGCCGTAAATCATCAGGACAACGGCGGCCCATGTAGTAGCGGCAATACCATTGAAACCAGCCGCGCGGATCTTCGTGATAGATCCAGCCTTTCTTTCGCCAAACGGATAGCGGCACCGACGCATTCACGCCAAAGAAGTTGAGCTTCGGATCGTGACGCTCCGGACAGAGCTTCGCGCGCCGAAACCACGACGCCGGAAACTCATCAACACAATCAGTCATATACTTCCCACCAAACACGCCCAGCTCGAGCATCTCTTTTGGAGTAAGCTCCGGTTGGAACTCTGGATCGAAGTTTTTGCCGATTGGTTCAGTACAGAAGTAGACGTAGTTCGACTGCATCAGATCGTTAACTTCGACGCGTCGCTTTTTCATCAGGTCAGATATCGTACTCTTAGCGCCACGAAGGTGAGAAGCCGTCGCGTACGAGCAGACGAGGATTACCACCGTCTACCGGCATGATCCAGAGATCAATCGGGCGCTCTTCATCCAACGACTTTGAACGCTCAAACACGATCCAGTGGCCATCCGGTGAGATGCTGAAGTTGCCGGTGAATTCGTTTTGCAGATTCGTGATCTGTGTGGTTTTGCGAGTGGCGAAATCGTAGCGGAAGATGTTCGCGGAGTCTCTCATCAACGTCTGGTTCGAAAACAGAAAACCCGACCCATCAGGAAGCCAACGCAGATCGAAAAGTATTTGATAAGGAATGTTGGAGTACAGGGCAAGCTTCTCGCCCGGATGTTTACCGCCTTCAGTAATGCGGAAAATTGCAGACTGGTCTGAACCGTTTTCGGAGTAGAGCAATTGATTCGCAGTCGCGGCTGTTGGGCCCCAGTCCCACACGCACGTGCCCATCGGGTTCTTCCCTTCAAACAGCGGATGATACTCGTAGTCACCCGGCGTTGGGCTCGCAGACACACTGTTCAATGTGCATACGCCCGAACGATAACTGACACGCGAGCCGTCCATCTTCCACACCGGATGGAACGCACCGAGCAGCTCGATCCCATCGCCACTGATACTAAACACCGGCGCTTTCACCGTCTGCGCCGCACGTACATCGACGCCCGGAGTGAACCAACGATATCTGCCCCACATGGCGACCACGGCCTGGGCCGTCTTTCCGAAATCTGCAACGTTTTTGAAGAGCAGCGTCTTCGTCGCACCCGGCGGCAACGTGATCTGCTGCGGCTCGTCTGCACCCGCAACGTAAACGATAAAGACTCCAGAGCTCGCCTGGGATTGGCGGTAAGCTGGTTGGGTATTCTGCACGGTGACGCTGACTGAACCCTTCGGATACCGTGCAAAGTCAGCACGATCCGGTGAGTTAGTTACTTTGCGGAAACCAGTGCCATCGGGACGAATCGCATAGAGATCCGCGTGGTAAAGTGACGCCGCGGCAGCGTGACCACTTGAAAAGACCAGCTCCTTTGCGTCGGGCCGCCACGCGACATCGTAAATTCCGAGCTCTTTTTTCGCGTCCGGATGTGTCCAGAGTCTGCGGTCGTTTGTGCCATCGGCGTTGATGAGACGCACCTCGGTGCTGCCGCGCACATAAGCGATCGTTCCCGTACGCGGCGCAACATCTTTTTGGGCCGTGGCAACATGCAAGCAGCCCAACGACACAATTATCAAGAACGCCTGTAAGTAAATCTTCACTGATCCTGACAACGTTTTAGGCTCCATGTGATGGTCGCTGTCCTTTCGCCGCCTTTGTTTGTAGGAATCGTGACGGAATCGGTCCCGCTTATCACGTCGGGATTGTTTGGATCGATCCTTCCTTTGCCGTGAAGTGATGGCCCTTCGGCAGAGAGCTTCGCGCCCTTCACCTCTTGCCGCTCGTGCAGGTCTTTGTTGTAGGGATTATTGCAAGTACCTTTGACTTCGCTGTCGTTGGAAGAAGAGCCTGATCCGTCTACGACGGGTGTGGCGACTGATACGCTGTACTCGCCAGATCGAGAATTGTAAGTAATACTGAAACCTGTCGACGTCTCACTCGTTGTACCCTCCACATGGTAAATCTGTGTTGACGTTCGGTAGCAAACACCTTTGCCAGTTGAGGTGCGTTCTCGCGTTAGGCTCGCCTTAGCTTTCACGAATGCCAATTGAGCACCCTCATCAGTTCTGCGTCCCGAAATCTGAGCTGTTGCATTGTATTGCTGGACATCGTTCCACGAACTTATATTGGAAACACTTTCGGCTGAGCCTTTTTCTTTGAGACTCGTTGAGTAAGTGATCGTGCCTTGCCACTGGCCCTTGCAGGGCTCCCAGTCTTTCACCATGAAATAGAAGGGCTTCGCGCTGTACCAGTTCGACCGGTACATCGTTTCGAAAACCACACCAAGCCCACCGCCGACCGCGTCGCCACTTAATAACGAAATCACATTGCCGACAATGTCCACGAAGGTCGATAACGCAGCCGTAGCATCCTTGATTTTCATGGGCTTGATCTGAACACCCACCGTCACGCCTGCGGCCTTATAAACCTCGAACAACTTCCGTCGCGACCAATCTTCCTTCTGCGGCGCGCCGACAACGTAGATTACCGATTCGCCATTCTCGTCAGCCTTTTGCTTGTTTGGCATCGGATGCGCGCCCGGTTTTGGCTTTAAATAAATCAGGTCGTCACGGCTGTCGTCCCCGGTGATGTGATCGACAAAAGCTCCGAGCGCGCCGCCAGAGTCCGCACCCAGGACGATGGACCATTCCACGGTGGTATCTGCTAATGGACCGGATTTCGGAAACTCAATATCGAGATTCGCGATGCTGAAAATCGGACGGAGACAGTTGAGTGTTTCCCACGGACTCTTATCGATTTTCAGTTTTGCGGTTAGGGTTCTGGTCTCGCCTGGGGTCCTGTTTTTCGTACGCTCCAACATCTCGGCATCCATCGAGATCTCGACGTCGAGCAGCGCGTAACTCAGGACAAACTTGAAGACGGCCGCAACGATACTCGCGATGCCCGCTTTATCGCTATACCACTTGAGTTTGCCGCCGAGTC
>DAIOGT010000017.1:33503-36626 GCA_036745095.1 Pyrinomonadaceae bacterium
ACGATACTCGCGATGCCCGCTTTATCGCTATACCACTTGAGTTTGCCGCCGAGTCGATCTGAGAGAAGTCCGAAGAGTGTTGTTGAGGCAAGCGTGTTCGTGTCGAGGATGAGATCGTCCAGATCGTTTGTCGGACACGGCGATTGGAAGTTCGGAGGAGGCGTGCGAATGAACCGAGCTCGAGCGTGGGAGTAGCTCGCGCCGCGAGACGGCTTCGGCGCGTGGTTGACCCCCGCAGTCGCCTTTTGCAAGACCGCGAGATCGCCGGTGAGACGCGACAGAATCAGGCTAACCTGGATCGCATCGAGGCGTGTTTTCGCGGGATCGACGTCGCCGAGCAGGTCGGTTGATGGTTCGTGATTCTCGCCCAGTTCGACAATAAACTGCGACAGGAATCGCACCGAAGGGTTAGTGCTTTTGGCTCCGCTGCGAATACCGTCGAGCACCACGGTTGCGAGCGGTACGTCTTTCAGCTCGGGAATGCTCTGAGCAAAGGCATCACTGAAGTGCGAAAGCATCACACCGTAGTCTTCGCTGTAAAGTTTCGCGGTAGCGGCGAGGTCCGCGGCGGGTATGAGTAATCCCTGGCCACGTTCCTGCGTTTGCATGACGCTGCCGTCCTTATCGCGCACGGCGAAACCGGCAGCGAGGACGGCAGCGTACAGCGCCGCGGTCGACGATTCGTCGCGGAGACTTACGGCCTTCGCCAACGTCGCGGCTTGTTGATCGACATTCCCGCGGGGCAATCGTGCAGGCTCGGGCAGTTTCGCTTCCTTGAAGGCAGTCGCCATTATGAGGTCCTTAGGCGAGCGTTTTAGTTTGACGACTTCGCGCGCGGCTACCCGTTTATTCGCGCCCTGGGAAATTTCGTAGGCGCGGCCTGCCGAGGCGGCTGGATCACCCGCGATCGTAAGTTGGACCAGCAGGACGAGAACCAAACTCAGTGATGCAATGCGCATTATCTGATCCAGAAGCGGCCACAGAGGGCCGCCCCTACAATTGCCCCCTTCATTGTCTTTGTGAAACCGTCGCAACCACCTCGCCGGCAGCTTTCTCGATCAAACCGGTCAACACATCCTCACCATCGCGGCTGGCCTTGGCCTTGGCCGTGTTTGCCAATCGCTTGTTTGCTTCGTTGGTAGGTTCGAGTTTGTATTCGAGTGTCACCTCGTCTTTAGCTTTGATTGAACTGACAATCGTCGCAGTCGTATAGACACCGCCGATCGCCGCCGAACGTGCGGCTCCGGTGCTTGCCGATCCGCCGCCGGGAATGTGACCCGCCGCCGAGCCGGCGATGTTTCCGATCGCCCGACCAAACATCGACCCGCCGCCACCTTTCTTGACGGACATCGACACGTGAAGTACATAGTCGCATTCACTCTGGCGCGCTTCCTCCGCCGCCGCCGATGCGAGTCGCGCCGATAGGGGAATCACTTCGACACTCGGCGTCTTCAGATAACTCGCGAAATTGCTGCGCACAGCTTCCGCGGCCTGCGCCGTATCACCTGCGCTCATCTGCACTTTAGGCAGGACCAGGCCAATGCGAATCACGCCCGCTTTTTTCGGACCCGCACTCGTTGTCGATGTGTTTGGTGATGAAGTCGCGGCGTTTGACGCGTTCGAAGTCGAACCGGAAGGCCGCGAAGACGGAGCGGTTGACGCCGATGACATCGCGCCTATGCCGTACAACTCCTGCATGTTTTTGGCGAGCGTGTAACCCTCGGGCGCTTCAAACAGTGCGGCACTTAGTGGCTCGCGAGAGAGTTCGATCACTTCCTGAGTTGACGTGGTCGTCTTTCCGTCAGGCTGATAGATCGTAGTGGTCATGAGCAACGGAAATCCGAGTTTCGCGGAACCGATCGTTTTCGTGCGGACTTCGTCCTTGCAACCGGGACGTTGCGGTCGCACCGGCACCGATTGCTGCTTCGGCGTCTGGCTCGGACACTCAAACGCGTATTGAAAGTCGATGTACCAACCGTCAGTCTCGACTTTTAGATCTTTGTCGCAGGCATCGGGACTGGCGGTCTTCACGAGCGACGTCTTGATCCGACGCGCCGTAAAGCCAAACATCTGCTTGCGCTCGCCCGTGTCAGTGATCGTTTGCGTTACGTTGACGACGCCACCGCGCTGAGGTGTCGGTGCGGCTGCCACAGATGGATTCGTACTCGTGCCGCCACCGTCGCCATCGCCACCTGCAACGGAAGCGCCGGCGCCATCGGTCGGCGTGATCATGTAAGTTTTTGTTTTCTCGAAGATCGTCAGACTGCGCCTGAGATCGCATTGAACGATGGTGGTCATGCCAGAATTACCACCCATCTCGGAACGCATGCGCGGTCCTTTTATATAAAGGACTGTCTCCGCGGTCGGTCCTATCCGCTGCCTGATCTTCACGTCCGACTGAGCATGCGCGACAAAGCCGGCAGTGGCATAAATAACTATTGCGAGAACGAGTGTGGCTGGTTTGAGGAATGCTGAAGACATAATTTTCTCCTTCAGCAATTAACGCAGTAATTCGCCACGAAATGGCTCAAAAAAGTTTTTAGCCGCGAAAAGGCACGAGCGGCACAAACACGGTTCATCATTCCTTTGTGCCTCTTTGGGGCTAATTTGATAAGATTTTGCTGCCTTCTCTCCCCCGAATCCGATGGTTTACCCCAAAACAGAACTCGACGAACTGATGCCCGTCGTTTACGACGAACTGCGGCGCCTTGCGCAGAAGTATCTGAATCGAGAACGCTCCAATCACACACTGCAAACCACGGCTCTCGTGCACGAAGCGTATCTCCGGCTCGTCGACCAGAAGGCCGTAAACTGGCAGAACCGCGCGCAGTTTTTCGGGATCGCCGCTCGCATGATGCGCCGGATTCTGATCAACCACGCCAACGATCGTCAGGCGAAAAAACGCCAGGGCTACGCCACACGGATTTCGCTCGATGATGCAGTAAACTTTTTCGAAAAAGCCGAGCTTGATCTAACGGCGCTCGATGAGGCGCTCAACGAGTTGGCCGTGCTTGATCCGCAACAAGCTCAGATCGTCGAGCTGCGTTTCTTCGGCGGGCTCACGATCGAAGAGGTGTCGGAAGTGCTCGAGATCTCGCCCGCCACGACGAAGCGCGAGTGGGA
>DAIOGT010000017.1:36726-41401 GCA_036745095.1 Pyrinomonadaceae bacterium
AAGAGGTGTCGGAAGTGCTCGAGATCTCGCCCGCCACGACGAAGCGCGAGTGGGATTCCGCAAAACTCTGGCTCCGGCGACAGTTGGGAGGAACGACATCACTCCGCAGCGCTGGCAACAAGTAAAGCAAGTGCTTTCGCAGGCACTGGAACTCGACACCGGTCCGCGTCGATCGTTTCTCGATTCCGCGTGCGCCAGCGATGCTGAGCTACGTGCCGAGATCGATCTCCTCCTGGATCAACACGTCGACACCGGTGACGACATGATCGAGCAATGCGCCTCAGACGCCGCGGCTCGACTACGTCTCAATGAGGGTACAACTCAGGAAGGAACGCGGATTGGTCCATACAAGATAGTGCGTGAGATCGGTCATGGCGGCATGGGCTCCGTCTATCTCGCGGAGCGCGACGACGAGCAGTATCGCCAGCAAGTCGCGATCAAGCTGATCAAACCCGGCCTCGGTGGCGAGTTGATTCGCAAACGCTTCCGCAATGAGATGCAGATCCTCGCCGACCTCAGCCATCCAAACATCGCGAGATTGCTCGACGGCGGTGAAACTTCCGACGGCGTGCCGTATCTGGTAATGGAATACGTCGAAGGTCGTCCTATCGACGTGTTCTGTGATGAGAAGCAACTCTCGATCGACGAACGCCTGAGACTATTCTCGACTGTCTGCGCCGCGGTCCAGTATGCACACCAGCACCTCGTGATTCATCGCGACATCAAACCCGGCAACATTCTCGTCACCGAAGAAGCACGACCAAAACTGGTTGACTTCGGTATCGCGAAGCTCCTCGATCAAGATCGATCAGACGCGACCGCAACAGCGATGCCTTTCATGACGCCCGATTACGCGAGTCCCGAACAGGTTCGTGGTGTCGGTGTTACTACGGCGACTGACATCTACTCGCTTGGCGTCGTGTTGTATGAATTACTCACCGGCCGGAGACCTTACAGTTTGAAGAGCAGCGCGGTACACGAAGTTGCGAAGGCGATTTGTGACGAGGATCCACGTCGGCCCAGCACGACGCAGAAACGCCTTCACGCCGATCTCGACAACATCGTCCTGATGGCAATGCGCAAGGAACCCGAGCGCCGTTATGCGTCGGCCGAGCAGTTTGCCGAGGACATTGGCCGTCATCTGAGAGGCTTGCCTGTTCGCGCACGTCCTGCGACGTTTAGTTATCGCACCGGCAAGTTTATTCGTCGGCATAAGATCGGTGTGATTGCGGCGACAGTCATAATCCTGACTTTGCTCGTCGGCATCATCGCGACTGTTTGGCAGGCACGAGTCGCGCGCGCGGAACGAGCACGCGCGGAACGACGATTCGAAGAGGTCAGGCAATTAGCAAACTCGTTTGTGTTTGAAGTGCACGATGCGGTGGTGAATTTGCCCGGTTCGACACCGGCGCGCTCGTTGATCGTCCAACGTGGTTTGAAATATCTGGATAGCCTTGCACAGGACGCCGCCGGCGATCGAGGTCTTCAGCGCGAGCTGGCCGGCGCTTATGAAAAACTCGGCGCCGTGCAGTACACGCCTTCGGTGCCTCATCTCGGCGATTTGTCTGGCGCGCTCGAAAGTCATCGCAAAGCCGCGGCGCTGCGCGAAGCACTTGTTGCGGCGGATCCGAGTAATGCGGATTACGTCCGTGAGTTGCTCGACAGTTATTGGTTTATAGCGACATTACTGGGCCGCCACGGCGACACCCAGCAGGAACTCGAGATCATTCGACGGCAACTACCGCAGCGCGAACAGCTTGCTGCGCGTGAAAAAGAAGGCTTCATCGATCGCTACAACCTCGCCGCCACTTACGTTTACATCGGCGGGCTATTGATGCTGTTGGATGATGCGAATGGCTCGGTTGAAAATCAACAAAAGGCGTTGGAGATCAAAGAGAAGGTCGCCGCGTCGGATCCGGATCGAGTGCGTTCGAGTCGAGCGCTCACGATTTCTTATGAGTATCTCGGCCTCGCTTATGATCGCGCCGGTGACACAAAACGCGCGCTCGAATTCCAACAACGTGGGCTGCAAATGCGCGAGTCACTCTTAGCAGCCGATCCCCTAAACACTGATTTGCGACTGATGGTCGTAGAGAGTTATCGCTTCGTCGGCGACATGTACTTCAAGCTCGGTGACATTAAATCGGCTGAGGCTCACTACACGAAGCAGTTTTCATTAGTCAAAGAAATGGTTGCAGCGGATCCCGCTGATGCGCAGGTTGTTAGTAATGAGGCTGTCGCCCTGATCAAGATCGGCGATATTGAGGCTGCGACTGGTCGAACAGCGCGTGCCCTCGCGAACTATCGCCGCGCGCTCGAGATTCGTAAACAACTCAGCGCCGCTGCACCATCAGACGTCTACCTGCGCCGCGAGCTGGAGGAAGCGTTGACGAAGGTGCGCAGTGTTGATGGAACATCGAGTTGAATCGATATGCCGAAGAATGACAGATTCGATAGTGAGATCGTTGAGGCTTTTCGCAAAGCAAAGATCATGGGCGTGCGTGCTGGAACTGAGCACAAATACACCGGTGTGTGGGTTGTGGTCGTCGATGATAGAGTCTTTGCGCGGTCGTGGAGTGACAAGCCTAGCGGGTGGTTCCAGGCGTTTCGAAAGCAACGGAGTGGGATGGTCCAGATCGGGGACTTGGAAGTTTCTGTTCGCGGCAAGGCAGTTCGCAGCGCTCGTATTCGCGACGCAGTGACGGCGGCCTTTGGTGAGAAGTACCCGACGAAGGGCTCGCGAAAGTGGGTGGAAGGATTTGCGGAGCCGGCGCGAGTCGCCAACACGATCGAGTTCGTCCCTGACTAAAAGCCATGAAAATATTGCTCCTTCTTATCGCGCTACTCGCGCTTGGTCCATCCGCGCGAGCGCAGCAGCTCGGTCTGATTGCAAATACCGAAGGCCGCAAGACAATCAGCCTCAATGGCCAGTGGCAAACGATTGTCGATCCTTACGAATCCGGCTACTACGACTACCGCTATCAACCGAGCGGCAACGGTTACTTCAAAAACGCCAAACCCAGATCCAAAACCGACCTTATCGAGTACGACTTCGATAATTCACCGGTGCTCAATGTGCCCGGCGACTGGAATACTCAGTCGGACCAGTTGTTCTTTTACGAAGGCACCGTTTGGTACAAGAAGTCTTTTGATTACCAGCGCAAGCCAAACACGCGGCTCTTTGTCTACTTCGGCGCAGCGAATTACCTCGCCCACGTTTATCTCAACGGCCAGAAGATTGGTCAGCACGAAGGCGGTTTCACGCCATTCAACTTTGAGATAACTAAACTTGTTCGTGACACAGGCAATTTCCTGGTCGTCAAAGTCGATAACCAGCGCCGGCGTGATGCTGTTCCGACGTTGATGACTGACTGGTGGAACTACGGCGGACTCACTCGTGACGTCGTGCTCGTGGAAACACCGGCCACGTTTGTGCACGACTACGCGGTCCAATTCCAGAAAGGCTCGCGACAACGCGTAAGTGGCTGGGTGAAGCTCGCAGGCGACCAGCTCAAGCAACGAATAACTGTCCGCATTCCTGAGGCGGGGCTCAGTAAGTCATTTGCCGCAGATAGCAGCGGATTTGCTGCGATCGATTTCAGTGCCGATCTGAAGTTGTGGTCACCGGAGAATCCGAAACTCTATGAGGTGGCAATCGAAGCAGAGACGGATCAAATTCGTGACTGGATCGGCTTCCGCAGTATTGAGACGAGAGGCACGGACATTCTGCTAAACGGACGGCCCATCTTTCTGCGCGGCATCTGCATACACGAAGAAGCGCCGCTTCGCGGTGGGCGCGCTTACAGCCGTAAAGAAGCGCAAACACTGCTCGGTTGGGCCAAAGAGCTCGGCGCGAATTTCGTCAGGCTGGCGCACTACCCGCACAACGAGCACATGATTCGCGAGGCTGACCGGCTGGGGATCATGGTGTGGTCGGAGATTCCGGTTTACTGGACCATCCAGTGGGAGAACCCGGCGACACTCGAGAACGCCCGCAATCAATTGAGCGAGATGATTGCGCGCGACAAGAATAGAGCCGCGGTTGTGATCTGGTCAGTGGCGAATGAGACGCCATTGAGTGACGCACGCCTCTCGTTTCTGAAGAACCTCGTTTCGCACGCGAGAAGTCTGGATCCGGGCCGATTGATGTCGGCGGCAATGGAACGTCACTACGTAGATGCTACGACACTGATGATCGACGACCCGCTCGGAGAAGATCTCGACGTACTTGGCTGTAACGAGTATGTGGGTTGGTACGATGGCTTGCCGGTAAAAGCGGACCGGTTGGAGTGGCGCTCTAAGTATCAAAAGCCGCTGGTGATGAGTGAGTTTGGCGGTGACGCTTTATACGGACATCATGGCGATGCGTTGACGAGATGGACGGAGGAGTATCAGGAGAGCATTTATCAGCACCAGATTACGATGTTGAAGAAGATTCCGTTCCTGCGCGGCACTTCGCCGTGGATCCTGACGGACTTCCGCTCTCCACGGCGGCCGCTGCCAAAGATTCAGGACTACTGGAACCGCAAGGGATTGATCTCGAACCGTGGTGAGAAAAAGAAGGCGTTTTACGTTTTGCAGCAGTGGTATCGTGAACTACAGCGCTAAGCTTTCCTTCGCCTTCGATAAATCGCAGTGCCGGCGAGGCCACTCGCAAAGAGCAAAAGCGTCATCG
>DAIOGT010000018.1:0-11124 GCA_036745095.1 Pyrinomonadaceae bacterium
CAGGAAGAGATGCGCATCATCGAACAACTCAAAGCCAAAGGCGCATCGACCGGCGGCGTCGTGGTGTTACCACCAAAATCAAATCCGTAACTTATCCGTGTTTATCCGTGTTTCAAATGGATTGTTACTCGCCTTCCTGTTGGTTCTTGCGCCTCAGAAACCAACGTTCGAAGAAGTTTCACCTACCGCAAGCAAGATTACCTGGACACACGACAACGCTCACTCACCCGATCGCCAACTACCTGAGACGGTCGGCGCGGGCTGCGCATTTCTCGATTACGACAACGACGGCTGGATGGACGTCTATCTCGTAAACAGTGGTCCATCCGATTTCTTCACTCCTCCGGCGCCATTGAAAAACGCCCTCTATCGCAATAATCGTGACGGCACGTTCACGGACATGACCGACAAGGCTGGTGTCGCAGGCGGAAGATTTGGGATGGGCGTCGCCGCCGCCGACTACGACGGCGACGGAAACATCGATCTGTACATCACGAACTACGGTCAGAACATTCTGTATCGCAACAATGGCAACGGAACCTTCACTGACGTGACGGACAAAGCGGGCGTGACGGCGCCCGGCTGGTCCACCTGCGCCACCTGGTTCGATTACGATAATGACGCGAAACTCGATCTGTTCGTATCGAGTTTCGTATTCTACGATAAATCACAAAATCCTCTTTGCACCGATGAGACGCTGCAACGTCGTTACTACTGTGTGCCGCGGCTTTTCAAACCGCAGCCGTCGCGTCTCTTTCACAACAATGGTGACGGGACGTTTCAGGATGTGAGTCGTGAGTCAGGGATCGCCGGTTCACCAGGTAAATCGTTTGGCGCCGTCGCGACTGATGTAAACAACGATCGGTTAATGGACCTGTTCGTCGCGAACGACACGATGCCGAATTTTCTTTTTCTCAACAAAGGCGGCGGAAAGTTTGAAGAAATCGGTCTGGCGTCGGGAGTTGCGTATGGCGAAGCCGGGCGACCGCGTTCGGGCATGGGTGTCGACGCCGCTGATTACGACAACGACGGCTGGCAGGATCTTTTTGTCGCCAACATCGATCAGGAGTTTTTCAGTCTTTACCGTAACGACAAAGAGTTGATCTTCACGGACCAGCCGGGTGAGATCGCTCCGGCGACGCAGCTGCTGAGTGGCTGGGGCCTGAAGTTTTTCGATTACGACAACGATGGCGATCCCGATCTGTTTCTCGTCAATGGGCATCCTGACGACATGATCGAAACGCGCGTTGCCCGCGTGAAGCACAAGGAACCGATGCTGCTGTTTGAGAACACGGGCCGTAATTTTAAAGACGTGAGCGCGAGCGCGGGAACCGTTTTCACTAAAATGTTTTCAGGGCGGGGCATGGCGCTCGGCGATTTCGACAACGACGGCGATGCAGATGTGCTCACTTCCAACAATGGCGGCCCACCGCTGTTGCTGCGCAACCAGGGCGGAAATCGTAACAACTGGATCGGCTTGCAGCTGGTAGCGACGAAGAGTAATCCCGCCGCTGTTGGCGCCGTGATCACGTGGCAAGCGGGCACGTTGAAGCGTAGTCGTCTAAAAATTGGTGGCGGGAGTTATCTCTCATCGCACGATCCGCGCGAGATCCTCGGCGTCGGCAGTGCGACAAAGATCGATCTCGTCGAGATACGCTGGCCCAGTGGCAAGATCGATAAGCTCACAAATCTCAGTTTGAACAGTTACATAAAAGTTGTCGAAGGCTCCGGCGTGGTCAGGAAGTGATTAAAAAAATCGTCCTCATCATCAGTGTAATCTGTGGACTGGTTTTACTCGTCCGCGCGCAAACCGACACGTTTTTCTCCGAGTGGCGACCAAACGCAGACGCGCGCGGGATCAAGTTTGTCGGCGCCAAGGCATGTGTCGATTGTCATCCGCGCGAAGCCGTGCAGCTAACGACACCGATGGCTCACGCCTTGGAGGTGCCGCCTGACTGCAAAATCATTACCGCGCGCGGCCGCCTCACATTCAAGAACGGCAAGTACATTTACGAGATCGCGCGTCAGGGTAAGAATGTCACGTATACGGTTTCAGACGGTGCAAACAGCATTTCAAAGCCGATTTTGTATTGCTTTGGTCAGGGCCATATTGGTCAGACATACCTGTTCCGTCACAACGATCTTCTTTATGAGACGCGCGTCAGTTACTTTCAAAAACTTCGCGAGCTCGACATCACGATTGGTCACCGCACGACAGTCCCGGCGTCCCTCGACGATGCATTGGGACGTGCCATTGTCGGCGATGAGCCGCAGCAGTGTTTTGGATGTCACACGACGGGCGCCGTTAACGGGCTCGAGTTGAAGCTTGATCAATTGCGGCCGGGTGTGGAGTGTGAAGCGTGTCATGGACCAGGTGAGAAACATCTCGTCGCGATGAAAGAGAAGAAATTTGACGAGCCGCAGATCTTCAATCCCGGAGGCCTCGGCGCGCACGAGCTCTCGCAGTCGTTTTGCGGCACGTGTCACACGAGTTTTGAACAGGCGATGCTGTTGCCGGGCCAGTCAGGCATCAACAACATCCGCTTTCAGCCGTATCGTATGTTCAATAGTCGTGGGCACAACACGAACGATCCGCGCGTCGGATGTCTGGCCTGTCATAATCCTCATGAGCACCTGAAGAAAGATACGGCGTACTACGACGCGAAGTGCCTTGCGTGTCACCTGACCACGGCCAAAGAGGCGAAGACCGAGCGCCGCAGCGCGACGGCTTGTCCTGTCAGCACGAAGAAATGTGCGACGTGTCACATGCCGAAAGTCGAGCTCCCCGGTATGCACGCATCCTTCACCGACCACTGGATCCGCATCGCAAAGCCCAACGAACCCGTTCCCAGATAAAGGAAAATTAGCCGCGGATTGTACGGATCTTTATGGATAGATCTTGATCCAATGGTTCCTAACTTTCGGCAGGATCCGTGCACCATCATGCGTTGAGAAGATCACGTTTGACGTTTGATTCGGCAGGTGACAGTCAACGCACTTGCCAACGATCACGCGGCCACGTTTCGAAAACAACCCACAGCTCTCCACTTTGTGACACGCTAGACAGCGCTCCGAGAAATCTGCGACGTCACGTTGCTTCAGATGCACGTCATGACACGTCGAGCAAGTCATCGCTGACGATTTGAAACACTTGCTTCTCTCCAGCAACGCCACCTGATTGCCATGCACATCCAGCGGCTCAGTCTCTTTGGGGATCTCCAGCTTGAGAAAATCTTCCAGCACATCTCCCGCCTTGAAAGAGAATGCCGGCGCTTTTGCGACGCCGACGCCACCGTGACACAGTGAGCACAACGCCAACTGGCGTTCGCGCGAGAGCTTCGCGGGATTGAGGATCGCCTGGTCCACCGGCTTCGGAGCTCCGGGTGCATTCAGCTCCGCGTGTCGTGTGCCTGGTCCATGACAACGCTCGCACGAGATGCCGAGTACGTAATCACTTCTGCGATAGCGATTCACGACTCCACCATCGGTCACCGGCTCAAAGAATGATGCATGGCATTCGAGACAACGGGCGACCACGGGTCGGTTGAACTCAATCGACCGGTCGCCATAACCCGGGCTGTTGACCCAACTCGCGACTTCCGTCCAGTAAGAAACCGGTAACTGAAAGAGTTGATCCTGCTTACTCCAGTAAAGATACGTTTGTCCTTTGCGTCCTGAGCCGATAACGATATCGAAGCGTTCTGAGAGCGAGACCGTATCTGGCGGTGTGCCGAGCACGCCAATCTGGAAGAAGCCGTCGTTGCGGGCTTCCATGCGATAGTGAAGCTCGCGTTGTGAGGTCCTGAGAAGGTTTTTCCCGGGCGCAAAACTGCCTAGAATCGAAGACACGTTTGCTTCGGCGGAGGTTAGATGATGCGCGGTGTTCCGGTATGTACGCTGCTTTTCATGACACGAAAGACATTGCTCATCGCCGGTGTAGGCGGTGAGGAGGAGCAACAGCAATGAGAGTCCGAAGTGCAATCTCATCTTTCAACAGGATTGAAGATCCTGTCACTGCTTTTTGACTTCCGCTGCGGCGTTCACCAGTTGCTTCACACCCGCAATCACTACAAACTCGAGCGCGGCATACGGTTTCGCCGCCTCCTCAACCTTTGCCAAACTCTGCTCGCGCCAATCTCTCGGCGGAGGCATGCCGAGCTTTAAGTAAGAGATCGCTTCCAACCCGGTCGTACCAAGTTCGGAAAGATGCTGCGCGAGTGGCTTCACCTCTTTGAGCGCCGGAGAACGATCGATCACCGGGCCGAGCGACGCACCAGCAGTTTGCCACTCGGCAAGCATGTGGCTCAACTCCGATCGATAGAGCTGAAAACGTGGTCCATCATTGAGAAACTCCGATACCATCCATTGAAACTTCCGCGCTGTCTCACTGTCGGGAGTCGCCGCATCAACCACCCCGGTCAGCGGGCTGAGCATCGTCTGCGGACGCATCTGGTAACGCCGGTATTCTTTTACGGGTTCGATAATAGAGACGAGTGTACGCAATGGACCGACGTCGTCGTGGCGCACGAGTCGTCTCAACATCATGTCCTGGTTTTTCTTGTGCGTCAGTCCGAGTTCTTCCAGCTGAACACTGATCACCGCGAGCCGTCGATACATGTCGGCGATGTCAGTCACGGTTCGTGGCGACCAGAGTCGTTCCGCAATCACTGCCGTTCGCGGCCAGATGCGCGAGTCAATCGTTTCGGGCGTTACCCACTCAGCCCACATCGTCGCTTCGCCGCCGAGAACGTGCTTTGCTTCCTCGGGCGTCAAAGTGCTGTCAGCGGGAAGCGGATCGGAAACGTAGTGGTGTGCGGCGGGATGAATCAGATCGATGTAGTAACCGTTGGAGAGGATGCCGTCGTAGCCTTTGCGCGCGGCTTCGGCGAGCGCCGCGGTGCCACGCCACGAGTGAATGACAACGTCCTTCGGCAGTCCCGGTTGCAGGATCTCGTCCCAGCCGATCATCTTCTTGCCGTGCTTCTGAAGAATCTTGAGCAGCCGCGTGTTGAAGTAAGCCTGCAAAGCGTGATTGTCCTTGATTCCTTTCTGCTTCATGTAAGCCTGGATAGCGGGATTGCGGTCCCATTGCTTACCTTCGTTCTCGTCGCCGCCGATGTGCAGGTAGTCGTCGGGGAAGAGCGCCGCCATCTCACCGAGAAACGTATCCAGAAACTTGTAAACTTCTTCACGCGTGGGATCGAGCGCGGGCTCGAAGATTCCGGGACGACGCTCGATCGTGTATGGACCAGGCGCACTGCCGAGCTCCGGATGACCGACGAGCCAACTCGTGCTGTGACCCGGTATGTCAAACTCAGGCACGACGCGAATGCCGCGATCGCGCGCGTAGGCGATGATCTCTCTTACTTGATCCTGCGTGTAGAAGTTGCCGTCCGAGCCAAGCTGGTGCAGCTTCGGAAACTTTTTACTCTCGACGCGAAAACCCTGATCTTCAGTTAAGTGCCAGTGGAGAACGTTCATCTTCACTGCCGCCATCGCGTCGAGGTTGCGTTTAAGAACCTCCATCGTCTGGAAATGACGAGCGACGTCGATGAGCAAGCCACGCCACGGAAAGCGCGGTCGATCGTCGATCTGCACGCTGGGCAGGAAGTATCCGTTTCGATCGGCGTCGAGTAGTTGCAGCACGGTCTCGAGTCCGCGAATAGCACCGACAACTGTGGGCGCACTAAGAATTGCCTGCCGGCGCGTGATGTCGATGCGGTAACTCTCATCCTCGCCGAGGCCGGGAATGTTTTTACCCGGGCCGTTTGTGTGAATGATCAATGGCGTCGCTTGATCGTCCACCGCAAGTGTGGGAGCAAGCGTGAAGACTGTTCGTCCTTCGAGGCGCTTCATGAAGCGCCATATCGCGGCTTGCAGACGCGCGTCGGAATGGCCGCGTGTGGCGACGCGAAAGTTGGCATCAACGGCCAGCCGCTCGTTGTGAAACTTGACCGATGCCGGAACAGGCATCAGATCGATCTTTGGCGTTGGTTGCTCCTGCTGCGCGTTTGCAACGGCAACACAGATCAGGATGAACAGTATCGGGAGGTAGCGATTGATTTTCATTAGTGTGTGTATACGATTTATTTCACGGTGAATTTTTGGACCAGACTGCCAATCCGGACTTCAAACTCACCTGGCTCAACGAGCGGTTTGTTGTTAGCACCGATGAACGACAGATCTTCGCGCCGCAGCTTGAACGTTAGCGTACGACTCTCGCCCGGCTCGAGACTCACCTTCGCGAATCTTCGCAGGCGTTTTCCCGGTGGCGCTATCGAAGCCACCAGATCACTCACGTAAAGCAGAACTGCTTCCTTGCCTGCTCGATTGCCGGTGTTTTTTACAGTGACAGTCACCGGCAACTCTTCGTTCGCTGAGATCGTCTGCTTCCCGAGCCGCAGATCGCTGTAACCAAAAGTCGTGTAACTCAACCCGTCGCCAAACGCGAACTGCGGATTGAAGGCCATGTTGCCGAACGAAGTGTTTTCAGTCTCGAATGGCTTGTGATCGTAGTTGATCAGTCCGTTCGGCGTACGCGGGTAGGTAAAGGGAAGCTTGCCGCTCGGATTCACGTCGCCGAACAACACGTCCGCGATCGCTGTTCCACCTTCGTGGCTCGGGTTGTAAGCCATCAGGATCGCGTTAACGTTGTCGGCAATGCGATTGATGACGCGCGGGCGTCCTTCGACGAGCACGAGCACGATCGGTTTTCCCGTTGCCTTTAGTGCTTCGGCGAGTTTGATTTGCGGCGCGCCGATGGTCAGGTCTGTGATGTTGCCGGGTGTTTCACAATACGATCCTTCGCCGAGGGCGAGCACGATCACATCGACATTCTGCGCCGCGCGCACTGCTGCGGCGATGTCAACTTCCTCCTCCTGATCGGTGGGCGTGCTGTTTGAAGGCGTCCCCGCCGGCCGCGTAATCTTTGTGCCCTGCACAAACGTGACGTTGTTAGCGCCAAGCTTCGCTTCGATCGCTCGCCGGATCGTGTGTCGATCTTTCGGGTAAAGCGACTCTTCCGATCCCTGCCAGACGTAAGTCCAACCGTTGTTCATTGAGACTAACGAATCGGATGTTGGTCCAGTAACCAGAACTTTCGACGTCTTCGCGAGCGGCAGGATGTTGTTACTGTTCTTTAAGAGTGTGAGCGATTCGCGCGCAGCTTCGAGGCTGACCTGGCGGTATTCCGGGAGAGCAAATTTCGACTTCAGCGTTGGATCGGGCATCGGTTTATCGAAGAGCCCGAGCTCAAATTTCACCCATAGTATTCGACGCACCGCTTCGTCGATCCGCGACTGCGGCACCGCGCCTTCTTTCACGAGCGCAATCAGATGATCGGCAAAACTGAGATCGTTGGGCACCATGCTCATATCGATGCCCGCCAACACTGAGAGACGCGTCGCTTCTTTTTCATCCGCCGCGATGCGCCAAACGTTCACGAGTTTCTTGATGTCCTGCCAGTCAGAGACGACGAAACCTTTGAATCCGAGCTCAGTACGGAGGATGTCGGTCAGGATGTGACGATTGACGTGTCCGGGTACGCCGTTGATCTCGCCCGAGTTGATCATGATCGTCCGCGCGCCCGCCTTAATTGCGGCTTCGAAAGGCGGGAGAAAGTACTCACGCAAATAGTTTTCGGGAATCCACGCGGGCGTGCGATCTCTTCCCGTCAACGGAAAGCTGTAACCCATGTAGTGCTTCAAACTTGACGCCACCGTGTTCGACGATGAAACGTCAGCGCCTTCCAGGCCACGCACAAACGCGACGCCCATCACTTTCGCTAGATATGGATCCTCTCCGAACGTTTCCCAGAAACGCGGCCAGAGTGGACTGCGACCGAGATCGAGCACGGGAGAAAAACTCCAGGGTATGCCGGCGGCGCGTGTTTCGATTGCAGCGATCTCCGAAGCACGCTTCATCAACTCCGGATTAAAAGTCGCAGCCATTCCGATCTCTTGGGGGAAGAGAGTCGCGCCCTGGATGTAGTTTGCGCCGTGAATCGAGTCGATGCCGTAAATCATCGGAATGCCGAGACGTGTTTTTTTCGTCGCGGCTTCCTGAATCTGAGTGATTATCTCGTGCCAGCGATCGAGTGTGAGTGCCTGGTCGGCGACGTTGAGGATCGATCCCACGCCGTACTTGACGATAGCCCTATCCAGTTTCGCCGGATCGATCTTGATCGCCTGATCCCTTCCCTCCGCGATCGTGTCGATGGAGAGCTGGGTCATCTGACCAACTTTTTCTTCCAGCGTCATGCGCTTGAGCAGGTCCTCGATCTTCCGCGAATGATCACGGTCGGGGTTGGTGCGACTTGCGCGCTGAAAGAATTCGTCACTATCGACGAGCGGGGTCGGTGTCTGGGCTTTAATGGTGATCAGTGGTTGGAGAATGAAGCACAGTGAAAGACTGACTGCCCACAGGGCAAGTATGGATTTACGCATCTACAAGCTAACCTCAGGCAGGAAATTTCAGGAACGCGGGTATTTTCTTCTATTTGAGCGGACTTTTCAATGGTCATCGAACAAAGATGCCCACAGGTCGTCTGTGCCTAAAGAAATTTCAAACAGACGGGCGATGGAATCTCTTCAATCTTATCCGTCGCGGTTAGGCGGCCGGTCTCACGATCGATAGAGAATACGACAACGTTGTCCGTGCGTTGATTCGCGACGAGCAGGAACGCGCCGGTCGGATCAAGCGTGAAGTTCCGTGGCCACTTGCCTCCAGTTAAAACGTGTTCCACGAGCTTCAGCTTACCGCTGCTCGAATCGCACTCGAAGACGACAATACTGTCGTGCCCACGATTCGAGCCGTACAGGAATTTGCCTGACGCGGATACGTGAACGTCAGCACAGTAACTCGTTCCGGTGAAGTCACTCGGCAAAGTTGAAAGTGTTTCCATCGGTGTGAGCGTTCCGCTCAGCTCGTTATATTTAAAGGAGCTCATTGTCGAGTCGAGCTCGTTGATGACGTAGAGATAGTTACCGCTTGGATGCAGTGCGAGGTGGCGCGGTCCGGCTCCGGCAGTAAGCTCTGCGAACGGTTGTTTCGCAGGGCCGAGCTTTCCCGTTTTACGATCAAACCGGTAGACCATCACTTTATCGATACCGAGATCAGCGGTGAGTGCATGTCGCTCGATGCGGTCGAGAATCACGCAATGTGCGTGTGGTCCTTTTTGTTGTTCCTTGATGCCCGAGCCTTCGTGTTGTTTTAGATCGATTGCCATTCCGAGCGTGCCGTCAGCGCGAACCGGCAACACAGTGACACTGCCGCCCGTGTAATTCGCAACGAGCAACGCTTTTCGTTTGCTATCGACGCTGAGATGACACGGATCGGCGCCTTGAGTCGCCTGTTCATTTAACAAGCGCAGGTGTGCGGTCACAGGATCGATTGCGAACGCGCTCACAGCGCCGCCCGGTTTTCCCGCGTACTCACCAACCTCATTCACCGCGTACAAGTAACGCCTGCTGCGATCGATCGTGAGAAACGAGGGATTGACCGACATGATCGAGCTGACGCGTGTCAGCGCGCCAGTCGAACGATCCATACGGTAAACGTAAATACCTTCACTCTTACCCGAAGTGTAGGTGCCGACATAAAGCGTTAGCTCACCCTTGGACCACGCGTTTGCACGAAAAGCAAAGGCACCAAGCACACCAATGCCGCCAGCTTTAATAAACTGGCGGCGTGAAAAGTTATTAGCTGTCACCGGCGACTCCTCGAAATCGTCTGAATTGAAAACCAGTGCGATTCTTCCTAGTCGACTTCATGACAAAAAGCAAGGCCCTGACTCAACGTCAGGGCCTTCGCCTTCAGTGTGCGCCCCCGCTTGATTACCTGCCCCGATCGATCAGGATGTGTTCCGTGCGCTTTTCAGCTAAAGCCTTTTCCAACGCTTTTTCACGGCTGGAGATCTGAACCTCTCGCCCGGTTTGACTGCCCGGCGTCCAGAACTCCGACAGAAAATAAAGATCGTCATAACGCGTGAACACAAGTCGTGTGTCTTCCACGGTCTCGTTTGCGCGAACCGGCCTGGTCAACAGCATTGCCTTGCCGACGTTGTCCTTGTGCCTGATTACCCACACCGTGTCTGAGTCTTTCCTGTTCCGCTCGATTACGTACTTGCCGGCCGGAAATGCCTTCTCACCGACACTAAAATTAAATGGTATATGTATGATGGTTGGTCGGTCAGACTGCCCCAGCGCAGATGAGAACGTCAAGAGTACAAGTAGACCAGATAACGCGATCGCCCTTTGAATGTATTTCATGGTGCTCTCCTTCAGGCACTTGAAAAAATATCGGCAAGCCCAATTGCTGCCGTCAATCGAATAACGCGAGAAAGGAGCGGAAGAAGGGCCACTTCGGAAAGAAAATTTTGAACGCGGATTACACGTGATCTTACTTAATCAATTTCCCAAGCTCCCGCCAGGTGATGAGCTTGATCTGGTTTTCCTGAAGGATTTTACGGAAAGCATCGCTCGTGAAGAACTCAAAATCGCGCTGGCGCCAGGCTGCACCCCAGTCAGGATGATTGACGGTTGCAGCGCGCATCTCGGCATCGTCGTACGCGAGGTGAATTACGACTTCCGTTATGCCCGGCTCGATCTTCTTGAGAGCGTCGCTGTAAAAACTCGCCCAGTCCTGCGGTGCTACAGACGGGTTAATATCCAAAACTCGATCGATGTAAACGTCATCCGCACGCAACGTTGACGGCAGAAAGTCCGCGCGCGCAAACCATGTTCGCGCCACTCTCACTGGCAGCTTCTGACTGCGCGCGACTCGCAGGAAAACTTCAAACAGCGCTTTGTTCTGATAGAGCGTGCCCATGTGTGAATCGAGGTGCGTAGGTTGAATGCCGAGGGCACGAGCGCGCTCGATCTGTGCAGTGATTTCCAGCTCGACTTGTTTCGGATCAGCTTGCTTTGCGGCTTCGGTTTCCGTCAGGTAGAAGTAACCATCTTTATCAAGCAGCGACGACACCCGATCTCGTGATGAGACCGGCCCCCAACGAAACGACGTCCATTCACTCGTGAGGGTTAAGTGCAGACCGAGATCAGCTTGTGGATTGGCGCGCGCGAAGGCCGCGATCTCTGAAAGCCACGGGCACGGAACCATGATGCTGCC
>DAIOGT010000018.1:11224-39375 GCA_036745095.1 Pyrinomonadaceae bacterium
CGCGCGCGAAGGCCGCGATCTCTGAAAGCCACGGGCACGGAACCATGATGCTGCCCGAGTTTACGAGCCCGGTTTCGAAAGCTTTTATGGTGGCGGCATTTACCGAGTGCGACATGCCGAGGTCGTCGGCATGCACGATCAAAAGCTTCGCATCACGCGGGTAACCCAGTCGTTCAGCAATTGTTTTTGGCTGTTCCTGACTACGGACTTCAACGAAAGGAAATAACGCAAGCACGGCGACTGCGAGCATGAGTGTTCGTTTCATGGCATTACAGAATAACATTCATTAGTTCGCACTTGGAGCCCGACTCAGCCGAAAGATCGCGCATCTTGTCAACCTTTTGATTGAGACGATTACTTATGTCGTGCGGTACAATTAAGTCCGACAGCCAAAGCTTCCTGAATATTCAGTCCAGAATGTTTCGATGAAACCGCTCAAAATCGGCATCACCGGCGTGCGGGGAATCGTTGGTGAAACCTTTACCCCCGAACTGGCGGTCGAGTTTGCCGAAAGCTTTGGAACGTACCTCGATCGCGGTCGAATTCTTGTTTGTCGCGATACGCGTCCTTCGGGCCAGATGATTCGCTCGGCGGTGCTGGCAGGACTACTCGCGGCAGGTTGTGAAGTGGTCGATCTTGGTGTTTGCCCAACGCCCAGCATGCAGTTGGCAGTGAAGTGGCTAAAAGCTGACGGCGGAATCGCGATCACTGCCGGTCACAATCCATGGCAATGGAACGCACTCAAGTTCGTACGTAGCGATGGTCTTTATCTCAATTCCACTCAGGGAGAGGAATTGCTCGACATCTTTCATCAGGCCGAATACGCGAAGGCGAGTTGGGACACGATCAAACAACAGGTCCAAACTGCTGACGCGATCGACGAGCACATCAAAGTGCTGCACGAGAATTTCGCGATTGACGCTATTCGATCGAGGAATCTGACGGTCGCAGTCGATTGCTGCAACGGCGCCTGTTCGTTTCTCAGTCCAAAATGGTTGACGAACTTAGGCTGCGAAGTGCTTGCAGTAAACGACGATCCCACTGCCCCTTTCCCGCACGCGCCCGAGCCCAAGCCCGAGACTATGGCCCAGCTCCGTGCGATTGTGAAGGCTGGCCGTGCCGCCATCGGCTTCGCCCATGACGCGGATGGCGAGCGCCTGGGAATCGTCAGCGATCTTGGCGAGCCACTTTCAGAGGAGTTGACGCTCGCCATCGCCGCAGAAATTCGTCTGGGAAAGAAAGCCGGCGTCGTCGTGACGAACGTCTCGACATCAGGTGCGGTGGACATCATTGCCGCACGTCACGGCGGAAATGTGGTGCGCACTCCGGTGGGCCAGGCTTACATCTCCGAGGGTTTGCTGGAACACAACGCAGTGCTTGGCGGTGAGGGAAGCGGCGGGATTACGGTTCCGGAAGTTCACCTGACGCACGACAGTGCTGCCGCCATCGGCTTGATTCTCGAACACATGGCCCAAACGGGTGAGCGTATTTCAGATCTCGTAGCGCGACTGCCACGACTAACAACTCTGAAGCACAACGTCACTGTCGAGCCGCATCGTCTGTATTCGGTGTTGCAGGAGTTTCGTGCGGCTATGGAGCAGGAACAAATCGAGATCGATTCGACTGACGGTATCAAGGTGACGTTGCCAAACGGCTGGGTTCACGTACGTGGATCAAACACCGAGTCGATGATTCGCATCATTGCAGAAGCGCAAGCCGATGCCGCCGCACGCGAGCTGCTAGATTGGGCACGCGATCGAATCAGAGTTTAGCGTTCAAGTAGCCATACCCAAAGAGTATCGATACGTAGTTGGATCGGGAGGGTAGCGACCGGGTCAAAATAAAGCTACTAAAGTTTTGGATGTAACTACAACCCGGTCGCTACCGCTTCCGGTACTGACACGATCCAAGCACGAATGCGAGCCATACCCACTCTAAAGATCAGCATCTCCGGCGTGCGCGGTGTCGTGGGCCAGTCGCTGACGCCGAAACTGCTGACGCGCTTCGCCCAAGCGTTCGGCACGCACACCGGCTCGGGCACGATCGTCATCGGCCGCGATCCGCGAACCTCAGGCGAGATGGTGAAGCACGCAGTGGTCTCAGGCCTCCTCTCAACCGGAAGTCGTGTCGTCGATATCGGTATGTGCCCCGTTCCCACAGTTCAACTTCAAGTACGCCATCGTCGTGCTCAAGGCGGCATCGCCATAACCGCGAGTCATAATCCTGCTGAATGGAACGCACTGAAATTTATCGGCTCGAGCGGACTCTTCCTCGACGCGGGCCAGGCGCGCGAATTACTCGACATCTATCACCAGGGCGAATACACAAAAGTCGGCGGCGCGGAGCTTCGCACAGTGGAAGAAGTCGAAGGCGCGACAGACCTGCACATCAAGGCAATTCTCGACGTTCTTGGTCCACTTCCAAAAACGCAGAAGAAACTGCGCGTGGTGCTGGATTCGTGTAACGGCGCGGGCTCGATCGTTGGTCCAAAGTTGATCGAGGCGCTCGGCGCCGAAGTGGTTCGACTCAACACCACGCCTGACGGCTCATTTCCGCGTCCGGCTGAGCCAGTGCCCGAGAACCTCGGCGATCTCTGTGGCGCTGTTAAAGAGCACCATGCTGACGTCGGTTTCGCGCAGGACATGGATGCTGATCGATTGGCGATCGTGTCAGAGCAGGGCGAACCGATCGGTGAAGACTACACGCTTGTGCTCGCGACGCTTTACGTGCTCGGTCGCGAGAAAGGGCCAGTTGTTGCGAACCTCTCGACGACTTCTGCGGTCGCAGACATTGCGAAAAGATTCGACTGTCCGGTGTTTTTTACGAAGATTGGTGAAGTCAACGTAACGGGGGCAATGCAACAGCACCGTGCCGTCATCGGCGGTGAGGGAAACGGCGGCGTGATCTACCCGCGTATCAACTTTGCGCGCGATAGTCTGGTAGGTATTGCGCTCGTGCTTCACCTGCTTGCTGAATCCGGCAAGTCCGTTACGGAGCTACTGTCTGACATTCCGCGATACAGCGTCGTGAAGGAGAAGATGGTCTGTCCTTCGGATCGGATTGCGGGAGTGCTCAGGACGGTGCGGCAGGAATTTGCGGAGTACCAGATGGACACGCGCGACGGCGTGAAAGTGATGACAACAGACGGCTGGCTCCTCGTGAGAGGTTCGAACACGGAGCCGATCATTCGCATCGTCGCCGAAGCGAAGAGTGACGAACGGGCGAGAGAATTGGTCAACAGCGTTATCGAGAAAATCAGTCGTTAAGAAGAAAGGAACACTAAATGAGGCGTCTTGCTCTATTGAGTTTCGTAATCTTCTGTTTACCGATCGTGACGGTCAGCCAACAAGCAGCGAATGCCACCCTCACCGGCACGCTAACTGATCAACTTGGCGCGCTCGTCGCCGGTGCAAAGATCACCGCAACTCAAACGGCTACCGGCGTCACACGGGACACGGTCAGCAACGAGAACGGTCTCTACGTGTTCTCGAACATGACGCCAGGCGACTACGAGCTGAGACTCGAGGCGCCCGGATTTGCGATAAAAGTCACGAAGGCCGTGCCGCTCAAAGTGGGCCAAACTGTGACCTTGAACGTGCGGCTTGATGTTGAACTGAAAGAGTCAATCGTTGACGATATCACCTATCGTCCGCCGCTCGTCGATAACAGCAACTCTGTGATTGACGGCGTCATCGGGTCACGCGAAGTCGAGAGCTTGCCGCTCAATGGTCGAAATTTTCTCGAGCTGGCGTTGCTGATTCCCGGTAACAGTCCTGCGCCGAACTTTGATCCCACGAAAACAAACACAGTCGTCATTTCTTCTGCGGGCCAACTCGGTCGCGGTGGAAATATAACGATCGACGGCGTGGACACGAATGATGATGTTGTGGGCGGCTCGATACAAAACATTTCGCAGGAAGCGATTCAGGAATTTCAGATTGCGACGAATCGTTTTACCGCACAACTGGGCCGCTCGGCGTCTTCAGTCATAAACATCATCACGAAGTCAGGCACAAACGATCTTCATGGCTCTGCCTCGGCGTATTTCCGCGACAGCAGCTTGCAGGGTTTACCGGCGACCTTCGATCGCACTCTTGATGAGTCGCCGCCGTTTGACCGGCAGCAGTATGCATTCGCGATTGGTGGTCCAATAAAGAAAAATCGCGCCTGGTTCTTTGGCTCGTTTGAAAATCGCAACCAGGATGGCGTGGTGCTGGTGGGAACGAGAGACCTCGCGACGCGGTCGATAACGCGCGGTTTTGCTGATTCGCCGCTCGACGATTTCATGACCACCAACCGGATCGACTGGAGCCTGAACGATACCAACCGGCTCAACGTTCGTTATTCGTTTCAGCGGGAGGAGGGAGTAGCCGCGAGCACGCTCGTTCGGTCCATCGGATCTGCGTCGCAGCGCCAGTCGAGTCAGAACAAATCAAACTCATTGCTGGCAAATTACACGCGCCTATTCTCTCCGAACGACGTAAACAGCTTCAACTTCAGCTTTAGCACTTTCCTAAACGACACAGTGCCCGTTACGCCTGGACCACAACTTACGTTTCCGAGCATTCAGGACGGCGCGTCTTTCCGCGTGCCACAACAAACGAAACAGCGGCGGTACCAGTTCGGCGACACGTTCACCATGATCCGTGGCAATCACACTTTCGCGGTTGGCGGTGAGATTCAGCGGGTCGAGTCGGATCTCGATCTGAAGGTGTTTCAGGAGGGCCGAATTGAATTGATCGAAGACTTTCCCGATTTCGATCGCAACGGCGACGCCCGCGTTGACGACAACGATCTGCTGTTTGCGGTGACGCTTCGCAGCGGCTTCCCCGAGCGGGCGCTCGTATTGCCTGATGCTGACAATACTTACTTCGCAGCGTTTTTCCATGACGATTGGCGTGTAACTCGTCGCTTGAGCTTGAATCTCGGCTTGCGGTACGAGCTCGATACGGACGTCAAAAACCTCAGTCGTAAAAACGAGCTGAACCCGCTCATTCTTCCGTTCCTCCAGGGAAGTCGCGGTAAAGATACGAACAACTTTGCGCCACGCGTTGGTTTTAACTACTCGACCCTCGATGGGCGCACGAGCTTTCATGCGGGCTACGGAATCTATTACGACCGCGTCACCCTTCAGATCCAAACCCTCGAGCGTGGCCTCGACGGTCGCGCTTTGCCGGTTGAAGTTCGCGCCGGCAATCTATTCTTCATTCCACCGCCGTTCCTTTTCGATCCGGTAAACGGCTTGTTTCCGCCGGGAGCCCCGACACTCGCAAATCCGTTCACCGGATTTGTCCTGCCCGGCGCCGGCGCCGGTGGTATCAACATCATCGACAACGATCTACAGAACCCGATGGTGCACCAGATCAACGTCGGCGTTCAGCGCGAGGTTGCTCAGGATTTCGTCATCCGCGCCGATTACGCGCGCAATGCCGGCACGCACTTCATCATCGGACGTGTGATCGGCACCGTGCCGTTAAATCCGGTCGTGGGTGGACCAGAGATCGTGAAGAACCTCGAGTCGAGTGTCAGAACGAGGTACGACGGACTATTGTTGAGTCTCGAAAAGCGTTTTGCCAGCCATTACCAGTTTCGAGCATCCTACACTCTCTCGCGATCTTTCAATTATGCCAACGACGATCAGATTCCCTTTTCGAATGGCCCAATCGACTCCAACGACTTGCGCCGCGAGTATGGCCCAACTCCGAACGATCAGCGCCATCGATTTACTTTCTCCGGCGTGTTTCAACTGCCGGGACAAATGCGAATCGCGCCGATTCTGACGCTCGCCTCGTCAGTGCCGATCGACATTCTGCTCCCCGACGGCAGTTCGCGTGTTTGTGAGCTTCAGCGAAATGCGGGTGCGCGGCAGTTCAGGACCGGAGCGGAGTTGAATGCGGCCTTAACTCAGATCAACGCGGCGGGCGGCTCATTGTGTCCCAACGCGGATCCGAGCACCGGCTTCAAGCCTCGTGTGCCGGTGCCGCTCGTCCGGGACGATCTGAAGCTAGGAGACAATTTCTCATCGCTCGATTTGAGAGTGTCGAGAATCTTCAGAATCGGCGAGCGTTGGTCGATCGAGCCGATCGCTGAGGTGTTCAACCTTTTTAACGTGACGAATGTGCTCGGTGTGTCGAACGTAAACTATTCGGGTTTTAGTAACGTGTTAGTGCGTGATAACAACGATCCGGCGAGTGCCGGTTTCCTCAGGTCCTCGAGTTTTGGACAGCCCGTTACCACCGCGGGCGGTGTGTTCGGATCCGGTGGACCACGCGCGTTTCAATTTGCTGCTCGAGTCACATTTTAGCCACGGAAACTAATTTTGATCGGATTAAGAAGACAGATTGGCGTTCGCACGGCTGCGGCGCTCGTGGTCGGCGAGGTAATTGCGGTTGGAATTTTCCTGACTCCGGCGGGTATGGCGAAGGCGCTGGGCTCGCCGCTGTGGTTGCTCGCGGTCTGGCTCACGATGGGCGCAATGGCTCTGTGCGGCGCACTCTGCTATGGCGAATTGTCGGCGCGGTATCCTGAAGCGGGCGGCGCCTACGTCTACCTGCGCGAAGCTTATGGACCAGCGGTCGCTTTTATGTACGGGTGGATGGCTTTTCTCGTGATGGATCCGGGTTTGACTGCGGCACTCGCGGTCGGCCTCGCAACTTACGCGGGTTACGGTCTAAACCTGTCGCCGTTAGGAATTAAGCTCGTTGCGATAGCGACAATCATCATCGTCGCCTTCATCAACATTCGCGGAGTCAGTCTCGGCGCCGGATTCATACGAACTCTAGCATTTCTCAAGCTTGGATTGCTGGCGTTTGTGTTTCTGTGGGGCATCGGATTTCAACTCGGCGACTGGTCCAACTTCACTCCATTCGTCTCGCGTCACGAAAACGCGGCCCCGCTCGGTGTTGCCCTCGCCGGCGGAATGGTAGGCGCGTTCTTTTCTTTCGCGGGCTGGTGGGACCTTGGCAAGCTGGCTGGCGAGGTTAAGAATCCCGCGCGCGCGTTGCCGCGCGCACTCACGTATGGCGTGATCATCGTTACGATTGTTTATGTTCTCACCAGTCTCAACTTTGTTTACCTCGTGCCTTTGGACCAGGTGACGTCCGGTGAGACTTTCGCCGCGCAGGCAGGAGAAGTCCTCTTCGGACGAGCAGGTGGGCTAATCTTTTCGCTCATCGTCGTGGTTGCGGTGCTGGGAAGTATCACGGCAGTCGTGATGTCGGCGCCGCGAGTGTACTTTGCGATGGCGCGCGACGGTCTGTTTGTTCCCTCAGTCGCCGTGCTTCACAATCGTTACGAAACTCCCGCGCGTGCGATTGCACTCCAGGCCGTGCTGGCCTCGGTGCTCGTGGTCGCCGGCAGCTTCAACGAGATCGTTTCGTACTTTATATTTGTGGTGGTTGTGTTTATTGGATTGAGTGTTGCGGCGCTGTTTAAGTTCCGGCGCGAAGATGCGAACGGTGTCCGATTTCTTACCCCCGGTTATCCTGTAACACCGATCGTTTTTCTCGTCATGATCGTTGTGTTGCTCGCATTGTTGATGGGCAACAATCCGAAGCAGGCGCTTCTCGGCGTCGCGATCGTGTCGCTGGGCCTGCCGGTGTACTTGTTTCTTTATCGTAACAAGCGTTTAGTTGAAAGAAGGACGACGCAATGACGTGGATCAAAACGGTTGCTGTTGATGAGAGTGAAGAGGTGCGAAAGGTGGTCGAGGCGCAGCGTGAGCTGTACCCGATTGAGTACGCGACGCCTGTGCATCCGACTGCGGACGGCGAAACCGCGGGCATCGTGGCTTCTCACAGTCTGATTCCCAACGCGCTCTATCACGCGTTCGCGACGTTTGGATCGCTGATGTCGCCGGACCTGCCTCTCAGCAGACGACAGCACGAGATGATCACGACAGTCGTCTCAGTCACGAACCGCTGTCATTATTGAATCGAGTCTCACGCAGAGTTTCTGCGTCGGGTAACGCTGGATAAAGAGTTGGTAGCTGCTCTCGAAGACGACTATCGCAAGGCGCCGATCTCTGAGCAGGAAAAGGTGATGTTGGATTACGTCGTGCAGATCACTCGCGACGCGACGCGCATCTCGCCTGCCGATCACGAGCGACTGCGTGCGGCAGGTTTTGACGATAAGGGAATACTCCAAATCACTTTGATTGCGTCGTGGTTCAATTACATCAATCGTGTCGCTGATGCGCTTGGTGTAGGAAGAGGTTAGTCTTGCGTAAATCTGTGCAGATCTGTGTTTTGTTTTTGACCTTGTTGCTCACGCATGCGGCGCACACTCAGGCCCAGGAGCCTGATGACGTCGTCAAAGTCAAATCCAACCTCGTCAACATCGACGTCATCGTCAAAGACAAAAAAGGCAAATACATCTCAGACCTCAAACCCGAGGACTTCACCGTCACGGAAAATGGTGTGGCGCAGAAGATCGAATTCTTCGACGCGCCCGGTTCGCTTTCCGAGACTCGGAAGGCCGGCGAGATAGTGGCTGAGTCACCGGCCAAAAATTCCCCCACGGTTACGCGCAATTACATCGCTCTTGTGCTTGACTCTCAAAGCACAGACTTCACAAACATGAAGCCCGTTCGCGAGGGCGCGATCAAGTATGTTCGCGAACAGGTAACCGATGCGGACGCCGTCGCCATACTCTCCGTCACCAACGGTTTGCAGATGCTGCAACCGTTCACCGACGACAAAGCGAAGCTGATCACATCGATTGAGAAAATTGGCACTCCGGATGCAAAAAGTTTTGAGCACAAAGATCTCACCGAGAACATCGCGACCCTTCGCGAGTTCCTGAACAACGCCTCTTCAACACCAACAACGGAACTCACGAGTCCCGCCGGAGGTTCGGAAGCAGCGCGCATCATGATCGCACGGACCGTGCTCGCACAGTTTATTAGACTCCGCACCGCGCTCAGCTTACAGCAGGCTCGTCCGGTGCTCGCAGCACTCGCCGCAATCGCGGAAGGGCTGAGACCCATTCCCGGCAAGAAAACGCTCGTTCTCTTTTCACAGGGCTTCGTTTCGCCGGCGGTGCTCGACTGGCAGGTGCAAAGCACGATCGACATTGCCAATCGCGCGAATGTCGCGATCTACATCATCGATTCCGCAGGACTTCGCGCCGGCGCTCCCGCGTCAGGATCCTTAGTCCCTGCCTCCCCGCTCGCAGGAGTGTCAGCGATCACCAACCAGGAACAACGGATTCGCGCAGTTGGAGGAGAAACCGTTTTCGATAACGTGCGACACGAAGGGCAAACTCGCGAATACGACATCCTCTATCGTATCTCCGGCGACACAGGCGGCAAGTTTCTCAAAGGAAACAACGACATCGGTCAGGGTTTGGAACGAATCAACCAGGAGATACAGGCGCGTTACACGCTCGCATACCGCAGCACGAATCAAAACTTCGACGGCACGTTTCGCAAAGTGAAGATTGAAGTGCGGCGGCCCGCTGTGGAGATAATGTCGCGTTCGGGTTACTACGCGATCCCCCCGGAAGAGATCGTGCTGTTGTCGCCGAGTGATAAGAAACTCTTAGCCGGCTTTACCGCGGCCGAAGCGAATCCAGGTTTGCCGCTCTTCGTCTCGTTGACTCCCTTCAGGACGCGCGAAGGTCTATACACTGTTCCGCTCGCTATCGAAGTCCCACCTTCGGCGGTAAAGTTTGAACGCAAAGGCGACAAGCACTCGATGCAGTTGGAAGTGCTCGGAGTTTTAAAAGCCACACCTGAGCGAATGCTTTCGCGCCTCGGTGGAAATTTCGACGTGAATCTCTCTGCCGCCGATTACAGCCAGATCCTTAACAACAATATTTTCTATCGACAGGATCTGCAGCTCACATCAGGCGACTACACGATCGATCTGATCGTGCGAGACAAGCAGACAGGCAGGATTGCTGCGCGACGAGAACACTTTGTTTTGCCTGAGCCTGACGCTGAGTTCGCGACGACTCCCGTGGTCCTTAGTCGCTACGTCGAACCTGCGAGCCAACTGCCGCCCGATCCTGCGGATTTTCCCGATGTTTTTGTGCATCGAAAACAGTTGATTCGTCCTTCGGCTGGGCGGCAATTTAAAACCACCGACAACCTGATCATGTTTCTCGCTGTTTACAACGCGGCGAATAGTCCGGAAACAAACAAGCCACTGGTGCGCGTGACCGTGCGATTGATGAAGGACGGTCAGCCGGCGACGAAGTTTTTTGATTACGTGTTGACTGACGTTCAGCCTCAGCCCGTGCCTCATCTGACATTTGCCGAATACTTACGGCTGGCGAACCTCGTGCCCGGTCGTTACCAGGCGGTTATCGAAACGAAAGACATGGTGACGCGGAAGTCTACAAAGCAGGAAGCGGCTTTCGAAATCGTTCCTTAGCTTTTGATACGCTGATGCTGATTTCAGACCTCGAGACACCTGCGGTTGTAGTCGATCTCGTCGTGATGGAACGAAATCTATCGCGCATGGCCGACTACTGCCGCGATCACCACCTATTGCTGCGCCCACACACGAAAACCCACAAAATTCCCGAGCTCGCGAGGCGGCAAATCGCGAGCGGTGGTACTGGCATCACAGTCGCCAAACTTGGCGAAGCTGAAGTGATGCTCAACGCCGGCATCACCGACATGTTGATCGCATATCCGATCGTTGGTCCAACAAAGACGAGAAGATTGGCGCAGTTGGCGGAACAAGCCCGCGTAAGTGTGTCACTCGATTCAGCGGAAGTCGCGCGTGGTATATCCGAAGCAGCCACGCGCGAAGGATCAAAGATCGGGGCCCTGATTGAAATGGACGTGGGCTTCGGGCGTTGTGGACTCAGTGCTGAAGCCGAGCTCGTTGCACTGGGAACGACGATCGCTGAGCTGCCCGGGCTCGAGTTAAAAGGCCTGATGTTTTTTCCGGGTCAGTTCGGCGTCGCACCGAACGAGCGCGCCGCAATGCGTATTCGCGTAAACGAATTCCTGAAACGAACCCTCGAAGCTTTTTCACGTGCCGGCTTGCCGGTTTCGATCGTGAGTGGAGGCTCGACGCCCACTGCGTATGAAGGTGGTCTATTCCATGGCGTGAACGAGGTCAGACCCGGTACCTACATCTTCAACGATCGAAACACAGTCGCTGTTTCAGCATGCACGCTCGAGGACTGTGCGCTGTCAGTGCTGGTGACGGTCGTCAGCACTGCGGTGCGTGGACACGCGGTTGTTGATGGCGGCTCAAAGACCTTTTCTTATGATCGATTCCAGGCAGAAGATGGCAGGGGCTTCGGTATTGTGAAAGAGGATCCAGCGGCGGAGATTGAGCGGTTTTCAGAAGAGCACGGCCACGTGAATATTCAGCGTTCAGAACGCCGCTATCGAGTTGGAGATCGACTCAGCGTCATACCTAATCACGTTTGCACGACGGTTAACATGCATGACGAAATTTATGGTGTGCGAGGCGAGCGGGTTGAGGAGGTTTGGCGTGTGGAAGGTCGAGGGAAGGTGCGGTGAAATCTGAGCAGCTTTTAAAATAAAACCTATCGCAGCACGTGTCCCATTTCGCCCCTACACGGCTAATCTTTCTCCTATTTCTCAGGCAAATTCAATCCGTCATCGACGAGAATTTCCATCGGCACGCCTGCGAGTCGCGCATAACGGAGCACAATTATCAAGTCCGGTTCACGTGTGCCGAGTTCATAATTCGAAACTGCCGAATAATGCACCTTCAGTTCGAGCGCGCGGGCCATCTCCGTCTGACTCATCCTCAGACTTTTCCTGATCGCCAATAGCTTATGGCTCAACTTCACCGGCTTGTTTCGGCGCGAGCGTCCCATCAGGCCACGACTCCTGACGAAGATGCGCTCTTGTATTTATGTGTATTTTCACTTACACTGCGCGCCGATCTAGAGGACAACCGAGACGCCCGAATTGATCGGGCGCAACTCACTATCCGGTTTGTCCTCGCGCCTTATTCAACACTTGCTCCTTTTCATTTTGAGATAAACATCGGAGCGCATGCCCGGAGGCAAATTGTGGGTGTTGCCTGTGCGTTCCGGCCGAGAGCGGCAGTTCGGCTTCGCAAATCGTTCTGCCGCTCTCACCTCTTAGGTCCTGCCCACAAAATGTCACACGTATATGAGTATCGCCGGCATCAGCTTAGGCGAGGTCTTTAGCTCATCTTCGTAAGAGGCGAGGTTAGCGCGAGGATTTTCGGTTGGCAATATCTTTGCGCATTGACCTTACCGTCTTCGGACGTGGTCTATACTACACAAAAAATCCGTCTTCAATGAAGTCTTAACGTTGCCTCTCGAGTGAGTTTAAAAAGTTCTTGGTAAGTTGTCGGGCCAACGCGACGTATTGCTGGTTTGGTTTTAGAAAGTCTTCCAACACAGCCAACTCTCTATCAAAAACTTGCTCGAAGTTCTGGTCCTGCGGATACTTCTGACTGTTTGCAAGTGCCTCTTTCACGCGCTCAATCTGCGCGAGAATCGACTTCGCATGTTTAGCGCGTTCCTCGACCAGCTCAGGACGGCACAGACCATAGATGTGGATTGACTTTTCGCCTTTAGCGCTCGGGTCTCCACGCCTGTTTACGACTGGTGTCACAACTCCGCTTTCAGTGAACTTAAGATGTTTCGACGGGTCGTCGTGACAGGGATTGAGTAAAAGCGGCTTCTCGTTGCGTTCCTCACCTGGATTCGATGCACGCTTACTTTCATCTTCGAGTGGGAAAAGATTCGCCTTTCCCATCGTGACTTTCTTGTTGTTTGGCATTAGGTAGGTGTTCGATCGATTGCAACGAATGCACGAAGGCAGCAGGTTGGACCAGTCGCTGGCCAGCCAGTAATAGCCGAGCCTTTTCTGCCTGCCCACCTTTACAGCCGCTTTTGGGCGGAAATGTTCCACATCTACAGGCTGTGTAACGACATACCGACTTTCGCAGTAAGCACACTTCTTGGAAAAAATGCGTTCGATCTCATCTTTGACGTAAGGCTGGCGGTAGACCCTGAACTTGAATTCTTCCTTGGCATCAGCCAACGCCTGGTAATACCTGAGCGCCTCACTACGTTCCAGATTAACTTCCTCCGCCGGAAGAAGAAGTTGGCTTGGACCACGTGATCTTTTCAGTTTAATCATGACAACTTCTCCCACAACCTCAGTAATTTCTTGCGCGTCTTTGTTTCAAGCTTATCGATGTCAGACGGGCGCTCCGCCTTGAGCGCGAGGAACTTATCAATCACTTCATACATCATGCGCTCTCTGGGCGTGTCGCCCATCAGCCGAAGTCCGTCCAGTTTTGTTTTCAACTCAGTCACTCGTCTTCCCTGTCTGTTCGTTCGACGCGGTTTGGCAAGCAGCGAGTAGTACTCGTTGAAGTCCATCTCGAGGTCCGGTGAGAGCGTGCAGCTCAACCCAAAGAACTCGGACGTGAGGAGCTGGTCGACTCGCAGTGCTTTCGGATTTGGTAGATTTTCAGTGATTGTCGTCACGCGACCGTGCCTGCTGCGCAGCATGACAGCCACTTCCTGCTGGTTCAGGCCGCGCAGGCTGAGTGGCTCATGGCTCGTAACGAGAAATTGTAAGCGCGGAAATGTCTCACGTAGCCGCTCGACAATCTGCATCTTCCAACGTGGATGCAGATGCGCATCGATCTCGTCTATGAGCACGATTCCTTCGGCAACGCGCACACTCTCCCACACGTTCAGCAGCACACTCATGATGTCGGTTGCGAGTGCGACAACGGACTGATAGCCGGCGCTGAGATCTTCCAGGTAGACCATCGCGCCGCCAAAGGCATTTACCATGATGCGTCCGTCCTCAGTTTTAATGAAGTAATCATGTTCGTCCAGCATCATGATGCGTTTCAACGACGCGCAGACGTCGTCGAAAGTTTTCGTGTTCAGTGAATGGAGCCACTGCGCCGATTTAGTCAGCGCTAAAGAAGGATTGAACAAATTGTCGGTTTTCGAATATCTAGATCCTCGCGTTGTATGAGAGTGCTTGTGCGGCAACAATCGCGTCGCGCTGTAACCGAGGAGCAACACCTTTGGATCGGGAGCGTTGCTGATGATCTTGCTCGAATCGCTGCGAAAGTCGATGCGCACCGGATCGCCGCCACCGCTGAGCCGCACTTCGACGAAACCTTCGACGAGGTGGCCTTTTTTTCTGGGATAGGTTGCGAGCTGGCTGCCATCATTCAGTCCGAGTCGATGACGCTCTTTCTCTCCCATGAGTGCGAGTGCAACAGCGCTCAGCACCGAGCTCTTTCCCGTTCCGTTCTCACCGAGTATCAGGAGCCACGAGCCCGCGTCTGTAGTAGGAGTGAAAGTCAGCCGGAGCTGCTTGATTATTTTGAAGTTTTTGATCTCGATCGATTCAATAACGCGTGTGGACGCAAAGAACTTTTCACGTTCCGATTTATTAGCGAGCGAGTAACTCGATTGCGCGGCTTCGTGTACCTGAAAATCCTTAACCGTTTGTGTGACTTGCGACTTTACGTCCGTGCTGGCCTGTGTTTTGCCCTTAGCCTTCCGCTTTTTGAGCATCGGCTCCAACTTACTCCGGCGGGTGCCTGCGTCGGCTTCGGGGGTAAAAGCGGTTTGGAGTGTTAGCAATGAATCCAGGCTGGCGGTGAACTCGGGGTGGACATTGCAGAACTCAACGGCCCACTGCTGCAAACACGACCTCGACATCGCGATGAATTCGAACTTAGGCGCGAGCAGGCTCTTCAGCAATGTTAATTCACGGTCTAACTCTTTCGGTTTTCGTTTCTTCAATGCAGAGGTCACACGTTGCCACTGCTCTCGCAATGCGATGACATGACTTCTTCGGCGGACCACGAGCGTGCGACGGTTAAGATTGTAGGTATCAATGGTCTTGCGACCGCGGTCGGTATGGCTTGCGACGAGGCCTTCCTCATTGAACGTCAGCTCGCATTCCGGATGGTCTACACACGGATCGAGTAAGAGCGCGTGCTCTTTGCGAATTTCATCTTCAGTAGCACCGATCGGCGCGCGTTTACCTTCGACGGGAAACCTCGACCCTTTAGACCGGTTACAGTCCGGGCAGGCGGGATAGAGATTGAACCACTCGTACGCTAACCACCAGTAGTGATCGCGATCGAGTTTTCCGTCCATTCCCATCGCGCCACCTTTGGGACGAAAGTTCTCGACGGCCATCACCGCGACTGACGCGTAGCTTGATTCGCAAAAGGCGCATTTCCCCTGAAAAAGCTCTTCGAGGGCTTTGCGAACAAGGGGGTGTTTATGAAACTTGAACACAAAGTGGTGCTGGCTTCGTTCCTCAGGTCTCTTTTTAAAAAACCTCGTGACGTCGTCCTGTGCGTGTTGCCATTCCGGGCTTTGGAAAATGGAGGGCGCGGGTGAGCGTTTGACGTGAATCATAGTTTTGAATTAACGCAAGTACGCATATTGATTTTGTTTGAGTGTTTCCCAGTGAGCGGTCGCGTTTTTGAAGACTTCCTCTTCACGCGAGCCGCTCGTGTGTAGTTCTGTAGCTCTCTTTTCAAGGATGTAGCGCAGGAGATTGAAGCACGTCGTCACCTGGCCACACGCAACGAGATCTCTAAGCTGATCGTCTTTACTCCAAAGCGACGTCGGCACATCTTCGGCACGCCGCGCGAGACTACGAAACTGTTCGGGCCGCAGCGCCGCGACGGTTTCATCCCGAAACTTGCCAATGTCGTCTAAATCGTAGATGAGATTTGCAAACTGCCGGTTCAGATAACTCGGATGGACATTGATGTCTTTGTAGACCATTGCTCGCACGCGTTTCAGAAACACCGAGGACGCGAGGGCCGTGAGCGACTTCGCGCGCCCGCTGATGAGATCGATCAGCTCAGGCACGGTTAGGCGTTTCAAAAACGGCCAAAGCTCGATAGTTGTAAGTTCGGCTACGCGTTGCTGTCCTTCCCTGTATTGACTTCGGATCCACCACAAAAAACCGGCGAGAACAGTGGAGAGAATTATCGGCACGAAGAACAGAAAAACGTCCACAACTCGAAAACTGTCAGAGAGGATCGACCGGGTGGCAGCGACAATCAGCACTATCGCGGTCACAACGGAAATGACGAAGACAATCCAGGAGAGTTTGTAGAGCGTGTTGATGGTCACCCATCCGCGCGAAGGTTGCGGGCGAAACTCCAGATGCGACGGCTCGCGTTGAGTCGTATCGGAAATGATCAGCAGCCCGATCTGATTGTTGCCGCGATCATACGCGCGCAACACACTATCCACGCCCTGGTTGTCGTAGATACCTCCATCCATCAACGGCACACACTGTGTAAACCTTGGGCCCAGCATGTCGCGGACTTCCTCTATACTTCTGGGCCAGAGAAAGTCGTCAGGGAAGCGAAATGGCTCGAACGCGGAAGGGAAGCACGAAGAGGCTGCGGCAATATCAGCGAGTCGAATCATCTCGGCCACGTCTTTTCTCACTTGCACGTTTTGATTGCCGATAACCGCGTTCGGACTGGCGCTCTTTTGAAACCTGAAGTAGTTTGCCGTGCGAAACTCGGTTGCGTTGAACGAAGCGTCACGCAGATGTGACGCCGTATCCTTAATGATGATTTCGAAGGTTTTGTTTCCCAGCATCTCGGGCGACGCGTAAACTTCGGCAGCGCTCCTGATAAGGCTCGGCATCTGACCATGAAATGGCGAACGCGCCGGCGGGTGCAGTCCGGTCAAGCCCTGACTGATAACGTTGGTGTTATCGAGAAAACGATAGAACTCCTGATAGAACTTTTCGAACGGAACATTTTCCGCGGCACTCAAGGCGTACTTCAGGCCGGTCAGTGTGCCGCCTGATACTGTCGACAACACGCGCACCGACTTGAGCAGGTTCAAGCGATGAAGCATGTCGAGCGTGCCAAGGTGAAAAGCCGCTGCCCGATAGCCACCACCTGAAAGCGCCAGAGCAATCTCGTCGAATGGTTGAGCCATGGGAGGCGGAGAATCGTTGTCCATGAGGGCCCTCCTAAGAGTGGACAAATTCTAAAACAAGAATTTCGTGAATTTACAGAATAATCTTGAAAATCGTCAAATGTTGTTTTCCGGCGAACCCGCCTGCGCGCGAATGTGAACTTAATGACCCATAACTCGAATACTTCAACTCGTCCGTCGCTGTGGCCGTGGGTGTACGTGATCGCCCTCGTTTATTTGACGTTGCACCTCGCTACATCAACTCGCTACGGCTATTTTCGCGATGCTTTGTATTACCTCGCGTGTTCAGAGCATCTCGCGTTCGGTTATGTGGATCAGCCACCGCTGATCGCCGTGCTTGGCTGGCTCGTGCGACACACATCCGGCACTTCGCTTCCGGCATTGTTGCTCTGGCCGGCGCTTGCCGGAGCGTCGCGAATTATCCTGACGGCTGCGTTTGCGCGTGAGCTTGGTGCGCGGCGATTTGGAATCGTGTTGGCCTCAGTCCTTGCAGCGACGCCAGGTGTGTGGTGGGTGATCGATCACCAGTTTGCCATGAATACTTTTGAGCCGTTGGTCTGGGGCGGCCTGGCGTACGTCGTTCTGCGCCTCGTCAAAACCGGCAATACAAAACTTTGGCTCGCGTTTGGTGCGGTTGCAGGTGTTGGTCTTCTAAACAAGTATTCACTGATCATCTTTGCTTCGGCCTTAATCGGCGGCGTTCTTCTGACGCGGCAGCGCAGCATTTTGTTTACGCGCTGGATCCTTGCCGGAGGCGCAATCGCATTTTTGATCTTCCTCCCAAATCTCATTTGGAACATTCAGCACGACTGGCCCTTTCTCGAGCTGATGAGAAATGTGCGCGCGACTGGAAAGGACGTGGTTCTTCCGCCCGGCAAGTATCTGTTGCAACAGATCCTGATGATGAACCCGGCGAGTTTTCCTTTTTGGTTTGGCGGGCTGTTGTTCTATTTCTTCTCGCGCGACGCGAAGAGCTATCGCAGTTTGGGCTGGGCATTCGTGATCACGATTTTGTTTTTCATGATCACGCATGGAAAGGATTACTACGCAGCGCCGGCCTACGTCATGTTGTTTGCGGCCGGTGCAGCGGCTGCCGAACGATTACTGTTCAGGCTCGCTGCACGTCCGAAGTTGCAGATGCTTCTGAAGCCGGCTTGTTTTATCTGGTTGCTGCTTGGTGTGTTGCCGTTGCTGCCGCTCGTCCTGCCTGTGCTGCCGATCGAAACGTTTGTGCGGTATCAGTCGCACCTACCCTTTGAAGTGCCAAAAACTGAGCAGAGCTTTGTTGGAGAGACGTTGCCGCAGTATTACGCTGATGAATTTCCGTGGCCCGGAATGGTCGCGACGGTCGCGCGCGTTTATCATTCACTCACACCCGAGGAGCAACAACGCACTGCAATCTTCGGTAGCAACTACGGCCAGGCGGCGGCGATCGATTTCTTTGGGCCACAGTATGGATTGCCGAAGGCGATCAGCGGCCATCAGAATTACTTTCTCTGGGGACCGCGTCACTATACTGGCGACATTGTGATCCTGCTGGGCGGTCTCGAACACGAGGCGCGTGAGCAATTCGAGTCGGTCACAGTCGCCGCCACCCTCAACAATCCCTACGCATACCGCTACGAGAACCGTCCGATTCTCTTGTGCAGAGGTTTGAAGTGGAACCTGCAAACCGAGTGGAACCGGGTCAAGAACTGGCGTTAGTAGTTGAACTATAACTTGACGCTCGCTTCAACTTCGGAAAGAATCTCGGCCGATGAATCTCTCCGATATCAAACAACTTTTTACCTATACTGAGTGGGCCAACGATCTCGCGCTGGATGCAGCAGCGAACCTGCCTGACGAAAACCTGCATCGCGACGTCGGCATAAGTCACAAGTCAATCTTTGGAACCCTCGTGCACATGGCGGGGGCTGAATGGATCTGGCTGGAACGCTGGCATGGTCGCTCTCCTTCGAAAACAGAGGCATGGTCACGCTGGTCCATTGAATCGTGCGCAGGTGTCGTGAGGTTGAAAGAACATTGGACTGAGCTCGTCAACCAACGCACGCAGTTTGTTTCTCAGTTGGACGAGTCGACGCTTGCTGCTGATCTTCCATTCAAGTTGCTGAGCGGCGATCCGAGCTCGATGCCGCTGATCAATCAAATGCAGCACGTGGTCAATCACGCGACGTTGCATCGTGGCCAGATCGTCGGAATGATTCGTCAACTCGGCCTCGATCCGCCCGCGACTGACTTGCTCTTCTACCTGCGTCGCGAGATTTCACCGAAGTAGCTGCCATAAGCGTGCATAACCTTACGGTAATCCAGTAAAAACTGATCATGAATCGCTTAGGACTTCAAGCCTCGTTGTTGCGGCTCGCAGGCGCGGTTGAAATACTCGCTTTTATCGCCGTTGTGATGCCGCGCTCCTGGATGGAGACGTCGCACGCGTGGCTGGGCTTAGGTGAAATGCCGAGCGCGGCCGTCCTTATGTTTCTGATCCGGCAGGCGTCCTACACTTATGGCGTGCACGGAATTTCATTGTGGGTTCTGGCCTCGAATGTAGTGCGATTTCGCCCGCTCATAATACTGAATGGCATCTCGTTTTTAGTAGCTGGACCAGTGTTCTTACTGATTGACTACACGTCGGGCATGCCCTGGTGGTGGACGGTCGCGGATCCGCTTTCATGCATGTTTTTTGGCGCCGCTTTACTGTGGCTTAGTCGTGGTAATAAACCGTGAAGCTAGCGCTAATTCTCACCGGAGAGGGCGGACGAAACGGTGACCGCGGTCCCGTTGAAGGCTGCTGTTCCGCAGAGGGCATCGACAGCTTGCTGATCGGTGAGGTCGTTAATGCTGGCGCCCGCGTGTTGTTGAGCGACCGTTTGTTGATTACCCGCGCGGTCGTGTCCCCAGCCATGAGGAATACTCACAACTCCCGGCATGATCTCTTCCGAGAACTCAACCGGCAACACTATCGATCCGACGCTCGAGCTCACGACGACTTTCTGACCATCCAACAGATCGCGGTTAGCAGCATCCGTCGGATGCATAAGAACCGTGCACGCGGGCTTTGCCGGATTGCCCTTAACTAATCTCTCGCTGTTGTGCATCCACGAATTGTTGCTTCGCAGTTGTCGTCGTCCAATCAACAGGAGATGACCATTAGCAGCGGGCGCAACTTCATCGAGCAATCGATTCTTCACACGTTCGATGTCCTTGACGAGTACCTCAGGCGCCAAGTCGATCTGTTTGTCAGGCGTACGCAGCCGGCCCGGCAAGCATGGCGCCAGTGGGCCAAGATCAATTCCGTGTACAGCCTTCCGCACCTTTCGTAACGTCAGGCCTTTCGAAAAAGGATTGAAACGCGCGCCGTATGGTCCAAAGCGCAAGCCCACATCCAGAATCCTCTCTGGCGTGACGAATCGTTTCATGATCGTGCGCTTCGCCCGGTCGACGATTCCATCCCGCTTCATCAGTGTTTCGAGTTCCAGCAGAATCTCCCAATCGTGTCGCGACTCGCGAGCCGGCTGAAATAACGGCGGTGAAAACTTCGTCGTGTTGCGAACGGCAAGGAGGTGAAACGCGATATCGTAGTGGCCACGCTCGAGCGGCGACGTCGGCGGCAGGATGATATGCGCGTGCCTGGTTGTTTCGTTGATGTAGCAATCGATTGAGGCCATGAAGTCGAGGCTTTCAAGCGCTCGGTCGAGTTCGCGACCGTTCGGTGTCGAGAGCACAGGGTTTCCGGCGAGTGTCACCAGGGCCTTAACCTGGCCTTCACCTTCGGTCAGTATCTCTTCGGAAAGTGCGGCGACCGGCAACTCACCCGCAAACTCAGGCAGGTTTCGCACGCGGCTGTGCCAGCGCGCAAAACTCCCTCTCGGCGCTATCGCCTCCGGCGCAGTCACTGGATCAAAGGCCGGCAACGTAAACATCGCACCGCCCGGTCGGTCCAGGTTTCCCGTAACGATGTTCATTACGTTGATCAACCACTGGCAAACGCCGCCAAACTCCTGAGTGCTCAATCCGATCCTGCCGTAGCAAACAGCCGATTCCGCTGAAGCAAATTCTCGCGCCAGCAGGCGGATCTCATTTGATCCAATTCCTGTAATGGAGGCGACCCGTTCCGGCGGAAACCCGGCCACGAGCGTCGCAACTGTCTCCAAACCTTTCGTGAACGAGGCCAGCTGGTCCAAGTGCGTCAGCCCTTCGTCGAAAACGACGTGCAAGAGTGCGAGCAGCAGGAGCACGTCAGTACCCGGACGGATAAATAAATGCCGGTCCGCGAAGCGTGCGGTTTCGTTGTGACGCGGATCGATGAGTACGACCTTCCCGCCGCCCTCGCGAATCTCCTGTAACCGGCGAGACATACCGGGCGCAGTCATCAGGCTTCCATTCGACACCGCCGGATTTGCGCCGAGGATCAGAAAAAATTTAGTCCGATCGACATCCGGAACAGGTATTAAAAGTTGGTGCCCAAACATCAGCAGCGCTGACAGGTGATGGGCCAGTTGGTCCACCGAAGTCGCGGAAAACCGATTTCGCGTGCGGAGGCTTCGTATGAAACCGGGGGCGAATAGAAGTGCGCCGGAGTTGTGAACAGTCGGATTCCCGAGGTAGGTAGCGATTGAGTTCCTGCCGTGCTGAGCGCGAACGCGCTTGAGGTTTCGCGTCACCTCGGCGAAGGCTTCGTCCCAAGTGATCCGTTCCCAGCCGCTGGGGGTGCGGCGCACGGGATGTTTGAGACGATCTTTGTCGTAGTGAATATCCTGGAGGGCGACAGCCTTTGGGCAGATGTAGCCACGGCTGAACGGATCGTCTTTGTCGCCGCGGATGTTCAGGCGTTGCTCGCCTGCAACTGTGATCTCGATGCCACAGATCGCCTCGCAGAGATTGCAGTTGCGATAATGAACCGAGTTATTCATGACGTTCAAGCAGTCGTTAACTTCGCCGTCAAATTGATCGGCACGCTCGCGAGTGCTTTCGATAAAGGACAGTTTTCTTTGGCGCCTTGCGCGTATTGCTGAAACGTTGCGTCGTCGATATCAGGAATCTCAGCTTCGGTTTCGAGATCGATTTGTGTGATCGAGAATGCTTCGCCGATCTTTTCGAGTTTGACACTGGCTTTGGTTTGGATGCGTTTCGGCGTTATGCGCGCGCGTGAAAGCTGCGCGGTGAGCGCCATCGTGAAACAACCTGCGTGTGCTGCACCAAGCAACTCCTCTGGGTTCGTCGCAGATTCGCCTTCTTCAAATCGAGATTTGAATGAATAAGGACCTTCAAAGGCACCGCTTCCAACCTTTAAATTCCCTCGACCCTCGGCCAGATTTCCTTCCCATTTAGCTTCTGCAGTTCGTGTTGGCATAAAAGTCCTTTCACTTACATGTTTAATATTTGTGCGATTCAGATCTGGTATTGTTCAGGATTCGGATCGATCGTGCAAGCATGTGTTGACACAGTGTCGCGGACGCCTCATACTGCATCGACCTCTCACGCTCGTCAAACTACCACCCAGTTGGTAAAAGCGCCCAGCAACGCGGCCCAGACAAAGGACTCCCATAGTGTGCTAAGGAGTCGGTTGTTTGCAGGTATCAAAGCAGCTTGCCGTACGGAACAGAATTCTGCGCGCTCTTCCTGAGGAAGAGTTTGCACGGATGGTCCCGCATCTCGAGAGCGTTCTGCTCGATAAGGACAGAATCGTTTATCTCAGCGGAGACGATATCCAGTATGTCTACCTGCCCGAGAACGGCTTACTGTCTTTACTCTCCACCACTGAAAATGGTTCCACGATGGAAGTCGCAATGGTCGGGAACGAAGGTGTCGTGGGCCTTCCGGTCATCTTAAAAAACCGCGTGATCCCGTACGAAGTTACGGTACGCTTTACAACCGAAGCCGTCAGGATCAAGGCGAATGTATTTCAAGAAGAGTTTGAGAAAGGAAATACCTTACATGAATTCGTGCTGCAATATATCAACTTGATGATCGCGCAGATATCACAGAGGTCGATCTGCAATCGTTTTCACACTCTCGAACAAACACTCAGTCGGTGGTTACTCACAGTTCACGATCATACTAACGCACATACTCTTAACCTCACGCAGCAGGTTATTTCACATGCACTCGGGGTCCCGCGAACCGGCGTGACTGTCGCAGCCGGAGCGCTGCAAAGAGGTGGGGCCATTCGTTACAGTCGCGGCAAGATCGCCGTTCTCGATCGATCGCTTCTCGAAGCCAGCTCATGTGAATGCTACCGGATTATTCGTGACGAGCTGCGCCAATTTAACGACGAGTAGTCTCGGCCAAAAGCTAACGGTCACCAAACACCAGCAAGATCATCAGCACGACGATTAGCGCCGTTACCACTAACAGCGCGATCTTCCAGAAACTGTACGGCCGCTCGCCCTGTATCTCGCCGGTTCGTCCATTTAACAGGATCTGAAACAACTTTCCATTGTAGCGATAGGCGCCCGCGTAAACGGGCAACAGCAGGTGCTTGAATCGGATATCCAAATACGTGGTAGAAAGGCTTTCGATCCTTTGCTCGTCGCCGCCGATGTCATTGTGCACACTGCTTTCGATTGCGGGAGCGACGACCTGCTTCATGAGTTCAAACCCCTGCTGGAGATCGACCTGATAACGCTGTGCTTTGAATCCAGATAGAAACGCCGGATCGTATGACCTCAACTCGGCGAGATCCCACGGCGCCAATTCCGCGAGTCGAGTAGGTGGCAACGAGATCGTCGCGGGAATCAGAACATCGTCAAACGACCCCGTGACTGTGCCCGACGCGGAATACCAGCGTGTATGTCTCACCTGTCTCGTGCGCGGGACCTGTCGTCCCTGCTGGTCGCGTTCGTAGTAAGTCTCAGTGACGTAGTAATACTCGCCGCGCTGGCCTGTGTAGTCGGTAGTCGTGTCTGTGTCGTAGGTCCAGAACGGCAGATAGATACCGTGAATGGCTTCGGGTTGCGCGAAACGTTTGAGATCATTTGGCGCAAACCATCTCGATGAAAGCCACTGCCTGAGATTTGAGCTGGCCTGTGGCTGCGTGATGCAAAACGGCAGGAGGCCGCCGGGCGTGAGAATGGGATCGGCAGACTTTGGTTGGGCCACGATCTGCACGCCACAAAATTCGCATCTTCCTGCGACCTGAGGCGGAGTAAAGATCGACTTGGCCCCACAGCTCTGGCATTGCACTTCGAGCGCGTCGACCGCAAGCTTCGCCATTTGCTCGGGGCGAATCTGCAGGTGCTGCTCGTAAGACTGCTCCTCAACGATCTCTGTGCTTTCCGGAATCGCTTCCTTGTGACCACAGTAGGGACACGTGAGAAAACCATCGCGCGGCTCAAAAACCAGATCCGCCCCACAAGCGGCACACGGGTAATGGTGAATCTTTTTAACTTCGACGTTCATTCCGATACGGATTTTATTTGATAAGACGTCGGTTGACGAATTCGCACTAGCCTGTAAAATGGACGCATGGAAAAAGAAAAAACCTCAAACAAAATTAAGACTGAGCGGCCTCCCCGCGCGAAGATCTCGTCTGATGAAGCTTTAAAGCGAATGAAAGAGTTTCCCAAGCGAAAGGAGCGGTTCCTTGCCACTGCTCGAGCGACTAAGAGTTGAAGTCTATATTCCGGACCTTCCTTCCGCAGAGTACCAAAATTTACTCATCTCCTTTGAAGCAGAATTCACGTATGCTTTTGGGGGCAGCAGCATGCTGAGAGGTTTGGAGGGCTGTTATCTCGCGGCGCGAGGGGAGCGCATCTGGGACCGAGTCAATTTAATTTACTCGGATGCCCCTGTGGCCCTATCAACGAATGCAGCGAGCGTGGCGGCCTATGTAAGGCAATTAAAGCGAGCAACAATGGAAGCGCTGTCAGAGGAAGCGGTGCTCATTTCCGTCCACCAGGTTTACCATGGCGTCTAGCACTGTCGCCGCCTGCACGTCACGTTGGGCTATCGTCGTCTGAAGAAGTGCTTCGACCCATCGATATTTGTTTTGCGGCTATCGCATTGTCACGATTTCACGTATGATGCGACGCATTCAACTCTTCCTCTGGAGCGCAAAAAAATGAGTGACCGAAAATACCGTCACCGTGGGTACATGGATAGCGATCGCGAGCCGCAGCGTTCGCAGTCGCAAGGACCGAAGCCGCAGTCGAAGCCTGTCGATCGTGAAGGGCCACGTTCGCCAAAAATGATGGCGTTTGGCGAAGCGGTGAAGTGCACCGCCTGCGGGGTAAAGGCGCCGCCGAGTATCACGCTTGAAAGCTCCTGCCCGAAGTGCAAAGCCGACCTCCACACCTGTCGTCAATGCACGTATTTCGATCCAAGCGCTCGTTTCGAATGCAGCAAAACGATCCTCGCACGCATCGTCAACAAAAACACACGCAACACGTGCGAGTTGTTCCTGCCGCGAACCGTAGTTGAGCGCCAGACGTCGTCAGGTGCTCCGACCGATGCTCGGCAGGCGTTCGCGAACCTCTTCAAGAAGTGAGATCGGCTGTGGATAGAATTCGTATTCCGACGTCGTTCGATCGACTAGCTCGCCCTTTTCGTTAGTCTGCAAATCTTCGATCACGAGTCCCTTCTGGTCGCGCTTGTAGACATTGCGGCGCACAAGATTTCCGTTTGCACCGTAGGTCGACTTTCGCGAGAGTCGATCGCCTTCATATTCATACGTGATGCGTGAGGTCAGATTTCCGTCTGGACCATAAATCAGAGTTTGACTGACGACGTTGTGGACCTGGTAAGTATTTAATTGTCGCTCTAACAGGTTCCCGTTCGCTCCGAACCTTGACTGTTCGATCATGTTTCCTGACCCGTCGTGTCTTAACTCAGCGCGCTCCCTGAGTTTTCCTTCTGCATAAAACTGCCGCGCTTCCAACACCTGTCCCGCGTTGTTGTACCTGTAACTGTAGGTGCGCTTCTGCCCGCCCATCACAGCTTCAACGAGGTTGTCTTTGTCGTCGTACTTGTAGGTCTCCTGCAAAAGTGGTGAACCATCAGAGCCATATCCAACTCTACGAATTAGGTTTCCTCGCTGGTCGTAATCACTGACGAACTTCTGTTTCATCGTGATACCGACAAGGCTCGTGACCCTTTTTATATTGGCCTTCCTGATCTGGTTGTTTTGATAACCTGGTTGGTAAGCAACCAAGCCTATGACGAAAAGCAAGCTGAGAGGAAGCGTTTTCATGGCTCAAGAGTACCATTTTGCCCGTAGAAATCGAATCATCGGATCTGGTATGCTTTGCTTGCTGCCTCCCACTCCCAACACGCAAGTGGAGGTAGGCTCTGATCCCAGCCATACCGAGGTCGCAGGACGGCTCGAGAATCCGAGTTCCCGTTATCCTCTGCAAAGAAAGCAGCGACTGTTTTCGAGTTCTGTGTAGTTAAAAGCCTCATGAAAAATATCCCCCGTGCCCGTTATCAAAGGCGACGACTGGCGCTCGTGTTGCTCGTCGGCATCGTCAACCTGATTGCCAACCCGTTCCTACTCGCAAGCAGAACTCGAGCAGCAGTAGTTGAGCCACTCAACGCTCCGCAGGGACCAACGGATTTCATCAGGCAAATACCTCTCACGACGAACGACCTGGTCTACAGCGCTTCCACAGGAAAAATCTACGCAAGCGTCCCGAGCAGTGTCGGAAGCAGCGGAAACAGCATTCAGGCAATTGATCCGACTACGGGCGTCGTCACGAGTTCCACGTTCGTCGGCAGCGAGCCAAACAAGTTCGCAATGGCGGACGATGGTAACAGTCTGTACGTTTCACTTGATGGCGCCTTTGGAATTCGTCGTTTCGATACTGTGACAAACACGCCCGGCATCCAGTTTTCGGTGGGCCAGGAGCCATTCTTCTTCAGTCGTTTGGGTGTGGCTGACCTGGCCGTGGCCCCTGGCAACCCAAATGTGATCGCCGTTGCCAGATCACAACAGGCAGGAGTTGCGGTATACGACAATGGCGTTCGTCGTACGAATGTTGCATCAAACAGTGCCGACTTCATCGCCTTTTCCGCTACTGCTACAAAACTGTATTCGACCTCGTTCAACGGCCTTTCCACAGTCGCGATCGACGGCGCTGGAGCGTCAGTCAGTTCGACCGTCTCGCTCGGCGCAGGCACTCGCATCAAGTTCAGTGGTGGACTGATTTTCACTTCGTTGGGCCAGGTTATCAACCCCGACTCCAGTACGTTGCTGGGCACCTTCTTCGGCACCACTTCGCAAGCCTTCGTTCCGGAGACTTCAGCCGGGCGGGCGTATTATTTGACTTCCGGGCCAACCAGTAACAGCTTGACGCTCCGGGTATTCGACATCAATACATTTCTCTCGCTCGGCTCAGTAAACATAACCGGTGTTAACGGAACGCCGACGTCGCTGCTTCGCTGGGGCCCGAATGGACTTGCCTTTCGCACGACCGGCAACCAGTTATTCATCATTCAGACATCGCTGATTCCGTCAGCAGAGCCGATACCGACGCCAACTCCGATACCCTCTCCAACTCCGACTCCATCACCTTCGCCGTCAACACCTGCGTTCGTTAGAACAATGACGTTGGGCGCTAACGATCTTGTCTACAACCAGACAACGCAAAGATTGTATGCAAGTGTTCCGAGCAGCGAAGGCAGCACCGGCAACAGTGTTGCAGAGATCGATCCCGTCATGGCGACAGTCCCAAACCAGGTGTTTGTGGGAAGTGAGCCAACGCACCTCGCCCTCGCTGATGACAATCAAACACTCTACGTCGGTTTAAATGGCGCGGCGGCACTCCGAAGCTACAACATCCTTTCGCACACGGCCGGAGCGCAGTTCTCTGTGGGACGCGATAGCTTCAGTGGTCCATATTCATTTAGCGACATCGTGGTTTCTCCGGGTAATTCTTCGGTCGTGGCGGTTGCTCGACAACTCCGCGGTGTTTCGCCGTCCGAGGCCGGTGTTGCGATCTTTGATAACGGCGTGCGGCGCACGAAGACAGGCCCCGAGCACAGTTCGGGAAGTGCTTTTCTCGCTTTTGCCTCTCCGTCAACGCTCTACGGAAATAGCTTTGACGGCCTTACTACGATGAGCGTTGATAGCACGGGCGTCACCGTGACCGGCACCGCGCGTTTCACCCCCGGTTTCTCAATGATCCTCGCCAACAATCTGTTGTATGGAGCCAGTGGTCAGGTGATTAATCCAGCCACGGGAGATCTGGTGGGAACTTTCAACGCGGGGTCAAGCGTCATTC
>DAIOGT010000019.1:0-23435 GCA_036745095.1 Pyrinomonadaceae bacterium
AACATGTCGCGCATCTCGCCTTCGTCTTTCGGCGCCATCACAACGATGTTCGGGATCGGACGAAGGTACGCGATATCGAGCAAACCGTGATGTGTTTGCCCGTCGCCGCCGGCGACACCGCCACGGTCGAGGCAAAACTTCACATTCAAATCCTGGATGCAGACGTCGTGTATCACCTGGTCGAAACCGCGTTGCAGGAAGGTCGAATAGATCGCACAGACTGGCTTCAGTCCTTCACACGACATGCCCGCGGCAAACGTGACGCAATGTTGCTCGGCAATGCCGACGTCGAAAGCACGATCGGGAAATCTCTCGAGTGTGGTGCAAACTCCGGTGCCGTCAGGCATCGCGGCGGTCAACGCCACAACCTTCGGATCCTTTTCCATCAGCTCGGCAAGCGTCTCGCCAAACACAGACGTATAGGTTGGAATCTTAGATGAGGTCTTGTGCGGTTTCCCGGTTTGAAGATCGAACGGGCCGGTTGCGTGCCAGCGATAGTAATCAGGCTCAGTCTCCGGAAAACCTTTTCCCTTAATCGTCAGCGCGTGGACGATTACCGGACTGTCCTTGACCTGTTTGGCTTCTTCAAGCGCAGCGACGAGCGCTCGCGGGTTGTGGCCGTCGACGTACCCGATGTACTTGAAGCCAAGCTCGTTGACGAGCGCGCCCGGCAACACCGCGGCTGCGATCGCGTCCTTCACCGTCTTCGCAGCGTGATGAAGTCTCTCTCCGACCGATGGGATCGCGCGCAACTTCTCTTCAACTTCGTCTTTGAACCGGTGGTAACCGTGCGCGCCGCGAATGCGGTTGAGATAGCCGGTCAACGCGCCGACCGCGGGCGCGATCGACATCTCGTTGTCGTTTAGTACGACTATCAAACGGCTCTTCAAATGACCAGCCTGATTGATGGCTTCCATCGCCATGCCGCCTGCGAGCGACGCATCGCCAATCAACGCGACGACATGATGATCCTCACCCTTGCGATCACGCGCGATAGCCATTCCCAGCGCCGCGGACAGAGACGTCGAAGCATGTCCGGCGCCGAACGTGTCGTACTCAGATTCGTCGCGGCGAAGAAAGCCGCTGATGCCGCCATACTGCTTGATCGTCGGGAGCAAGTCGCGCCGGCCGGTCAGAATTTTGTGTGCGTAAGCCTGGTGGCCGACGTCCCACACGAGTCGATCGCGTGGCGTGTCGAACGCGTAGTGCAGCGCCACGGCGAGTTCGACGGCTCCGAGTGAAGCGCCGGTATGGCCTCCAACTCGCGACATCGTTTCGAGAATATATGTGCGAATCTCGTCCGCGACGGTTCGAAGTTGTTCGGGTGGAAGAGCGCGCAGGTCTGCTGGTGAGTTGATACTCTCAAGAAGCGTCATCGTGGCCGCATTGTACTCCAATCAGTGGCATTGCTTCGACCCACTTGGCGATATAAAGTACTCTGTCCGCGTCGCCAAGTCAATGGTTTTCTTCGCGTGTTTGCGGTAGTGTACTCGCCTTGACAATCCGCGACTCGCGACTAGAATGGGTCTCGCCTGTTTGCGGCACGGAGATGTGGCCGAGTGGCTGAAGGCGGCGGTTTGCTAAACCGTTAAGGGTCAAAAGCCCTTCACAGGTTCGAATCCTGTCATCTCCGCCAGAATCTAAGCCACAAAGAAGCACAGAAAGCACAAACGATATCAGCCAGATCTTTTGTGCGTTTTGTGCTTTTTTGTGGCTTGTAAGTTTTGAGACTCATGTCCGTTCGCGTTCGCTTCGCACCATCGCCAACCGGCTACCTGCACATCGGCGCCGCCCGCTCCGCTCTCTTCAACTGGCTCTACGCACGAAAAACCGGTGGCAAGTTTCTGCTGCGCATCGAAGACACCGACCTCCAGCGCTCGACTGAAGAATCAACCCGCTCCATCATCGAGGGACTCGAATGGCTCGGACTGGATTTCGACGAAGAGATGGTCTTCCAGTCTGCAAACGCGCCTCGACACCGCGACGCAGCAAACCGCCTGCTCGCAGAAGGCAAGGCGTATCGCGATTTCACGCCGAAAGAACAGCGCGAGGATAAGACCGTTAAAGAAGACGTCGCGGAACGCGCGCGCGAAAATGTGGACCAACGCAGCAATCCCTTTCGCGATCTACCGAAGGAAGAATCAGATCGACGTGCCGCCGCAGGCGAGCCGTTCGCCGTCCGTTTGAAAGTGACGCGCGAAGGTCAGACGCGGTTTGCTGACATCGTGTACGGCACCCAGGAGCGCAGTCATGCGGAGATCGAGGACCTCGTGCTGCTTCGTTCTGATGGTCATCCGCTCTACAACTTATCAGTCGTGATCGACGACATCTCGATGGGCATCACGCACGTCATTCGCGGCCAGGACCACCTCACCAACACACACAAGCAGATATTGCTGTACGAAGCGCTTGGCGCGCCCGTGCCCCAGTTTGCGCACCTTCCGCTGATACTGGCGCCGAACAAAGGCAAGCTGTCTAAACGCAAGCACGGCGAAGTCGTTTCGCTCACGACTTATCGCGATCGGGGTTTTGTGCCCGCTGCCTTTCGCAACTTTCTCGCGCTCCTCGGCTGGTCGCCACCGGAAGGCAAGGAAGTTCTCAGCAAGGAGGAGCTGGTCGAATACTTTTCCCTCGAAGGCATCAACCGCGCAAACTCGATCTTCAACTTCCACGAGAATGATCCGCGCCGCTGGACCGACGACAAGGCGCTCTGGATGAACGCGGAATACATCCGCACGATGCCGCTCGACCAGCTACTGCCGATGGTGAAAGCGGAGCTACGTGCAAATAAACTTTGGCGCGAGGAGTATGATGACGACGCGAGCGAGTGGCTTCGAAAGACTGTCGATCTGATTCGCCAGCGCTATTTCACTTTGAAAGATTTTTCATCGCAGGGCCGCGCTTACTTTTCAGACGACTTTGACTTTGATGAAGCGGCAGTAAACAAGAACCTGCGCAAGGAGCCGCGCTTGCGCGAGTTGCTAAACGGTCTTGCGGACAAACTCGAAACTGTCGAGCCTTTCAACGTAGAAACTTCAGAAGCAGCGCTGCGCGCTTTCGCGGACGAGACCGGAGTGAAAGCGGGGTTGCTGATAAACGGCGCGCGCACGATGCTCACGGGCCAGGCCGTTGGGCCATCAATGTTCGAGATCTTCGACGTGTTCGGCCGCGACGCATCCGTCCAAAGATTACGTAGCGGCATACCCTGGTAAACCCGTCCCTAATCCGTGTCATCCGCGGGCTAACATCGATTGGAGTTTATTGATGCTAAAAGTATTCGTGTTGCTTGTTTTAACGTGCGGAATCGCTGTCGCTCAAAATACAAACTCTTCAACGACAACTCCGCAGCGACCCAGAACCACAAAAACATCAGAAGCCCAGGCGCCCGGTTCCGAAGGCGTGGTCGCCGCATTCAACACACTTCTCGACGGCATCAGGCACGCGAATGTCGATGAGGTCACGAGCGTCTATTGGAACAATCCGCGACTCAACCTGTTCAACTACAATGGCTCAGTCACTAAAGGGTGGGAACAGGTCCGCAAGAATCGCGAGAGCTCGTATCCGGAAATCAAGGACGTGAAGCTGGACGTGCGTGATGTTTCGGTAACGATGCTGGGACAAACCGGCGCGCTTGTTACCTGCCAGTGGACCCAATCTCAAAACTACAAGGGCACTCCCGAGACGGCTTCCGGGCGAATGACACTCGTGTTCAGGCGTGTGGGCAATGCCTGGAAAGCGATCCACTTGCACTCATCGCCTGACTCGCCGAATCCGTCAGTCATTCCGCCATCAGAACAACAGCGACCGAGCCCGTCGCCTTCGCCTTCGCCCACACCGTCGCCGACACCTTAGTGCGCAAAGTAAAAGCCGTCCACGACTTTCGCCGTGGACGGCCGGTGAACTGTTGGGATTGGCCTGTGGCTAACTGTGTGCAGCTTCCAGAAAGGAGGAGCACTATGCAGTGAGACTACTGAACCAGAATCCTAACGGTTTAGCTGGTTCAGAGGTCAGGCCGCAGCCACCTCACTGTGATAAAAACTCATATACTTTTGAATCACCTCCTTTCCAGTGTTGCGGCGATGATAAGACACCTGACAGTGAGCGTCAACCGCTATTTTTGAATACGGATTTGCCTCGAACATAAACCTCGCGCGCGTGTTCTCTACCAAAGAAATAAGCAATCTCTCGATAGTCACTACAATCGTGAATCACAAAATCCGCAATCTTCCCCGGTTCGAGGGATCCGAGTTGCGCGCCACGATTCAAACTGTACGCCGCATTGATCGTTACCGCACAAATGCCTTCCGCCGGTGTCATCTTCAGGTGGGTAGACGCCAGTGAAAGGATCATCGGGATCGACGTCGTCGGTGAAGATCCGGGATTAAAGTCGGTCGCAAGCACGATGGCGAGGCCCGCATCGATCATCTCGCGTGCGGCCGGATAACGTGACGATCCGAGCGCGTAAACCGATCCCGGCAACAATACCGGTTGCACGCCTGCTTTTTTCAATGCCGCGATTCCGGCGGCGTCTGTGTGTTCAAGATGATCGGCAGTTACTGTACCCAGCTGCGCCGCGAGTTGGGCGCCGCCGGAAAGCGACAACTGGTCCGCATGAATTCGCAAACCCATTCCATGACAACGCGCCGCCGACAGGATTTTCCACGCTTCATCGCTCGTAAACACGTTCTGCTCGCAAAATACGTCGCAAAATTCCGCGAGCTTTTGATTCGCGACGGCAGGCAACATCTCGTCGATGATTAGCGAAACGTATTCATCACGTCGTGAGCCATATTCAGAAGGAATGCTGTGCGCCCCAAGGAAGGTCGGAACGTACCGGAGACCTGATGGTTCATTTAGCTGGTTAATGACACGAAGAATCTTGATCTCGTCCTCGACCGACAAGCCATATCCCGACTTTGCCTCGACCGTCGTAGTGCCTGATCGTAAAAACCAATCGGTGTACGCCCATGACTCATGAAGCAACGCATCGTCATGCAAGGCGCGAGTCGCATTTACCGTCGACTGAATGCCACCGCCGCGCGCGGCAATCTCTTCATACGTCGCACCTTTGCTGCGCTCCTCGAATTCATCTACACGGGTGCCGCCGAAGACCGGATGAGTGTGCGCGTCAACAAACCCTGGCAAAACAACCTGACAGTACGCATTCACGACTTCGGTATTGCTGTCGATCAAAGATTCAATTTCTTCCGCGGTTCCAACTCGCTCTATCAATCCGTCACGAACGAACATCGCTCCGTTTGCAATGATGCCCAAATCACGCAGCTCGGAACCGACGCGCGGTCGTGCCGGCCCACGGAGCGTAACCAACTGTGAGCAACCAACAACAGCGAGAGCTTTATTTTCTTTTTCTGAGGACATAAATCGCAACGCCTACACCATTCGCTATCAAAACTGTGACGATGATCTTCATCGCAAACGAGAGAAGACTTCCCACTTCCGTAATTGGAACGATCGCGAAACGAATAAAGATCAGGGTGACAATGAAGCCTGATGCACACGCGATCTTGAGCCACCACGGCGCTTTGACGCCGAGCGCCTTTGTCCCGAACAACGGGATCGCAAACAGGACCAGGTACGTGAGCGCGTAGAAAACACTGCCCGCGTTATCCAGCAGTTGAAACGCTTCCTGCGCATGCACGCCTGTCAGGCTGAGCAGCCCGAGTGCGAGGGCAACTGCGCCGACAAACAGAATCGAGTTGATTGGTGTTTTGTATTTCGGATGCAGGCGACTAAACCAGGCGGGCAACAATCGATCCCAGCCGGCGACCATCGGCAAACGCGTGTTGCCGGCAAAGTAAATGCTCATCAGCGCGACTGATCGGACGGTGATACCGAGCACGGCTATCGAGCCGATTGTTCCTACCCAACCAAGCGAACCAAATCCGATCGTAAGCACCTGTGGAATGGGTCCAATCAAATCGATCTGATCGCGGGCAACAAATGCGACGACCGAGCTCGTGCCGAGGATGAACATCAGCGCGATGATGGGCGCCGCGATCACGACGGACCGCCCGATGTTTCGTGCCGGCGAACGCGTTTCGCCGGCGAGGATGGCAACGTACTCGAAGCCAGTGAGAGCACCGAGCGCGAGTTTACTAGCGACGTTGATGTTGTACTCAGAGAACGTCGGAAACTGGAGCGCGAAAGGCTGGTACTCGGCTCCCGTGGCCCGAGAGATAGCAAAGAGCGGCAACAAAATTAAGGTGGTGAATGTGACCAGATGCACGAGGGCGCCGACATTGTGGATCCACTTCCCGAAACCGAGACCACGCATCGCCGCTACCATCATGCCGATCACGAGCAGTGAACTGATCAGCGTGATCATCGCCGCGCTGTTTTTTATCCACGCTGCGGATGGTCCAATTGAGTAAGAGATGCTCGTGGTCACGAGCAGTCCGGCGCTCGCAAGAATAGTGATTGCAAAGACCCAAAGATTCCAACCAACCATGAAAGCGACAAAGTCGTTGAAAGCCAGTTTGGCCCACTGATAAAGACCGCCTTCGAGCGGCATGAGCCGGATCAGGAAGATCACAGCCGCGGCGAGCGGGAGGTAAAACGTAACGATGGCGAGGATCCAGAATACGTTTTGCTCGTATCCTAATCTCGCGGCCCAACCCACCCAGAACGTTCCCACGACGAACATGATCTGAGTCAGCACGAGATCGAATAGACCGAGCTCCTTTTTCAGGACCGCACTGCGAGCTTCAACATCACGCTCGATTTCAGCGACGGTCGGCGAGGAAGTGGTGGATTCAGTGTCCATCAGAAACTCTGTTGGGCAAAGTTGTCAGCCATTGGACCACATCTTGGCGCATTTCGGGAACGATCTCGTGAGTCGCGTCGTAAGTCCTGAACTGGACTGAACGCGCTCGTGACTTTAGTTGTTGCTCGTAATCCTGCACGCGTTCGGGAGGATAGAATTCGTCGCGCGTGCCGGCGAGGTGTAGCACATCGATCTCCGCACGCCGGTATGCTGAGTTCGTTTCCCAGTCGCCCGGGATGCCTCCACAAATGCCCACCACTCCGCGCAGGCGATCAGGGTATGTGAAAGCAAAACGATAATTGAGCGCGCACGACTGCGAGAAGCCCAGCAAATACACGCGGCGTGGATCGGCAATACCTTCGTCACTCAAAATCTCGATCAGATCGAGAAGCGCTCGATGATGGACCGCGACTGATTCCTCGCTGCGGAAGTTAGTCAGCCAGCCAAAGCCGAAACGGAGTGGTGCACCCTTTTCGCGCGGTTCTTTGATGTGCTGGTGAAATCCCTGCAGTGATGCAATCGCGAATTCTTCCGGTGCCATCAGTTGCGCTTCGCGCATCATTTGACGCTTGTTCGCACCGTAGCCGTGTAGCGCAATCAATAGCGGCGCGGGTGATAACGTGCCGTGGCGCAGATCGTAGTAGAGCTTGACACGCGCTTCTAAAATTCGGTCGACTTGCGGTTCGTCGGCGCTCATAAATTACGCAGATTACACTGATTTTTAGAAACTGTGTATTCGATGCTAGGATGACTCAAATTTTTTGCAGCGAGGTGCAATGATGAAATTTCCGGGTGGATTCAACATCGAACAGATGATGAAGCAGGCGCAAAACATGCAGCAGAAGATGCAGAAGGAGATGGACGAGCTGCTGGTGGATGCTTCTGCGGGTGGCGGCGTGGTCACAGTCCAGATGAAAGGCAATCATGAAATCATGGCGCTTAAAATCGATCCCGAGGCCGTTAAGGATGGCGACGTCGAGATGCTTCAGGACATGATCCTCGCGGCGATCAACGAAGCGAATCGTAAAGTTGATGAAGCGATGAAGGGCAAACTGGGTGGCATGTTGCCGCCGGGGCTCGGTGGCTTGTTTGGTTAGTTCTGATCTGCGATGTTGGAATACGCCGAACCAGTCACGAAACTAATTGACGAACTGAAGCGCCTGCCGAGCATTGGTCACAAGTCAGCGCAGCGGCTGGCGTTTCACATCATGCGCGCGCCCGAGGCTGATCTCGAGCGTTTGATCGGGGCGCTGCGGGAAGTCAAACAAAAGATCGTTCTCTGTTCGATCTGCAACAACCTCACAGAAGTCGATCCCTGTCGCTTCTGTGCTTCGCCCACCCGAGATCATTCAGTGATCTGTGTTGTCGAAGAGCCGCATAGCCTCGTGGCCGTGGAAAAGACGCGCAGTTTCAAAGGTCTCTATCACGTGCTGCACGGGAGTCTTTCACCGATTCGCCACATTGGACCAAGCGAGCTCCAGTTGGCCAATCTCCTGCCGCGTTTGAAACCTGAAAATAATGACGGGGTAGCGGTAACGGAAGTGATACTCGCCACAAACCCCACGACCGAAGGTGAAGCTACTGCCAACTACATCAGCCGCCTGTTAAAACCACTCGGGTTAAGAGTGACGCGCATCGCGATGGGAATGCCGGTGGGAAGTGATCTCGAATACGTCGACGAAGTCACGATGGATAAAGCCCTCGCGAATCGTCACGAGATCTAGTCGGGGGTAATCTAAACCTAAAACCGCACGTGCTCTGTGTTGACGTCGTCTTTGCACTCCGTACACGCCTGATCGCTCTCGTACATCCGCACGTCGAAGTCGACTAGCGATTTGATGGGGACCCCTTCGATTTCGCTGGGGGCTGTGTCGAAACGAACGATCGCGCCGCAGCCGATGATTCTCGCGCCCAGCGATTTCACGAGGTCGATTGTCTCGATGATCGCGGTGCCGCTGCGGATGATGTCGTCGACGACGATGCAGGGATTCACCTCGCCCTGATTCACGTATTGCCGAAACATGCGCTCGCCCTTCTCTTGTTCGGCCCAATAGATCTGTTCCGCGTTGAGAGCATCGCGGACGCCGAAAGCTACCGGAATGCCGCCGGAGCTCGGACTAATCACCGCGACTTTCGGCAACTGGCTGGAAATGTCCTTCTCAAGTCGAAACTTCCGGCTCAGCGCAACCGCCAACACGCGCGCCGTGTCGTAATAACGGAAGGCGAGTGGCATCTGAAAATAGTGTGGCGAGTGCTTTCCATTCGGATATACGAAATGACCTTCGCGAAACGCTCCGGTGCGGGTAAGGATCTGCATCACTGCGTCTTGAGAAGGAATCAGCTCGACCATGCGGTTCTCCTATTTGAACTGGGCATTATCGGTGCGCAGCATACATCAATTCACTCACTTTTCGCAGCACGCTCGATGTAAAGTCGCTGGTCGCGCGGTAAACCTTCCGGCAATGAGTCGATGGCGAACCACTCCGCACGTTCCACCTCCATGTTGCGCGGTTTCACAAGGGCATTGGCACTACAACGAAAGAGCACTTCAACCTGCATCGGTTTTCTGAACGACCGCGCCGCGAACACTTCCGCATCGGCGACTTCCAACCCGATCTCCTCGCGCAGCTCACGCCGCATCGCTTCGATCGGCTGTTCGCCTTTTTCAAGGAAACCACCCGGCAATCCCCAGCCACTGCCCGCGCGAAATCTGTGTTTCAGCAGCAGCACCTCGCCTTTGTTGTTGAAGATTATGGCGCCGGCCGTCACGGTGAAACGCGTGTGCGTGAGACGCATCGACCAGCGGCGTATTCGTGCCGGTAGTCCTCGCCAGACGCGGCTCATGAGATTTTGAAAGTTCGCCACCGGCAAACACTAATAACACGGATTTCGTGTACAATGCGCTTCGTCATGTCAGCCACTGAAACTGTCGCCGTCCCCAAGCGGATCACGAATGCACAGACGGTCTGCAACGAGAAGAACGAAAAAGGAAAACTCTGTAACGGCCATCTGAAGCAGTTGCGAACTGCCGGTGAACCCGCTGAGATTCACTTGCGCGGTGACGATGTCCTTTCCAAGTGCCAAACCTGCGGCGTGTTTTACATGGGACCACCGCTGGGCCACGTGCGCGATCCACAGAAGCAGCATCGATTTGTTGAAGCGGAGTTGCAGGCGCTGCTACAGGCAGCAGGTGGCACGCTGCCCGTGATCAAGAGAGACGAAGCACGTGGCGTTTACGTGATGGTTGAAACTGAGACGGGCGATCACGGTCATGCCGCGAAGCCTGCTCCGGCGGCGAAAGCCGCGGCACCGGCAGCAGCGGCGCCCAAAGCAGCAGCGCCAGCGGCCGCGAAGCCGGCCGCTCCGGCCGCACCAACCGCACCGAAACCTGCGGCAGAGCACAAAGCGGGCGCGCAACCGAATCGTCAACTCTTTAAGCGTTCGACGTATGCTGGAGTTAAAGATACCGGGCCTGTTGCTGGTGAGACTTTCGAACAGAAAGTCGCGCGGTTGAAAGCGGTGGCTGCGGCGGCGAAACAACGGGCGGAAGAAGGCGGTGCGGAACCGTCTGCGGCGGAGGTGACTGAGGTTTTAACGTCACTTGCGCCGGACCAGGAAGTCCCGCCACCCACGGTTGCAGCTCCTGCTGCGCCTGCTGCGTCATCAGCGCCGGCGCACAAGCCAACGGGCAATGCGGATCGGACGCTTTTCAAGCGTTCGACTTACTGCGGTGTTGTCGATACAGGACCAGTTCCGGGCGAGACATTCCAACAAAAGATCGCGCGACTCACGGCGCTATCAGCGGCAGCTAAACAGCGCTCCGAAGGCGGTTAAACTCACCCGCGGATTTCACGGATTTTATTCTGATTTGACGACGAGGCCCTCGGTGGCGACTTTCCAGTCGAGCACTTCGGCGCCCTCTTCTGATGCGAGTGCGGCTTCGACGTCCGCACGCCGTCCTGCCTTACACAAAAACGCGATGCAGCCGCCGCCGCCTGCGCCACACACTTTCGCGGCCTCTGCGCCATTCGCGAGCGCCTTTTCAACCAGCATGTCCATCTGCGGCGTCGTGATCGTCGGTGCTAACCGCTTGCGATTCGGATAGCCATGCCTCATCACGTCCGCAACCCGGTCCCAGTCGTCCGCGAGCAACGCTTCACGCATGTTGCGCGCGGAATCGCGGATGCCATCAAAGAGTTCGAACAACTCACGATCGCCGTCGATATGGCGTTTATAAATCTCCCAGTTGTTGATCCCTGAAAGGCGCGGCTCACCCGTGTAGCAAATCGCGATGCGTCGCTCGAGCTCTTCAATGTTAATGTCGAGCTTCTCTCTCTCGATTCCATCAGCCCGAAAATGCACGCAAGAAACGGAGCCGAAAAGCGGTGGATAGTAATCCTGAAAACCTGCGGGCACCTTGATCACGGTCGATTCGACGTTCGCAGCGATAGTGACAAACTTCCGTTGCTCGTAACGATTACCGACGAGACGATTCAACGCACCGATACAGGCAATCGCGAGCGCCGAAGAACCTCCGAGTCCGGCGCCGGCAGGGACATTCGCTTCCGCAACGAGATGAAACCCGGTCGTCGGTTTGAAGAAGTGGACCAGCTTCGACACCAGTTCCAAACGCTCTTCGTGCAACAGATCTTCGAGCGCTGATACGTGTGTTTCAAAAGAGACTTTTCGATCGCGCGATTCAAGGACGATGCGGCCGTCGTCGTTCGTCTCGATGCGGCAGCTCGCGCGCAGCGAAAGTGCGAAGTTAACGGTTGTTGCGCCTGGATGGAAAAGATAAAGAGGCCAGATGTCGATAGTGCCGCCGGCAAGGTCAACACGCGGAGGTGCGGAAGATTCAATTATCATTTTTCGAATGTGACATTAGATCCGATTCGTTAGTTGGTCGTTACAATAACATGTAAATCAATCGGCATCACCCTCGCTCTTTTTATCACCGCGTCGCTGATGTTTGAACGGAATGTGTTCCTGCAATTCCTCTTTCAAATCGTGCAGCTTTTCACTCGCCGCGTGTTCGAACTCCTGGAGTCGTTCGGGATCTGCCTCTTCCACTTTCGGAGAGAGCCAGAATCTCTCAACGAGGTAGAACGCGACGATCCCAACCAGCACGATCACCAGCAACACTTTGCCGAGTCGCTGGAAGTCGCCAATCAAATTCATGACGGCGCCGCTGAAAAAATAACCGGCACCAGCAAGCACGAAAACCCACAGGAAGCAGCTCGCAAACGAAAGCAAGAGGAACCGGAAGTAAGGCATGTGCCCGACGCCGTAGAACACACACGACGCCCAACGCAAACCGTAAATGTATTTGGAAAGAAAAATCGAGAGCGTGCCGAATTTGTTGGTCAGTCGCTGTAGTCTCGGCTGCGCGGCGCGATAAAAACGAAACTCCCTGACGCCTTCGCAAAATCCACGACCCGCAAAATAGGCAATGTTATCGCTGACACAGCCGGCGAGCGTTCCCCAAACCAGCACCTGCGCGAAGCTGTACGGACCAAAGAACGCACTATGCGCAAGCACGCCCGCGAGGAGGAGTGTGATGTCGCCCTCCAGCATGACGAGGATGAACACTGCGTAAAGTCCGTACTGATACAGCAGATCGTTGACGAAATCGAAGTGCATGAAGAAACCAGAGTATAAAAATCCGCACTATGAAAGCTATGACAAGATCGTCAGCCGCTGACGGCTGACAGAATAAACTGGAGGGCTCGCCATTGACTACTTCTGTTCGGGTCCTTCCTCCTGGGGAGGCTTTACCACCAAAACGGGACACGACGCATGCCGCACCACAGACTCGGCCGTTGATCCAAAAAGGATCCGGCCCAGCCCCGTCCGGCCGTGCGACGCAATGACTATCAAATCGACCTCGCGTTCCTTCGCGACTCGAACAATCTCGGACGCTGCCTCACCGTGGACGACCAGTTCCTCAACGTCGAGTCCCGAACAGTCATCACATTCCGCGAGTTTTGGTAGTTCACGCTCAGCGGAGTCTTCGAGTTGTTCGGTGATATCGGCGATGGGTAACGGCTCGGTCATTCCCGAATAACCGACAGTCGGCACGATCGGCTCGATCACGTTGATGCAGATTATTGACGCTCCAAAGGTACGCGCCAGCGATGCGGCATAGGAGAGAGCATAGTTACCACACTCGCTGAAATCGGTGGGTAGAAGGATTGAACGAATCTGCATAGCTGCCTTTTTACGGCATTCTACTCCCTGAACCTACTGTTTGACAGCCCCGGAACCCTCGACTATTCTTCGTCCGCGCAGCTTCTTCCGTCCAGGCCAGGCTACTTAACATGAGCAGTCCACAAACAAATTTCATCGGCATCAACGTCTTTGGGACTCAGGCACGTGCCGCTTTGGTCGATTCTGAGGGCACGTTGATCCACTCGACAGTTGCTGAAGTTACGCCCAAAGAGTTGATTCCACAGTTAGCTGCGATGATCGAAGACCTCGGACGGCGTCCGGGCACAGTGGGCGCGATCGGTGTCGCGATTCCTGGTTTAGTTAACCGTCAAACCGATCGCGTTATCGCGCCGCGCGATCTTCCATCGACGATGGTCGCCGACCTTCACGGCGATTTGACGCGTGCGACTGGTCTGCGCGTCGAGATCGAGAACGACGCAAATGCCGCGGCTTATGGTGAATTCAAAGTCGGGGCTGGCCGTGGCGCCCGCAATCTGTTTTACATGACGATAGGAAACGGCATCGGCGGCGCGATCATTCTCGACGGCAAACTTTGGACAGGCGCGTCCGGGCTCGCGGGCGAAGTCGGTCACATCACGATCGACGCCGAAGGGCTTGAGTGTGTTTGCGGTAATACGGGTTGTTTAGAGACGGTGGCGTCGGCTCCGAGCATCGTGCGGCGCGCGCGCGAACGTTTGTATCGCGACAACACTTCCTCGTTGTCGCGACTGGCGTTGAACAAGTCGTTTACGGCAGATGACGTAGCTCACCAGGCAAATGAAGGCGACGATTTTGCGCTCATGATGATTGAGCGGACCGGAAAATACATCGGCACGGGCGTGGCAAGTGTGATCAATTTGTTGAATATCGAACGCATCGTGCTTGGCGGCGGCGTGATGGACGCCGGATCGCTCATCCTCAATCCCATCATTCAGGAAGTAAAACGCCGCGCGTTTCAGCCGTGTTTTGAAGCGACTGAGATCGTGGCGGCAAAGCTCGGCCTTGATGGCGCTCCAATCGGCGCCGCCCTCCTCGCCCGCGATACATCCGTCGATTAAAAACGCCCGATTTGAAATTCCTCATCCATCTGCTAAAGTACGGCGTTACACGATGAAAGAAAATTTGTGAGTGCGAAAGGGCTGTTCGTCTGCCAGTGTACCGGTTTGACTAGCTCCCGACACGAATCACGCGCAGATGCCACAGATCTTCCATCACAGCACCAACGCGCTGGCGAAAATCACCATCTATGGCGCCGTTTTTGTAATCGTTGCCCTGCTGTGGGTCGCCGTTAACTTAAATCGCTCCTCCTGGAACACCGGCCAGTGGGTTGAACGACAACAACCCGTTCAATTCAGTCACAAACATCACGTCGGCGACGACGGTATCGATTGTCGCTACTGTCACACTTCCGTCGAAACTTCGTCTTCGGCTGGAATGCCTTCGACATCGACGTGCATGAGCTGTCACAAACAGATCTGGGCTGACAGTCCATACCTCGAACCCGTGCGCGCGAGTTTTCGCACGGGCAAACCCATCGAGTGGGTGCGCGTGCACGATCTGCCGGACTACGCCTATTTCAATCACAGCATTCACGTAAAAAAAGGTGTCGGCTGCTCGACCTGTCACGGTTCGATCGACGACATGCCGATCCTCTACCAGGCAAGTTCACTACAGATGGAATGGTGTTTGGAGTGCCATCGTGCGCCGGAAAGATTTGTGCGGCCGGTTGAGAAGATTTACGACATGGACTGGCGGCCTGAAAACAAAACGACTGAACAACTGGCGGAAGGTTTAGACCTAAAAGCCAAATACAAGATTCAGGGGCGGCGAGTGCTGGAGAGCTGTTCCACCTGTCACCGGTAATAGCGGAATGAGCGATAGCGATCGTCACATAAACTTCAAGCTGATGCGCGATCACATCCTCGCCTTGCAGGATGCGGAAACCCCGCGCAGTGGTAAGAAATACTGGCGCAGTCTTGAAGAACTGGCCGACACGCCTCAGTTTCGTGAGTTTGTCGCGCGCGAGTTTCCGCAACAGGCGGAAGAGTGGCACGACCCGATCGAGCGTCGCACGTTCATCAAGCTGATGGGCGCTTCACTCGCGCTCGCGGGTTTAACAGGCTGCGTTTTCCAACCGCCTGAGAGCATTGTTCCCAACGTCAACCAACCCGAAGAGCACGTTCCCGGAAAATCGCTCTTTTATGCCACCGCCGCGCCGCTGTTCGGCGCCGCTACCCCGGTTCTCGTACGCAGCAACGAGGGGCGGCCCACTAAGATTGAAGGAAATCCGTGGCATCCAAACAACAAGCCCGGCGACTTTCCGCCTAACAATCCGGTCTGGAACCCGCGTGGATCGAGCGCGACTGACATCTTCACACAAGCGTCGATACTCGATCTCTACGATCCGGATCGTTCACAAACGCTCACGTATCGTGAGGACATTCGCACGTGGACTGCATTCGTCGGAGAAATGCGCTCAGCCCTGGATGAGCAGCGTACGAAACAAGGCTCCGGCATTCGTTTTCTGACGGAGGCGATCATCTCGCCAAGTCTCGGCGCGCAGATGCAAGAGCTGCTCACCGCGCTGCCGCAGGCGAAATGGCACCAGTGGCAGCCTGCCAACAACGACAACGCTCGCGGCGGCGCTGTGATGGCTTTCGGCCAACCTGTAAACACCACGTATCGCTTCGATCTCGCGCAACGGATTCTGTCGCTTGATGGCGATTTTCTTTCGCCGACATTTCCCGGTTACCTGCGCTATTCACGCGAATTCATCTCGCGCCGCCAGGTAACGGAAGAGCATCGTGAGATGAACCGGCTTTACGTTGTTGAGACAACGCCTTCGAACACGGGTGCGATGGCGGATCACACGTGGGTCGTGAAACCGAGTGAGTTGGAAGGAATCGCGAGAACGATTGCGGGCGGTTTGGGTGCGCAAGCAACATCCGAATCAACGAATCCGCCGTGGATCGGTCCACTCGTTCGCGATCTGCAACAACATCGCGGCGCCAGCATCGTCGTGGCTGGCGCAGAGCAGCCTCCAGTCATGCATGCCCTCGCTCATGCGATGAACAACGCGCTCGGTAACGTCGGCAAGACTGTTTTTTACACAGATCCGCTCGAAGTTAATCCGGTCGATCACAGGCAGTCGCTACAGGAGCTCGTCGCCGATCTGGATGCCGGTCGAGTTGAGTTGCTGGTGATCATCGGCGGCAATCCCGTTCACAACACGCCAACAGATTTCAAGCTCACTTTCGAGCGTCTTGAGAAAGCGAGGTTACGCGTCCATCTCAGTGAGTACAAAGACGAGACTTCCGAGCTGTGTCACTGGCACGTGCCCGCGACCCACTATCTCGAATCGTGGGGCGACACGCGTTCTTACGACGGCACGGTGACAATCATTCAACCGCTAATCGAGCCGCTTTACGAAGGCAGAACGGCGCACGAGCTCCTCGCGATCTTTTCGGAGCAATACGATCGCAAGCCGTACGACATCGTGAAGAGTTACTGGCAGACGCAGCGAGGCTCCGGAAATAATCAGGGCAATCCAGTCGCTCAAAACAATCAGACTAATCCGCAGCAGGCGCCCGCGCCCGCACCATCTCCTTCACCTTCGCAGGATTTCGAAAAGTGGTGGCGCAAGGCGATTCACGACGGTTTTGTTGAAAACACCGCGTTTCAACAGAAAACTGTTTCGTTGAATTCCGCCTGGACGAACCAGCAGACTCAACCTGCACAGCCACCCGCGGCAGGCACTTTCGAACTCATCTTCCGCACCGATCCGTCAGTCTACGATGGACGCTTTGCCAACAACGGCTGGTTGCAGGAGCTGCCGAAACCGTTGACGAAAGTCACGTGGGACAACGTGGCGATTCTGAGTCCGAATTCCGCGCGACAGATCGCGCTCGAGATACGTGGCGCCGTCAAAGGCCGCGAACATTACGTTCCGCTTGTAGACATCACTAACCAGCACGGACAAACAGTTCGCGCGCCGCTGTGGATCATGCCGGGTCAGCCCGATGGCGTCGTCACGATCCATCTCGGTTACGGCCGTCGCCTTGCTGGTCGCGTCGGCAGCGCGCCCGGTGAACAGGTCGGCTTTGATGCTTACAAGATCCGAACGTCGTTCGAGCCGTGGTATGCGAGCGGCGTGCGCGTGCAGGACGCCGGAATCGAGTACGTGCTCGCCACAACTCAGCTCCATTTCAATCTCGAGGATCCGAGGTTCAGCACCGAAGAGCGCGACATCGTTCGGTCAGACACGCTTGAACACTTCCTGCGTGGCGACAAACATGCCGAGGAACATGAGCATCCGTCGCTGTATCCTCCGGATTACGACTATCGAAACCAGGACGTAAACACGCCGAACTACGCGTGGGGCATGGCGATCGATCTGAACAACTGCATCGGCTGCAACGCCTGCACCATCGCTTGCCAGTCAGAAAACAACATTCCGGTTGTCGGTAAGACTGAAGTCGTTCGCAGTCGTGAAATGCACTGGATTCGCGTCGATACCTACTTCAAAGGCTTCGATCCGAATCATCCGGAAGGCACCAACTTTATGCCGGTGCCGTGCATGCACTGTGAGAACGCGCCCTGCGAGCCTGTTTGTCCGGTCCATGCCACGGTGCACAGTGCCGAAGGTTTGAACGACATGGTTTACAACCGCTGCGTCGGCACGAAGTATTGTTCGAACAACTGCCCGTACAAGGTGCGCCGCTTCAACTTCTTCCTTTACCAGGACTGGACCACGCCCACGTATCAGCTGATGCGCAATCCGGAAGTGTCAGTGCGGAGCCGCGGCGTGATGGAAAAGTGCACTTACTGCGTGCAGCGTATTCAGAACGGAAAGATTCAGGCGGAGCTCGAGGATCGACGAGTCCAGGACGGCGAGATCGTCACTGCGTGCCAGGCAGTGTGCCCAACGGAAGCGATCGTTTTTGGAGACGTGAATGATCCGAATAGCCGCGTGTCGAAGTTAAAACAGAACGAGCGTAATTACTCGCTGCTTGGTGAGTTGAATACGAAACCGAGGACGACGTATTTGGGCCAGTTGAAGAACCCGAATACCGAGATAAAAGCTTAGCCGCCGATAAGCGCGATTTGATGCAGGACGAACCGAACAAACCGTACACCGAAGGTCCGATGCATTCGACCTCGCCCGTGATCGATCCGGGGCTCACGTTTGCATCCGTCACCGACAAGATCAGCTCGATCGTCTTGAAACGCAAGACATCGCTGGCGTGGTTCTTCGGCTTCGCGATCTCATTTGCGCTCTTCCAACTGATGCTGCTGACGATCACGAATCTGTTGTTCGTCGGTATCGGACTTTGGGGCGTCAACGTGCCCGTCGCGTGGGGCGTAGATATTCTCAACTTCGTCTGGTGGATCGGCATCGGTCACGCCGGCACGCTCATCTCCGCGATCCTGCTGCTGCTGCGACAACGCTGGCGCACGTCGATCAACCGTTTCGCTGAAGCAATGACTCTCTTTGCCGTCGCCCAGGCCGGCATGTATCCGATCTTCCACCTTGGGCGCCCGTGGCTCATGTACTGGCTGTTTCCTTATCCAAACACGATGGGAATCTGGCCGCAGTTTCGCAGCCCGCTGATGTGGGACGTTTTCGCTGTCTCAACGTACGCGACTGTCTCCGCGCTGTTCTGGTTCGTCGGCTTGATCCCCGACTTCGCCACCCTGCGTGACCGCGCTCGCAGCAAGCCGTTTCAGATTCTTTACGGCATGCTCGCCATGGGCTGGCGCGGCTCCGCGCGTCACTGGCATCGCTACGAGATGGCTTACCTGCTGCTCGCCGGTCTGGCGACGCCGCTCGTGCTTTCGGTGCACACGATCGTAAGTTTCGACTTTGCGGTCGGCATCATTCCCGGATGGCACGCGACGATCTTTCCGCCGTACTTCGTCGCGGGCGCGATCTACGCGGGCTTTGCGATGGTGTTGTTGCTGACGATTCCGTTGCGACGGTTCTACGGTCTCGAAGGCTTCATCACGATGCGTCACATGCACAACATGGGCAAAGTGATGCTCGCCACCGGATTGATCGTCGGTTACGGCTATATCATGGAGGCGTTTTTCGGCTGGTACAGTGGCAACAAATACGAGCGCTTCATGATTTGGAATCGCATGCACGGTCCGTATTCCGGTTACTACTGGGCCCTGATTCTTTGCAACATCATCGCGCCGCAGTTTTTATGGTTTAAGAGGTTCCGGGCGAACCTCCTCGTGCTCTGGATCATTTCGCTCATCGTGAGTATCGGCATGTGGCTCGAGCGTTTCGTGATCGTCGTGACGAGTCTGCATCGCGATTATTTGCCTTCGTCGTGGGGGCAGTACCAGCCGACTGAGTGGGACTGGGGCATGTTCATCGGAACGATCGGGTTCTTCTTTACGCTGCTGTTTCTGTTTATTCGCTTCCTGCCGATGATTTCGATTTTTGAGATGCGCACGATCCTGCCGGAAGCGGAGGTGGAGGAGTAGGTTGGACAGAGACGACGTCAAACTCCAGCAGCCTCTTGCAGCCGGTGATGCACCGCTGCCGGGACATCGACGTCAGGTGCCGCCGCTGTACGGCGTGATGGCTGAGTTTGAGAATCCGACTGACCTTGTTGCGGCAGCTCGCCGCGTTTATTCGCTCGGCTACCGCCGCATCAACGGCTATTCGCCGTATCCGATTGAAGAGCTTTCGGAAGCGATCGGGTTCACGCATACGAGTTTGCCGCTGATTGTTTTTATCGGCGGTCTGGTCGGAGCTATTGGTGGCTTTCTGATGCAGTACTGGATTGAAGTGATCGACTATCCGATCAACGTCGGCGGCAAGCCATACAACAGTTGGCCGGCGTTCATTCCGATCACATTTGAAATGACGGTGCTGTGTGCGGCGTTCGCGGCCGTGCTGGGAATGCTGGTGCTGAACAAACTGCCGCAGCCCTATCACCCGGTTTTCAATCACCCGAATTTCGCGCTTGCTACGCGCGATCGATTCTTTCTGGCAGTGGAAGCGAACGATCCGAAGTTCAACCACGGTGAAGTTGTGGAGTTGTTAAAGAGCTTGAATGCGGTTTCGGTTAACGATGTCGAAGTCTAGAACATCAGGAGCAGTTTTGATCCTGTTTGTGTTGACGGTGTTGGTCGGATGCCGTCAGGACATGCAGGATCAACCGAAGATCAAGCCGCTGCGCGGAGCGAAGTTCTACAGCGACGGTCTCGGAAGCCGGCAACCGATCGTGGGAACGATCGCGCGCGGCCACCTGCGCGACGATATGCCTGAGTACTACACCGGAAAGAAATCGCGACCAGGCACTGCGACTGCCGCCGCTACACCCGCGCAACAGCAAACCGCCGGCGCACAACAGCAGACGGCAGGCGGACAACAAAGCCTGTTTCCGGATGACGTCGAGGTTTTTCCATTTCCAGTCACTAAAGAGATCGTCATGCGCGGTCGGGAACGCTACGACATCTTCTGCTCCGCGTGTCACGGCATGACCGGCAACGGCGACGGCATGATCGTGCGTCGCGGTTTCCGGCGCGCAGCCTCGTTTAATGACGACCGATTACGCCAGGCGCCGGTCGGACACTTCTTCGACGCGATTACAAACGGTTGGGGCGCGATGCCGGCTTACGCCCCGCAGATTCCGGTGCAGGATCGTTGGGCCATCATTGCTTACATCCGCGCCTTGCAGGCAAGTCAACAAAACACCGCCGCCGCTTCGGCAAGCCCAGCGCCGTCACCGTCACCCACACCAGCAGCCGGAGGACAGCAATGATTCAATCATTCAATCCTCCGAATTTGTCTGACCTACAAAAGCGCGCGCTGATCGCGGGGATCATATTTTTGGTTGTTCTGATCGCTGGTGTTTTCGTTAACGCGCGACAGTTTTTCCAGGCGTATCTGATCGGTTGGACCTTCTGGACCGGAATCGCAGTGGGCTCGCTCGCCCTTTTAATGCTGCAACACCTGACCGGCGGAGGCTGGGGCCTCGTGATCAGGCGTGCGCTTGAAGCCGCAACGAGAACGCTGCCGCTAATGGCGGTCCTGTTTATCCCCGTGCTGATTGGCGCGCATTCGATTTACCACGAGTGGACGGACCCCGAAGAGCTCGCGAAACATCCGATCGTGCAGTTTAAGACGCCGTACTTGAACCTGCCGTTTTTCACGGTACGCGCGATCTTGTATTTCGCAATCTGGATCGCGCTCGCGTTTTTCCTGAACAAGTGGTCGCTCGCACAGGACCGCACCGCCGACAATCGCTATGCGAAGTACATGCGCGAGTTGAGTGGTGGTGGAATGGTCGCACTGATCTTTACTGTCACCTTTGCGTCGATCGACTGGTACATGTCGCTCGAGCCAGACTGGTACTCGACGATCTACGGTTTTATCTTCGTGGCGGCGTGGACTCTGAGCGCGCTCGCGTTTGTGATTGCGGTGATGGCACGTCTTTCACGCGAAGAGCCGATGAAGCGGATCGTCGCGCCATTGCACTTCCACGATTTGGGCAAACTGTTGCTGGCGCTCGTGATGCTATGGTCCTACTTCGCGTTTTCCCAGTATCTGATTATCTGGTCCGGCAATCTTCCGGAAGAGATTGGCTGGTATATCCGCCGCATGCATGGCGGCTGGGGCGCCGTGATCGTCACGATCGCGATACTGCATTTCGCCGCACCGTTTTTGTTCCTGCTGTCGCGAGGCCTTAAACGAAATCCGGGCAGGCTGGTTTTAGTTGCAGTGCTGATACTCGTGATGCGGTTCGTGGATCTCCTGTGGATGCTGGCGCCCGCGTTTCACCATCGCATGTGGATCTTGATGGACGTAGCTGCCTTGGTTGGTTTGGGAGGTTTGTGGCTCGCGTTCTTCACGTGGCAGCTGGGCAAGCGGCCGTTGATTCCGATCAACGATCCGCAGTTTGAATCGACGCTGGAGCAGATGCACGCGGGGCATTAAAAAAATGAAAGAGAAGAAACAAGGCGACGGGCATAAAACAGAGACACCGGATGTTTCGCACATTCGCAACGTCGAAGTCACGCATGAGAGAAGTGACATCAACGTGCGCGCCGTGCTGACGTTCGCGGTCGTGCTGACGATTACGACGGCTGCTGCCGTTTTCGGCTTAAAGTACTTATTCAAATTCTTCGATCAGCAGGAAGCAAGGTCAGCGAAACGTGGGCCAATGGCTTTGACGCAGACAGACCGTCTGCCGCCCGAGCCTCGTCTTCAAGGCGCGCCGGGTTTTCAAATCACTTTGGAAGACGGACAAACACGTAATCTTGAACGCGGCGCGCCGCAGTCTGAATACATGTTTCTGCGCCAACAATGGGAAGAAAATCTGAGGACGGGATTGAAGGACCAGTCAGGAAACGTAGTCGGAATGCCGATTGACGCGGCGATAGACAAAGTCGTGTCCGACGGATTGCCTTCGAGTGTGCAAGGCGCTCCGCGAAAACTTTCAGACTACGCGATCAGCATGCCGACGGCACAAAGCTCCGGCAGGGAAACAGAAAAGCGGTTGCAATGAAATCGATCTGTATTTATCTGTGTAGTGTGTGGCTAATTTGTTTGGTTGCGGCGACGTCTGTGTACGCGCAGCAACCACCGGGACCGAGTTCGCCGCTGTACGGCGCGCGACCTGAATCGGGTCCTCCATCAACCGGGCTGCCGAAAGCGCTGCGTGACGTTGCTCTCGAACAGAAACTCGATCATCAGTTGCCGCTCGATCTCGTCTTTCGTGACGAAAGCGGTCAGGAGGTAAAACTAGGGCAGTACTTCGGACAAAAACCCGTCGTCCTCGCGCTTGTCTATTACGACTGTCCGATGCTCTGCAACCAGGTGCTAAACGGCATGGTGACGTCGTTTCGCGTGCTACCGTTTCAGATGGGGAAAGAATTTGATGTCGTCACGGTTAGCTTTGACCCGCGCGAGACGAGCGAGCTCGCAACGGCGAAGAAAAAAGTCTATGTCAATTACCTGCCTGAAAAGATGCGACCGGCTGCCGCAAGCGGCTGGCACTTTCTCACCGGCGATGCAGAGAACATCGCGAAGCTGACGGACGCCGTCGGTTTTCGTTATCACTACGACGAAGAAACCAAACAGTTTGCGCACGCCAGCGGCATCATGCTGGCAACGTCGCAGGGAAAACTCGCGCGTTATTTCTACGGTGTCGAGTATCCGCCACGCGACCTGCGTCTCGGCTTAATCGAAACGTCAGCAAACAAGATCGGATCGCCCGTCGATCAACTGTTGCTCTACTGCTATCACTATGATCCATCGACGGGCAGGTACGGTGCGGCAGTGATGAGGATCATGCGAATCGCGGGCGTGATTACAGTGCTTACGATTGTCGCGATGCTGTTCGCGCTCAAAGGACGCAGCGCAAGGATGGGTATGAAGACTGGAGGCGCCGCTTAGTAATGCAGTCGTGGATTCCATTGGTGCCTG
>DAIOGT010000019.1:23535-24643 GCA_036745095.1 Pyrinomonadaceae bacterium
TATGAAGACTGGAGGCGCCGCTTAGTAATGCAGTCGTGGATTCCATTGGTGCCTGAGAGTGCTTCGACTTTCTCGTGGAAGGTTGACGCACTCTACTTCTACCTGTCGGGCGTTACACTATTCTTTACGCTGCTGATCTCGTCAGTACTGATCTTCTTTGTCATTCGTTACCGGCGGCGCACGCCTTACGAGATCCCGCGTCCGGTCGCGGGCTCGCATAAGCTCGAAACGCTCTGGACCGTAATTCCCTTCATCATCGCGATGACGATGTTTGGCTGGGGCGCAAGCGTCTATTTCGATCAATACAAACCGCCCGAGAATGCGATTGAGATTTACGTCGTCGGCAAGCAGTGGATGTGGAAACTGCAACACGCCACCGGCCAACGTGAGATCAACGAGCTGCACGTGCCGGTTGGTCGCAAAGTCAAGCTGATCATGACGACGGAAGACGTGATTCACGACTTCTTCGTACCCGCGTTTCGCACGAAAGCCGACGTCATTCCCGGACGTTACACAACGCTCTGGTTTGAAGCTACGAAGCCCGGACGATATCACCTGTTCTGTGCTGAGTACTGCGGCATGAACCATTCGGGCATGACGGGATCGGTGATCGTGATGGAGCAGCGTGAGTTTGACGACTGGCTGACCGGTAATCTCGGCAGCACAACGCCCGCGACCGCGGGTCAACAGTTGTATCAAACGCTTGGCTGTGCGTCGTGTCACGGAGCGGACGGTGAAGGCGGCCGTGGTCCAGCGCTCACGGGCACGTTCGGTTCAAACGTGCAGCTTCAAAGCGGGCAGACCGTACGTGTTGACGAGGGATACATTCGCGAATCGATCACGAACCCGCAGGCGAAGCTCGTGGTCGGGTTTGGTCCGATCATGCCGACGTTTCAGGGACAGGTGAGTGAAGACCAGTTGATGCAGTTGGTTGCATACATTAAGTCGTTGCAGCCGGCGGGTGCGGCGACTTCGACAACCGCCGCAAGCCCTTCGCCAACGGTGCGTCCCGGAGCGTCGCCAACAAGGAATATTAGATGAGCCACAAAAAGGCACAAAAACACAAAATGTTTTTCCCGAGTTTTCGAACCACTCGTTTTCATGATTT
>DAIOGT010000019.1:24743-35335 GCA_036745095.1 Pyrinomonadaceae bacterium
TTGCTGATTCTCGAAGCTGTTGTTTCCCTGGTTTTCTTTTTTGTGATTTTTGTGCCTTTTTGTGGCTGAAATAGCTTTTATGAAACCGATAGAGTCATTCGAAGTACCGCTTCCACCGAAGGTCAACTACATCAACGCGCGCTACGGACTAAAGTCGTGGCTGTTGACGAAAGACCACAAGCGGATTGCTCTGCTTTACCTCGGGTCGATCACTTTCTTCTTCTTCATCGGCGGCATCTACGCGCTGATGATTCGTCTCGAGCTGCTTACGCCGCAGGGCGACTTCCTGCAATCGACGACTTACAACAAGGTCTTTACCCAGCACGGCATCATAATGATCTTTTTCTTTCTGATTCCGTCGATACCGGCCACGCTGGGGAACTTCCTGATCCCGATGATGATCGGGGCGAAAGATCTGGCTTTTCCACGTATCAACCTGCTGAGCTGGTACGTCTATCTGCTGGGAGGCATCATAACGATTTACGCCCTCCTCGCCGGTGGTGTCGATACGGGCTGGACGTTCTACACGCCATTCAGCACAACTTTTTCAAACTCGTACGTCGTTGCAACCGGGCTGGGAATCTTCGTCAACGGTTTCTCTTCCATACTGACCGGACTGAATTTCATCGTCACGATTCACACCATGCGCGCTCCCGGCATGACGTGGTTTCGCCTGCCGCTGTTTATCTGGTCTCACTACGCGACGAGCATGATCATGATCCTCGGTACGCCCGTGGTCGCGATCACGATCCTCTTGCTCGCGTTTGAGCGGGTCGCACGTGTCGGTATTTTCGATCCGGCGCTCGGCGGCGATCCGGTGCTGTTCCAACACCTGTTCTGGTTTTACTCGCACCCGGCTGTCTACATCATGATCCTGCCCTCGATGGGCGTGGTGAGCGAGTTAATTGCAAACTTCTCGCGCAAAAACATCTTCGGCTACACCTTCGTCGCATTTTCGAGTATCGCGATCGCGGTATTTAGCTTTCTGGTTTGGGGACATCACCTGTTCGTCAGCAGCCAGTCAGTCTACGCGGGAATGATCTTTTCGCTTTTGAGCTTCGCGGTCGCGATTCCGTCTGCAATCAAGGTTTTTAACTGGACCGCCACACTTTATAAATCCTCAATCTCGTACGATACACCGATGCTTTACGCCCTCGGGTTTATCGGACTATTCACTGTCGGCGGCATGACGGGTTTGTTTCTTGCCTCACTCGCAACTGACGTGCACTTGAGCGATACCTATTTCATCGTCGCTCACTTCCACTACATCATGGTGGGTGGCGCTTTGATGGGCTACCTCGGCGGCCTGCATTACTGGTGGCCCAAAATTAGCGGACGCATGTATCCCGAAGGCTGGGGACGATTCAGCGCGCTCGTGATCTTCGTGGGTTTCAATCTGACATTCGTGCCGCAGTTCCTGGCCGGTTACCTCGGAATGCCGCGCCGGTATCACGCGTACCCGCCGGAATTTCAGGTCTTTAACGTGCTCTCGACCGCGGGCGCGTCGATTCTCGGGTTCGGCATGTTGATACCCGCACTTTACTTTGTGTGGTCGATGCGTTACGGCCGGCATGCGGAGTCGAATCCATGGCACCTGCCGGGACTCGAATGGCGCACACAGTCGCCGCCGCCTACTGAAAATTTCGACGTGACGCCGGTTGTAACCTGGGATGCGTATGAATTCGCACCGCGCGAAGAGACCGAGGTCGTCGGTAAATTCCGGCCGGAGTTGGAGCGTATCTAAAGATGGCTAGCCACGCGACAACAGAGCATGAAATGCACGGCCACCCGGCGCTGCAGCACCATTTCGAGAACATGGAGCAGCAGCGTGAAGCCGGCACGCTCGGCATGTGGATCTTCCTCGTGACCGAAATCATGTTCTTCGGCGGGATGTTCCTCGCTTACGCGCTCTACCGGTCGTACTACCCAGCTGCGTTTGCGTCAGGTAGTAATCACCTCGACATCACGCTGGGCGCGGTCAATACGGGCGTGCTGATTTTGAGTAGTTTCACGATGGCGATGTCAGTGTATTTCACACAGATCGGTAACCATCGCCCGCAGGTTCTGTGTCTCGTAGCCACTCTGATACTCGGGCTGACATTTCTTGGCATCAAGGCGAAGGAGTATAGCGACAAGTATCACGATCACCTGATTCCCGGGCGTTTGATTCCCGGCAATCCGTTCGATCCTGAAGTAGCACAGCACGGGGACACAGATCCGCATAAATTGCACTTGCTGGAAGGTGCGACAGTACAAAAGGTAGAAATGTTTTACTGGATCTACTTCGCGATGACGGGGATGCACGCGTTCCACATGATCATCGGAGCCGGCCTGCTGACGTATCTGATTATTTTTTCACTCAGACGCCGTTTTGGTCCTGAGTACCACAGTCCGGTCGAGGTGATCGGCCTGTACTGGCACTTTGTCGACATCGTGTGGATTTTCCTATTTCCGTTGCTCTATTTGCTCGGGCGACATTACACGCATTGATAAATCGGGAATGAGCGAACACATAGTTCCAGTCAGAATCTACGTCACGATCTTCCTCGTGTTGCTGGTGGGCACGGCCCTGACCGTGTGGGCCGCGTTCGTCAATTTTCCGGGACCGCTAAACAATATCGTTGCGATGACGATCGCCATCACCAAAGCGACATTCGTCGTGCTTTACTTCATGCACGTGCGCTACAGCACACGTCTGATCTGGGTGATTTTGGCTGCTGCGTTATTCTGGATGGCGATCCTATTCGCCTTCACGTTCAGCGATTACTGGACGCGCGATTGGATTCCGGTTGGCTATTGAGACTTTACTCGCCCGGCTGCAACGTTGTTTCCCGCACCTCGATCAAGCGCTTACACGAAGGGCAGTTCAAGCGAATGGTGGCGTCTGAAGTCTTGATGGGCGCGCCGCAGTACGGGCACGGTCCGTCGACTTCGTTGTGGTGGAAGAGGTCGCGCATCATGAAGACGGGCAGGACCAGCCCGGCGATGAGCAGCGGGATGCCGAAGATTAAACCGATGGTCGCGCCCCGACCCAGAGTCAGGCTGATAACAAGGCCGGCAATGAAAAGCACGAGGCCGATACCGACGCTGAAAGAGAAGCTGTAAGCGCTATCAAACGTGCGGCCTGATTTCGCGACATCTGGTCGATTGGCGTCCATCTAAAACCTCCTGAATGCGTGGGATGGTCTGGGGAGATCACTTCGAGCCCGGTAGCACTGACTTTTACTCCGCATGGGAAGCGTTGTCAAATGATCTCCGTTTTAGCTTTAATCTGTGGCTTACTCAGTTTACTGACATGACACCCTTCGAAAACTTTCTAAAACAACACGACGAGGAATCGTGGTCGGCAACACTGACCACTTTGCTGCGCTCGATTCATGAAGTGGATCGCAACGCCACGCAGATCTGGTTCTCCTTTTACCCGTTGTCGCTCTTCCTCGCCTTCGAACACACAGACGATCCGGAGACGCTCGCACAACGTCTGCTCCTGCAAGGCAAGTATTTCCTGAAAGATCAGATCGACTCGTCTCATACGTTCCTGTACGGCCATCGCTATTGGCCCGAGGTGAAGACCGCAGTGCAGAAACATGCACATGCCTTTTCCATGGAGGACACTCGATCACTCGCAGATCAGATCTCTTCGGTTGCCAGGGAGGTCGCCGCACAAGCAAAGGTTGATCATGCGCTCGTGATCGGAATCACGGCAGTCGCTTTCATGACGATGCGGCAAGTAGGTTTGGCATCGTTCGAAGCAGCGCCGGGCCAGGTACAGCTCGATAAGAAACACGCTCGCAAGTCGCCTAACGACGTGTTGCGAGAACGCGCAGTCGACGACAGCCAGGGGTTCTTAAGTTTTCTCAAGACAGTCGATAAGAAATGGACCGTAACTTTCGACGAGAACGACGACCGCGCGAAGTATCGTTTGAATCACATGCAGGATCTGGCGTGGGGCGCCGCTGAAGATCGTTCACGCAACTGGCGTGAGTTGGATCCGCGCCGGATCGAAGGGCCGATTCCGGTTGAATGTCGCTCGGCGTCGTGCGGCACGTGTTGGGTTGGAGTGCTTGGCGGTGCGGAGAAACTCTCGGATGTCGCCGCGCGTGAGGGCAAGAAGATGAAGGAGTTTGGCTACATCGACACTGCCGAAGCAAAGCCGTTGATTCGTCTCGCGTGTCAGGCACAGGCCCACGGCGCCGTTTCGATCGTTATCCCTCCCTGGAACGGAGTATTTGGTAAGTATTTGAAGAAGTCCGTCGATAATCAGTGAAAATCCGTAGCTCACCACTGCTCCTCGTTTTTGCTGCGGCTTTTCTCTGGAGCACGGGCGGACTGTTTATCAAATGGACCACGCTCGCGGGTCTTGAGCTTTCATTCTGGCGCTCATTCTTTGCAATCTTTACTGTTGCGATTTTCACTCGACACGAAGGATTTGGCCTCAACCGTGTCACCGCGGCCGCATCAGCTCTTTACGCTATTCTTATCATCCTCTTCGTCATGGCGACGAAGACGACCACAGCCGCAAATGCGATCTTCCTCCAGTACACAGCACCTGTGTACATGCTGATCCTCGAGCCGTTGATTTACAAAGAGAAGTTTCGCTCGCGCGATTTGATCACCGTGCTCGTGTGTCTCGGGGGAATGGCATTATTCTTCGTGGGCCAACTTCGCCCGCAGGACGTTACGGGAAACATCCTCGCGCTCGCCTCCGGGTTTTGTTTTGCGCTCTATTTTCTCCTCCTGCGGCATCCACGCGCGCGCGAAGTTAACCGCGCCTCGTCGGTAATTTATGGAAATACACTCGCGGTGATCATGACCGCGCCCTGGGGTCTCGCGGTGCTTACGAGCCTTACGGCGCACGATCTCGTCGGCGTCTCGTATCTTGGCGTGATCCAGCTCGGGATTTCCTACATGCTCTTCACAAGCGGCATGGCCCGTGGTGTGAGATCGCTGGATGCCGGCATCGTCTGCTACGTCGAACCGGTGCTGAATCCTGTCTGGGTCTTCCTCGTCCTCGGTGAACGCCCTTCGGCCTGGGCACTCCTCGGCGGCGCAATCATCATCGTCGCCGTGATCTCGCACATGCTGCTCGATGCGCGAGAAAAGAAGATCGATGGCTACAACAACCAGTTCGGACGGCTCGCGTAGTAACTGGGAGACCGATCGGGATAACGCTTCTTATAACCACGATAACGAGCGAGCAGTTTTTCGTAACGCTTGTCTGAAGACCGGATCGGCTTGTGAGAAATTGCGCGCAGGTGATCCTCGATCTTCGTCATCTTGCCTCGTGAAAAGCGCCAGTCGTAGTTCCCTAAGTCGTAAAGATTTGTGACACCGTATCCCTTTAGCCTGCCCGTGAAGTCGACAAATGGATCGAAATAGCTCAATGCGAGGTCTCTCAGCGACCTGTAAACGGGCTTGCGGCCGTGCAGCCCGGCATCGCGCGAACGCGCGACCGAACCCCAGTGTCCGTCTTTCTTAAACACGTAAATCACATGGTCCAGCAAGTCCTGTGATTCCAAATCCAGCAACAAAGGTGGGTATCCGTGCTGCTCTAGTATGACCGCCGCGCTGACAGCAGCCTCGAGGCAGTGAGCTTCGTTTCGTTTGACGACTTCGCGAAACGAGCGGACCGTGCCGCCATTCTTCTCCCAGTTGTACGGCAGTGAATTAAAGAAGCGTTGGACTTTTAGAGGAGTGTTGAGCCGCTTGATGAGTTTCCACTCGGCGGCCGTGAAGCATTTTTCGTCAGGAATCATGCGGAAATCATTGACTTTGTTCGTTTGCGCGACAAAAGATCGGGCCGCCACTTGCCTGAATCAATCGCAAATGTCAGACTTACAGTCCGCTCACATTCGTGCGGCAATCACAAACAGATTGAAGTTTAGCGTAAATACTTTTTATTTCGACATTATTTCCAGCAATGAACCAGCAGGCTACAGCATCCCAAAAAACTCGCGCCGAACAAGAAACTGAAAATGAGGCAAACCGTCTCCGAGCGGAAGTCGACGACGCACTCGTGGCCGTCATCTCTCGCTCACCTGACGAGGTTGAATCGTTGCAAACCGCAGCCGATCGCGTTGAGAGGGCCGCACGCGACTTCTCCGATGCCTTGCGTGAACTCGCACGACAGCGCAAGACTCCGGAAATCTTGTAGCTCCTGCTGCTTGCCTCAACTTAAATGCTCTATGGATCTTTTTAGTTGTCGATTGGAGACTGCTTAATGGCATCGATGCGCACCGCAGGGATCACTACCGAACACCTGGGTCGAAAAAATACTTCGTACGAGTTGGACAGTTACGGGATCAAAGACGCCGCTCGTGTTTACTGGAACCTCAACACGCCGGAGCTTTACGAAGAGATCGCGCGCCGGAATGAAGGCGTTTATTCAAATCACGGCGCGATCATCGTCGATACAGGTGAACACACCGGCCGCGCCGCGAAAGACAAAGCGATTGTGCGCGAGCCCGCGAGCGAAAACAAAGTTTTCTGGGGCGACGTAAACAAAGATTTCCCGCAAGAGAAGTTCAACGCACTGAAAGAGCGGATGATGGCCCACGCGAAAGGCCGCGAGCTTTTCGTGCAGGACACGTTCGTCGGCGCCGATTCAAAGTATCGCCTGCCGATCCGCGTGGTCAGTGAACTCGCGTGGCACTCGCTCTTCGCGCGTACGATGTTCATTACAAACAGCGGTGAAACTGAGCCCCACAAACCCGACTTCACGATCATCAACTTTCCGAGCTTCCAGGCCGATCCACAACGCGATGGCACCCGATCACCAACGTTCATCCTGATGGACTTCAGCCAGCGACTCGTGCTGATCGGCGGCACGTCTTATGCCGGCGAAACGAAGAAGAGCGCTTTCACGATCATGAATTACCTGCTGCCGCAGCGTGACGTGATGAGCATGCACTGCTCGGCTAACGTTGGCGCCGAAGGCGACGTCGCGATCTTTTTCGGTCTGTCAGGAACAGGCAAAACAACTCTTTCCGCGGATCCCGAGCGTCGTTTGATCGGCGACGACGAACACGGCTGGTCCGACGACGGCGTGTTCAATTTCGAAGGCGGCTGCTATGCGAAAGTGATCAAGTTGTCGGCCGAAGCCGAGCCTGACATCTATCGCACGACGGAGATGTTTGGGACGATCCTCGAAAATGTTGTTTTCGATCCGACGACGCGCCAGATCGATCTCGACGATGCACGTAAGACTGAAAACACGCGCGCGTCGTATCCGCTAACGAGTATCAACAATATCGTGCCTGAAGGTCGCGCTGGACATCCGCGCAACATCATCATGTTGACCGCTGATGCCTTTGGAGTGTTGCCGCCTGTTGCACGCTTATCGCCGGAGCAGGCGATGTATCACTTCCTTTCCGGTTACACGGCGAAAGTGGCCGGCACGGAGAAAGGCATCAAGGAACCCGAGGCGACTTTTTCGACGTGCTTTGGCGCGCCGTTCATGGTGCTGCATCCGGGTGTATATGCTGATCTGCTCGGCAAGCAAATGGGACGTCACAACGCCGCGTGCTGGTTAGTTAACACAGGTTGGAGCGGTGGACCATTCGGTGTTGGAAAGCGCATGAAGATCAGTTATACGCGCGCAATGATTCGCGCGATTTTGAACGGCTCGCTCGCTGAAACTGAGACGACGCCCGATCCGATCTTCGGAGTGAATGTTCCCGTGTCGTGTCCGGGCGTGCCGAATGAGGTGCTCCAACCACGCAACACGTGGGAAGACAAGGAAGCTTACGACCGCCAGGCACAGGACCTCGCGCGCAGATTCAACGAGAATTTCAAGAAGTACGAGGCGGGCGTTTCGGAGCCGGTGAGGGCCGTCGCTCCAAAATCGTTCTGATCATCCGCTTGATCCGCGTTACCCTGGCGGCCAATTCATCGGGCGACCGGCCAATACGTGCACATGCAAGTGAAACACTGATTGGCCGGCCCCAGCCCCGGTATTAATCACGCTCCGGAACCCGCCTTCCGCCTGGCCCAAATCATTCGCAACACGCGCACCCACGCGCAACAAGTGTCCCAGCAATCCTTCATCCTTCTGCGAAGCATCGTCAAGTGACTCAATGTGATCGCGCGGAATCACCAGCACGTGCAGCGGCGCCTGCGGATTGATATCGCGAATCACGACGCAACTGTCATCCTGGTGCACAAACTCGCCCGGTATGTCCCCGGCGACAATCTTACAAAACAAGCAATTCTCTTCTGACATTCTGTTCCCTTCTTAAAACTTAAACCGTCTCTAACAATTGCGCCGTTACAACCGGCGCGATGATTCGTTCAATCTCCGCCCCGACGGCGCGCAACTTCGCTTCGATCTTCTCGTAACCACGATCGATGTGGTAAACGCGATCGATCATCGTCTCACCATTCGCAATCAACCCCGCGAGGACAAGCGATGCTGACGCGCGCAGGTCCGAAGCGATCACGCGGGCCCCATTCAACGCCGTTGGACCATTGACGATCGCTGAACGCCCGTCGATGTGAATTTGCGCTCCCATGCGCTGGAGCTCCGACGCATGCATAAAACGATTCTCAAAAACAGTCTCGATAATCTCCGACCTGCCCTGTGCCTGCGTCATCAGCACCATATATTGCGCCTGCATATCGGTCGGAAACTTCGGATACGGCGCGGTGGTGACATCTCCGGCCTTCAGCCCGTCCGGACAAGTGACATCCAACGTCGTCGGGTTAACTTCTTTAATCACGACGCCCACGCTTCGCAGTTGTGAAATGACGCTTTCGAGATGATCGGGACGACAGTCTTTGATCTCGAGTTGTCCGTGCGTCAGCGCCGCCGCGACGATGAATGTTCCCGTCTCGATTCGATCGGGGATGATCGTGTGCTCTGCGCCGCCGAGCGATTCCACGCCTTCGATCTGGATCGTTTCGGAGCCGGCGCCGTTGACCCGTGCGCCCATCTTGTTTAGCAGGTTGGCGAGATCCACGATTTCCGGCTCACGCGCCGCGTTGTGAAGTGTCGTTGTTCCGCGTGCAAGCGTTGCCGCCATCATCAGGTTTTCAGTTCCGGTGACGGTGACTTTGTTGAAGTGAACATCGGCGCCACGCAAACGTCCATCTCGTGGTGCTCGCGCCACCACATTTCCGGCTTCGAGTTTTACTTCCGCACCAAACTGCTCGAATCCCGCGAGGTGCAGATCGATCGGACGTGTGCCGATCGCACAACCTCCGGGCAACGAAACTTTCGCCTTGCCGAAACGCGCCAGTAACGGGCCGAGCGCAAGGACGGATGCGCGCATCGTCCTTACAAGCTCGTAAGGCGCTTCGAAAAGCTCAACGTGTGCTGCGGTGATCTTGTGCGTTCGGAGCTCGGGGGTTAGAACTGTCGCGCCAATGTCTTCAAGCAGGCGGCGCTGGGTAATGATATCGCGAACGTAGGGAATGTTATGGAGCGTGACCGTCTCGGACGTAAGCAGCGCCGCTGCCATGCATGGCAGCGCAGAGTTTTTGGCACCGCTGATGGAGACTCTGCCGTGAAGAGGGCGGCCACCCGAGATCCTAAACTTGTCCACGATGCGGGACAGAGTAAATGAAAAACAGAAAAGCCGCAAAGAAGCATAAAACATTTCAGCCACAAAAAGGCACAAAAGTCACAAATGAAATGTCCCTGGCAGAAGCTTAAATGATCCTACGTGCCCTTTGTGCCTTTTTGTGGCTGAAAACGCTGTGCTACTTTGCGGCCCACCGCCCTCTGCTCGTCAAAACTATTCGTTATTAGTGAGCTTCTTTAGATGCACGCCCCCGTTTGTAGTCCTCGCTTTGACGGTGGCGCCACCGGAGCCGAGATTGAGCGCTATCTCCTTCGTGATCCGGCCCTGCACGGTTACAGGAAATTCGGTGTTCACACCGCCGTTGACAGTTCCCGTTTCAACGCGCGCGGAATAATTCTCCGGCACTGACATGATGACGCCGCCATTCGTCGTGCTCACGTCCAGTGTTTCGCCATCCCAACGATCACCACTGAGCTCGATTACGAGACCGCCGTTGGTCGTCGAGCCTCGCACTGCCCCGCCTACGCGCTTCAGAACGACGCCGCCGTTCACTGCACTGAAATCGATCTTGCCATTTACATCGGCGATCGCGATGCCGCCGTTGTGAGTTTCGAGGGAAAGATCGGCTCGGCGAGGAACGAAAACCTCGTAGCTCACGTCCCAGTGATAATCCTTGCGACGCTCCGGACCACTCGCAAAAATCTTCGCGCCACTGGTTTCAATTCTTATCTGCTGCCCAAGCGCAGCAGCCTCGGCCGCAGTCGGCGCACCGGTTTGCACGCGTGCCCGCACCAAAACCTGGTTCTGGTCCCAGCCCTTAACGGAAACGCCTCCGTTTTGCCTGCCGTCGATCGCGATCGTGCTGCCGCTCGGCGCCAGTGTTTGCTCTCTGATTTCGCAGTTGCCGACCAGCTTGTTGTTGTACCAATTGTTCTCACGACAACTCAGCGATCGGTCTTTGTCCCTTTGGGCGAACGCAGCGACGCCCGTGAACGTCATTAACGCAGCAATCAGCACACTTCGGCCTAAAAACCTGTACATAACTCGGTCTCCTTAAATGTCTGGGGTTGT
>DAIOGT010000019.1:35435-38655 GCA_036745095.1 Pyrinomonadaceae bacterium
GACACGTACGGCGGATTCGAGACGATGAGATCAAATTGATATTCGTTTGGATCGAGCGCGTCGAAGCAGTCAGATACGAGGAACACGGCTCGATCTTCAACAGAGTGCCGTGCGGCATTGAGCTTTGCTATCTCGAGCGCGGCTGGAGACTTGTCAACCGCAACAGCCCGGGCTTCGGGAATCTCACACAACAACGTTACCGCGATACACCCGGATCCCGTACCGACGTCGCAAAGAAACGCCTTGTCACGAACAACCACTTCGAGGGCAGCTTCGACGAGTAATTCTGTTTCGGGTCGCGGAATCAAAACGTCAGGCGTGACGCGAAACTCGCGACCAAAAAAATCCTGCACACCCGTGATGTACTGCAACGGCTCGCCTGTCGCACGACGCTCCACAAATTCGCGCAACTGGTCCAAAGAACTGTCGTCAACCGGATCTTCAGCGTGACTGATGAGAAAAGTGCGATCCTTACGCAACACAAATGAAAGCAGCGAGCTCGCTTCACGACGCGCTTCGGGCACACCAGCACGAGCCAAAATTCGTGATGCCTCTTTCAGCGCCTCAACGATAGAATAACTATCAGCCACAGATTTAACGGTCAGATTCGGAATTAAATCGCGATTCACTCTTTCTATTCAACATAGAACGAGTCTCGTTCCTCCCGTGGCGCAGGAACCCTCGGAGCTGCCAAGCTTCGAGGGTTCTCGCGTAAACGGGTCGAAGTTTAACAACGTTGGCTTAGATGGGTTGCCCCAAATGAGTAGACTTTCCAAAAGCTGTCTACTATTTACTCTCAATTGGCTCGACGCCGAATTAACTCTTCTCTGGATTCGTTTGGACGTCGCCACCGAGGGTAATGCCCTCATGGCCCGTATTCTCGAACACGGCGAAGTGACTTTCCTCGTTGCCAAAATCGTCGTTGGCGCTTTCGCCGCATACACCCTTTACCGCTGTGCTCACCTGACGCTCGCTAAACGTGGTCTCAGTGTTGTGCTCGGAATTTACGCTATACTAATGCTCGTGCATGTTGCGACCGGCTGTGTGGCCCTGGGCTGGCAGACACCCGTTGTCGTTCTTGGGTATATCGGAAGCTTGCCCAACGCCTTCCTGGGTTTGTTCGTTTAGAGATAACGAAACTCGCCGCCACCGTTCTGCGTTGTTACAATCACTCGCAACGGCACCCGTTTCGAGCGCATCCTAAATCATGTTGGCCACCTGCTTAATTTAGAACTTTAGAGAGGCAAACGTGTCATGTACAGAGTATCAGCACGCCAGATTTTATTAATTGCCCTTATCTCAGGAATTTTTGCGGCCGGAGCAGTCGTCATTCTGGACCGTATCAACAATCGTTTTCAGCCGTCGCAGGCTGCGTTCAGCGAAGCACCGCCGGCGGGCATCAGCGATCCGGCGACTTCCACTGACGAAAGGAACAATATCGAAGTTTACCGGACACTGAGTCCCGGCGTGGTCTTCATCCACTCGACTTCTTACGCGCGCGACTTCTTCGGCTTCGTAGAACCGCAGGAAGGTTCCGGCTCCGGATCGATCCTGGACCAGCAGGGAAACATTCTGACGAATTATCACGTGATTCAGGGCGCGCAAAAACTCTCGGTCAGCATGGGAGGAAAGAAAGATTATCCGGCCGTAGTCGTCGGCGGCGATCCTGACACTGACCTGGCCGTAATTCGTTTGACGGAGAAACCGGCTGGTCCACTTACCGTTGTGCCGATGGGGGATTCCGACAGGCTTGAGGTCGGGCAAAAGGTGCTCGCAATCGGCAATCCGTTTGGTCTGGACAGAACGCTGACGACGGGTGTCATCAGTGGACTACAGCGACCAATCCGGGCGCGCAACAATCGTCTGATTGAGGGTGCGATTCAAACAGACGCCTCGATCAATCCCGGAAACTCCGGTGGACCACTGCTCGATTCGCACGGTCGCATGATCGGCATCAACTCTCAAATTCTTTCGCCCTCGGGTAGCTCAGCCGGTGTCGGTTTTGCAGTGCCGGTTAGTATTGCCAAGCGCGTCGTGCCGCAGCTCGTGCAATACGGTCGTGTGCGGCGTCCGAAGCTTGGTATCAACACGCGTGACATCAGCTCGCTACGAAACCAGATCGACTTGCCTGTTGACGATGGTGTCTTGATTTACCAGGTCGCCCGCGGTGGCGGCGCGGCGACGGCGGGCCTGCGCGGTGTTCAGCAAACCGAGATGGGCGACGTCGAGCTGGGCGACATAATTGTCGGCATCAACAACGATAGAGTGTCCAATTCTGACGATCTGTTCCGGGTACTCGACAAGCATCAGATCGGCGACACTGTTCAGGTTCACATCTGGCGTGACGGCAGGCGGATGTCGGTGCCTGTGCGATTGATGGAATCTCCTGATTCAAGGCGCTGATCGGATGTAAAATGCGGCCCTATGCACCAGACGACCCACTTCTTCAATTTGGGTTATGGCTGGCTCTGTAAACACTGCAGCGCAGAGGCCGCGGAGCGCAAACATCACCACCATCGCCATCATGGCGCCCAACAGCCGCAGGGTCCGGCGCTTGCGAAATGGATTGATGAGGAACACTGGCGGGGGCTTGTCTGCCCCCGCTGCGGCATCTCGGAAAAGATGGGATAAATCGCGTTTTATTCGCGTGAATCTGCGGCAAACTTTTCCTCATAATCACGCAAGCTCCTCGTGATCACATCCAGAGCCTCCACGCGATCGTAGACGTCCGCGATCTCAACCCTCTTTTCAGTATCACTCGGCAGTTGCTTGTAACTCAGAAAGTAGTGCTTTAGTCGATCGATCAATCCCGACGGCACATCACGGATCTCGAGGATTCGCCCGTACACGAGATCGGATTCCAGCACTGCGACGATCTTGTCGTCAGCCTCGTTCCCATCGATCATTCGCAGACCGCCAATCGGCCGCGCGTGCAGAAAGAAGCTGCCGTGCGCAAATGTCTTCTCTGAGAGGACGCAAATGTCCATCGGATCTTTGTCGCCTTCGATCCCGGTGCGGCCAGTGCGCGTCGCACACAGCTCCGCGACTTCGGGCCCGCAGTAAGTTTGCGGTATGAACCCGTATAGAGTCGGTGACATCGATGAAAAGCGCTGCGGTCGATCGACTCGCAAATGGCCCGACCACTTGTCGAGCTCATACTTCACGGCATCAGTGGGAACGATTTCGATGTACGCGTTGACGAGTTCGGGAGTGCGCGGCC
>DAIOGT010000020.1:0-32512 GCA_036745095.1 Pyrinomonadaceae bacterium
CTTTATGGTTTCATTGCTCAAATTAGCGAACGCCTCCGGCGTTACGGGGCTCAAATTAGCGAACGCCTCCGGCGTTACGGGGCTCAAAGTAGCGGAACGCCTCCGGGCGTTACGGGGCTCAAATTAGCGAACGCGTATTTCAAACTGAATCGGTACTGATCCGCGGCCTAACTCGACAATTCACTGAAATCCCAGTTAAAATCGGCGGCTTTGCAATGTTGGAGTTTCGAGTCTTTCGCTCGATGGCGATTGCGACCGCTCTGAGTGTTGGTGTCGCGGCGTTCATCGCACCCTGGCGCGTGACCACTGGTCTGCTGATGGGTGGTTTGCTGGCGCTTTTCAGTCATCGCTGGCTGAGAAACTCCGCGGGGGCTGCCATTCAGCTTTCCGCCACCGGTGGCCAGCCACAGTGGAGGCTCGCGCAGTTTGTACTTCGTTATGTTGTGATCGCAGCGGCTGTTTTCACGGCTTACACGCTTGATCTCGTGTCGCTGCCTGCGGTCTTCGCAGGGATGTCGAGTTTTGTTGTAGCAATATTTGTTGAAGCTGTCAGAGAGTTCTATTTCGCAATCATCAAGCGAGAGGAAAATTAGTTGATGTTCTGGCTTGCAGCAGGTGCAGAGGCTGCCAAAGGCGCGGCTGAGCACGCCGAAGAGACGCCGCACCACTCACCCATCATTGTACAGTTCGTTAACCACTGGTTCGGCGAGGCCGCGCTGGAATTTGAGCTGAAATACACCAAACCGATCTGGGACAAAGTGCTGGGCTATTTCGGAACCACACCGGAAGCAGCGTTTGGACCTTACACCGCAGAGAACGCGATCCCCTGGTACACGGTGATGTTTTTCATCGCCTGCATTTTGAGCGTCATCATTATTTGGGTCCTCAAGGGTAAGCTTTCTGAAAGTGAACCGGGCCACGGCCAGCAGACACTCGAAGTCAGCATACTCGCAGTACGCAACATGATCGAAGACATCATTGGACCACATGGTTTGAAATACTTCCCGGTGGTGATGACGTTCGCGGTACTGATTCTCGTCTCAAACCTGATGGGACTCTTCCCGCTGTTCATGAGCCCGACATCGGCGACGAGCGTAACGTTTGCGCTCGGTTTGAGCTCATTCCTTTACTACAACTACATCGGCATCGCGGAGAACGGACTTTTCGGTCACTTGAAACACCTGGCCGGGCCGATCTGGTGGATCGCGCCGCTGATCTTTCCGATCGAGTTGATCAGTAACTTCATTCGCCCGTTTTCACTCGGCATCCGTCTCTTCGGTAACCTCTTCGCAGACGAAAAGGTGCTGGAGACGTTGGCCGGACTTGCTCCACCCGTAACATGGTTTGCGCCGATCCTCTTGATGCCGCTCAGCGTGTTCGTGGCTCTAATTCAGACGTTTGTTTTCATACTGCTCTCGCAGCTTTATATAAGCGAAGTGTCGCATGCACCGCATGATTCGCACGCGGCAGACGGAACCGTACACGTCGATGGCGATGAGTTCATTGCCCCAGTTCTTACTTGATAGCCGGCTTTATCAGAGCGTGTGGCGAGCGAGGTGGGCAAACGCGTCCACAAACGTTGCCGCACAATCCAAATCATTAACCGAAGCATTCCGAGACAAGTTATAGCAAGGCATGTCTGTCTCGCAGGAGCGCCGTTGTAAGAGGGGCGGTGGATACCGGACACAGGCGAAATTATATCGTCGCGGTTTGTTCGGCAAGGTGAGTTGAAATGCTAACCGTAGGAGGAAGCATGAGCAGATTTAGAATGTTGCTGTTCGCGGTGGTCGGAATTCTCGCGACTGGAATGACCGCATTTGCGCAGACTGCGGGCGAAGTCGGAGGCCCTGGCGACAACAGTTTTTCAGTCAGCAAATACCGCGCGCTTGCAGCGGGTATCGGTTTTGCGATTGCAGTGTTCGGTGGAGCTATTGGTCAATCGCGCATTGGCGCCGCAGCTTGTGAAGGCGCAGCTCGTAACCCAGGGGCCGCTGGTCGTATTCAGACAATGATGATTCTCGGCCTCGCGCTGATCGAATCGCTGGTGCTGTTTGCGTTGCTGGTGATCTTCGCGGTTGTTCGCCCGAGTTAATCTCCGCGAAACCTGCATCTAATTCGAGGGTGGGATTAAGTCCCACCCTTCTTTTTTACAGAGTTGTATGATTTGCAAGATGTCTATGATTGGGAGTTTAATGCAGTAGATGAAAACGTGCCCGAAGTGTGGACTTGAATATCCTGACACGACGACGCTCTGTCCCGCTGACGGCATCGCGCTCGAAAGAGATCCCGATTCACTCGTCGGCACTACGCTCGCCGGAAAATATCGCATCGACGCACGGCTCAACGAAGGGGGCATGGGCACTGTCTACCGCGGCACGCACGTGTTGATGGACAAGACAGTCGCGATCAAAGTTCTGCGCCCGACACTCGCCGCTGATGAAAAAATCGTTGCTCGCTTCTCCCGCGAGGCGCGCGCCGCGTCACGTATCTCGCATCCGAATGCGCTCACTGTTACTGACTTTGGGGAAGACGAGAGTGGTCACGTCTTTCTCGTGATGGAGTTTTTGAGTGGCAAGACTCTCAAGCAGGTGTTACGCGACGAAGGTCCCCTGTCGCTCGCTCGCGTCGTAGACATCACACGCCAGATCGGCGACGCGCTCAATGCCGCGCATGAACAGGGAGTGGTCCATCGCGATCTCAAGAGCGACAACATCATGTTGGTCGACACGATGGCGGGCGATCACGCAAAGGTGCTCGACTTCGGCATTGCGAAAATCAATGAGCCTGAGGGCGCCGTCGATACTAATCTGACAGCACCCAACCTCGTCATCGGCACGCCGCAATACATGTCGCCCGAGCAATGCTCGCAGGATTCCGAGATCGATTCGCGCTCCGACATCTACTCGCTCGGCGTGATTTTGTTCGAGATGCTCGTGGGCCATGTGCCTTTTTCAGGCGACTCGCCGACGATCGTCATGATGAAGCACTTGCAGGAGCCGGTTCCGTCGATACTCGAGGAACGAAGCGACGTGCCTGCGTCAGTGGCGCGCGTAGTAGCGCGAGCGATGGCGAAAGTTCGTGACAATCGTTACCAAAAGATCGCTGAGCTGGTGGAGGACCTGACGTTGGCGGCGGGTATGACGATTCATCGATTAGGGCCTGTTGGCGTTGCCACCACAAGCGAGACAGCGGTTCAGGCCGATGGTCCTGATGAAGTGACGATGGTCAGGGCGAGAGAAGAGCCACCGCCGCCGCCGCGACGCGAACCGGTGAGGGTGCCGGTATCTGGTCCAATGCCGCCGGCTGCGTCTGCCGGAAGTTTTAATCCGTTCAAGGTGCTGATTCCGGCTGCGGTCGCTCTGCTGGTCGTCTTTGCGGCGATCTACGCGCTCACCAAAAATACGGCGACGCCGGTCGATGCCAACACGAATCAGCAGGTGCCTGCGCTGGCGGCAGATCCCAACAGCCAGCCAGTGCAGCCCGCGCAGCCGCCGACGGGTAAAGGTGAAGAGGGAATACCATCCGGAGGGACAATCACCGCGCCGACTGTGACCGCGAGTCCGAGTGCGAGTGTGCAAGTGTCGCCCGACGACCCGCTCGCGGACCTGAGTCCCGCTCCGAACGCGAACGCTAACACGAATACTAATACGAACGAGAACATCAACAGCAATCGCAAGGCGCCGGCGTTGCCGGAGCCGACGCGTTCGGTGGCGCCGGAAACTGCGCCTCCTCCACAGCCATCCGCGACCAAGCCGCCGGAACAGAAACCTTCTCCGACCGCGACACCACTCAAATAGTCCTGCTTAAATCGCTTCAAAAATCAACTGCGCGAATGCGTCCGCGTCGTCGATTGCAATCTCAATCTCCAGCACGTAACACGGGATTGAGAACGCCATCGACCGCAGCTTAACCGCGTCCTTTGCGGTTGTTATCAACGCACTCGCACCGGTCTGTTTCGCGTCATGGATCAACGAATCAATCTCATCCTGCGAATACGCGTGATGATCCGCAAACGATTTCTTTACTGCCAGCTCATAACCCATGCGCGTCAAACTCTCAAAGAACGACGACGGATTACCGACCGCGCAGAACGCCGCAACACGCCCGCGAGCTTCACTCGTTTCACCGCCATTTTTTAACGACACCACACGCACCGGTCGCATTTGCGACGCGAAAACCGGGCGCGCCCCAATCAGGTCAAGAACCTGCGTTCGCAACGCCTCGACGTTTTTAACCCCGTCGCATCTCGTCAGCACTACACAATCAGCTCGACGCAGTCCGTCGAGACTCTCGCGCAGGCGTCCGTGAGGCAGAAGACGCCCGCCGCCCCACGGATTCGTGGCGTCGATACACACGATGTTCAAATCGCGCGCGAGTCGCAGGTGCTGAAACCCATCGTCCAACACAAAAACTTCCGTGCCGAAGTCTTTGATTGCTTCGTGTCCCGCGGCGATTCGGTCAGCACTACTGATCACTGCCGCTTGTCCTGTCAGTTTCGTCGCGAGCAGATACGGTTCATCGCCGGCCTCAGTAGGCGAAGCGAGAACGCCGTAACCGTCCGAAACGATCACCTGAAGATGCGGATCCTTTCGTCCGTAACCACGCGTCAGTATGCAAACTTTTTTACCGTGCGATGCGATGAGTCTGGTGACGTACTCGACGAGCGGGGTCTTGCCCGTACCGCCAGTGGTGATATTGCCGATGCTGATAACAGGGCGATCGAGTCTCGTGGTGTGAAAAGTACCACGCCGGTACAACGACAAACGCGTGCGTGTGACTGCGCCGTATAACAAGCTTAATGGAGGAAGAACGAATGACTTCATGAGGTGTGAGCGTTGGCCGCCAGGATCGGGTCCGTTTGTGATCTCTCGTGTGGCTCGCCGGACAGCAGCGGTGCGATCAGTTGCATCGTGCGATCGGCGGCGCCCTGGTTCGCGGTGATTAATTGTTTGGCGCGTTGTCCCAGTTCCTCTCTCTCCGCGGGGTTGGCAAGAAGTCTCTCAAATGTCTGTGCGATCTCATCGCTCGCGGTTGAGCCTTCAAGTGGAGGTAGTTGCACGAGGGCATTCGCTTCATTCATGAGCTCGACGATCGCGTGAAAGTTATGTGTGTTTGCTCCGGTTACGACTGTCGCGCCCGCGGCTGCGGGTTCGAGCACGTTGTGTCCGCCTTTATCGACGATGCTGCCGCCGACGAAGACGAGTTGGGCGAGTGCGTAGGTGGCCGGAAGCTCGCCGATCGTATCGAGCAGGATCACGACAGCGTTTGTATCGTTCGCGTGCGGCAGACTCGTTCTTCTTGTCCAGCTTAGTCCTGATTTTTGGAGAAGTGTTGCCACTTCGTTGAAACGCTCCGGATGTCTCGGCGCGAGCATGAGTCGCACTGGCTGTTTCTGTCTGAGCTGCTGGATGCTTTCGAGAATTATCTCTTCTTCGGGCGCGTGGGTGCTGGCAGCAAGAATAAGCGGCACGTTCGAGTCGATAGCAAATCGCTGCCTGAGCTCGTCGGTTTTACCGGTTAGCTCGCCTGCGAGTTCAGCGTCAAACTTCAGATTGCCGGATATGAAAAGTTTTTCCTTCGCCATACCGAGTTCTTTCAGTCGATCCGCGTCGGTCTCGGACTGCATCACCGCGATACTTAGCGACGAGAGCACGCGACGAAGGAAAGACTTGATCAGTCTATACCGTCGATACGACTGCCGCGAAATCCGTCCATTGACAACGGCGACCGGGATCCGGCGCTTCTTGCACTCGCGCAGGAAATTAGGCCAAAGCTCCGTCTCCATGATTAGCACCACCGCCGGGTTCACCGCTTTGAGTGTTCGACGCACTGTCCAGCGCCAGTCAAAAGGAAAGTAGAAGACATTCGCGGCCTGGTTGCGAAAGACGTCGCGCGCGAGGTTCTGTCCGGTGAGAGTTATAGTTGAAACGACGAGATCATGATGAGGAAACTGTTGCTTCAGCCGCTTTGCTAATGGTCGTGCCGCTTGCGTCTCACCGACTGAGACACAGTGAAGCCAAATGACTGGTTTTCCGTTGACTGGAGGAACAGCGCCGAGACGCTGGCGCAATCCGGCGACGTATTTGCCGTGCGCCAGCGCTTGAAACAGGAAGTGAGGAATCAGAACGATCAGACCGAGTGATAGGAGAAGGCTGTATGCCAGGTACATAGGCACTCACTTCGCTCGCTCGATGTACCGCCCTTCCGTAGGATCCACACGAATGCGGTCGCCTTCATTAACGAATGGAGGGACCGTTATGGTCACGCCGTTTTCGAGAGTCGCCGGTTTGTTAACATTTGAAACGGTGGCGCTCTTAAGTGTCGGCTCGGTTGAAGTGACTGTCAGCTCCATCGATGGTGGCAGGTCGATGCCGATTGGTGAGCCCTCGTAAAACTCCGCCTGGATTTTCATTCCCGGCGTAAGCCACGGGGCGGCGTCGCCGAGCTCTTCTTCACTGAGGGCCGTCTGCTCGTAGTTTTCGGTGTTCATGAAGTGGTGATGCGAGCCGTCCGAGTAGAGATATTCCATCTCGTGCTGTTCCAGTGAGGCGCGGTCAACTGTGTCTGCCGAACGGAAGCGATGTTCAAATGAAGCACCCGTACGAATATTTCGTAGCTTGGTCTGAATCATGGCCCGGAGGTTTCCGGGCGTGTGGTGTCTAAATTCAAGGACTTTGCACGGTTGGCCTTCGAAAACGATCACCATGCCGCGTCTAATCTGTGTAGCAGGAATAGCCATTAACTGAATCTCCGTTTAAATAAGGTAGGACCGTCGCAAAATGCGTAGTTTAAGGGGCCGGTCTGTGGGTTGTCTAGTACAAGCGCCGCGAAATACGCGCATAAAAAAGGCGGCCTCCTGAAATCGCTTCCAGAGAAACCGCCCTTTTGAGGAGCCCACCTACCTCGCTTATAAAAACGCAAATCGCTCGGAATAGTTCCAACACTTACGCCGCGCGTGCCCTCGGAACCCGGCGCAACCGTGCGAGACGCTCGAGCCATTTCTGCGACTGCTCGTAGTATGAAAACTTCCGCTCATCCTGCCGGAACGCGCTCGTGTGGTAATACCGCCGGCCGTTGATCAAACGTGCCGGATGCTTGATATGCAGCATCTCGTGGAAAAGGATGTACTCGACGAACCACTCCGGAATCTCTTTCGAGTCCAGAGTTTTGCTGATGGTGATGCTGTCGTAGATGTGGTCGTGATGACCGAGAATGCTTTTGGTGCGTCGCTGTGACCACGTTATCGTCGGCTTTTGTATCGCACCGTCAAAGTACCGGCGATTTAACCGCGCAAACATCCGATCAAGATCATAAACCTCACCATGCGCTGTCGAGATCATCTTTCGGCCACGTCCACGACGCGCCAGATCCGACGAACGCATAACTGAAGGCGTGAGTGAATAATCTCGATAAACTCTATCGTGAATCGTCGGCACTCGCTTGCCGAGCAAGCGCGCCACGAGTATCCACGCAAGCGCGCGCAAAACATCGGGCGGTGAGTCTTTACAGATGTCCGAGAGCCGCACGTAAACCCGACCCGAGCGCAAACGAATGGTGTGACGCAGCCCGGCATACGGATAAAAGCGGACCTCAATCGAAGGCACACCACGATTACCGCCCATATGTCGAAATGCGTCGGCGAAATATTTTCTTACTTCATTCATTGCGGTGACTCGGAGCGGCAAACAGCGGTTACGGGTGACTAATCTTAAGGAGGGGAGCCTCAGCCCGTCAACCCGTGGCGGGGATTCTGGCTAAATGCAGACAATAAACGACTTAAACACCCGTAGGTGGGATGCGAATCTGCCTCAGCCGGCCTAATCTGTGCAATCTTGGGATAACTTTGTATACTGCAAACCAATGCCTCGGAGAGCCTCAAATCTCCAAACTACTGAGAAGGTCGGCCTCGACTCTCGAGCAGAGGTCCTGCTTGCCGCCCTGATCAAGGAACACCTCGTCACTGGCGAGGCGGTAGGTTCTCGTGTGTTGTCTGACCGTTTTTCGCACGGCTATGGTTGGAGCCCGGCGACGATCCGCAACGTCATGGCGGAGCTCGAAGAGGCTGGGTTTGTCGAACAGCCACATACATCAGCCGGTCGTGTGCCGACCGACAAGGGTTACCGTTACTACGTCGATAACGTGCTCGGTGAAGCGCGGTTGTCGCGCTCGGATCTGAAAGCGATCGACCATCTTTTCTCGGTCAACGATATCGACGCCGGTTCTTCTCCGGATCGATTGATGGAGACGGCGTCACACGTTCTCTCAGCGCTCTCGCAGAACGTCGGCATCGTCGTGTCGCCTTCGCTTGCCGAGAACCGTCTCAATCACCTCGAGTTTGTGTTGTTGCCGGACAAGCGGATCCTCGTGGTGCTCGTTTCAACCGCGAATATCATTCATAACAAAGTGATCCGGGTCGCCGATGAGCTAACTCAGGACGATCTCGACCGCACCGCTCGGTATTTAAATACGGAGTTCAGCGGTAAGAGCCTGCTCGCGATTCGTGCCGAGATCGTTGAGCTGATGAAAGAAGAGAAGGCGCTTTACGACCGTCTATTGCAAAACGCGATCTTGTTGTGCGAGCGGAGCCTTGAAGGCGAGGAAACGAGCGCCGGCGTTTACGTTGACGGTACGTCAAACATTCTTACAAAACCGGAATTTGTAGACATCGAGCGTATGCGGGAGCTGTTCAGGACGTTTGAAGAGAAATCGCGCCTGATCAAAATACTTAACGAGTGCGTTCACGACGCGGTCGGCTATCCGGGCGATGTACACGTGGTGATCGGGCGCGAGCATCCGACGAGCTCTATGCGCGACTGCGCTTTGATCACGGCTCCTTATCGCGTCGGATCGAGCGACAACATGGGCACGCTCAGCGTTGTTGGCCCGATGAGAATAGAATATGCACGGATAATGGCTATGGTAAACTACATGGCGCGATTGATTGAACATCGACTGGGCGAACAGACTGCACGTTAGTCTTAGAAATCGATCCTTCCTAATGAATTCAGACCGCCGCGACAAGGGTTCGCACCGCATCCCGATTAAGTTCACTGACGCGGAAGACGAAACCACGTCTGCCGACCGCAAACCCGACGACATGGCTTTAGAAGATCCCGACAACGAAGGCGACGAGCTTTCCTCCGGCACCGACGAGAGTCTCACCGAAGAAAACCTCTTTTCGGCGACCGACGTCGAGCCGGAAGAGTCTGCGGGAGGTGGACCGGACAAGGCGGAGTTGGTGGCTACACGTTCCGAGCTCAAGCGGATCGAAGCGGAAAATGCGGAGCTAAAGGATCGTTTTGCACGCCGGCAGGCGGACTTCGAGAACTACCGAAAACGTGTCGAACGGGAACGAACCGAGACGTACAATCGCGTGGTTGCGGATGTAGCCGCGAAGCTTCTGCCGGTCGTTGATAATCTCAAGCGAGCGTTGGAAGCGGAGTCGTCGGTTGAATCAGCGGAGTCTGACGAGTTTCGTCATTTTCTCAGTGGCGTGGATCTCATCAGCAAGCAACTCAACGGCGTACTTGATGCGCTCGGCGTCAAGCCTATCGCGGCGGTTGGTGAGCAGTTCGATCCCCATATTCACGAAGCTGTCGTAACTGAACCGACTGACGACCATGAACCCGACACGGTGATTCAGGAGATAGTTGCCGGTTACCGCCTCGGCGACAGATTGATTCGACCCGCGCTCGTGAAGGTGGCAACTCGAAAATGAGCCGCGAAAAGGCACAAAAAGCACAAAATGTTTTCTGATATGAGCTGCTCAATTAACCCCTCTGTTGGGTTTACTGTTTATGTGCCTTTTTGCGGCTAATTAAAAATGGGAAAATCGATCGGAATTGATTTAGGGACGACCAATTGCTGCGTCTCCGTCCTCGAAGGCGGCGCGGTGCAGATCGTCCCGAACAAAGAAGGTGGACGCACGACTCCGACCGTCGTTGGCTTCACTGAGAAAGGCGAACGGCTCGTGGGCCAGATCGCCAAACGCCAGGCGGTCACGAACGCTGCTAATACCGTTCACGCCGTCAAGCGACTCATCGGCCGCAAATATAGCTCCCAGGAAGTTGGCAAGATGCGCGAGAGCGCGCCATTCGAGATCGTCGATTCTCCAAATGGCGACGCGCGCGTTCGCGTGCAGGGTCGCAACTACAGCCCACCCGAGTTGCAGGGAATTGTCTTGCAACGACTAAAAGCCGCAGCGGAAGATTTTCTCGGCGAATCGGTAACTGACGCCATCATCACCGTTCCCGCTTACTTCGACGACACGCAGCGACAAGCAACTAAAGACGCCGGTAAAATCGCGGGTCTGAAAGTTGAGCGCATCATCAACGAGCCGACCGCCGCGGCTTTGGCCTACGGCCTCGGCAAGTCAGACGTGGAGCGGATTGCGGTTTACGATCTCGGCGGCGGCACTTTTGATATCTCGATTCTGGAAATGAATGACGGCGTGTTCGAAGTTCTCTCAACTTCAGGAAACACGTTTCTCGGCGGCGAGGATTTTGACGAACGGATCATGAGCTGGATGGCGGAGCAGTTTCTCGCCGACACCGGAATCGATCTCAGACAGGATCGCCTTGCTTTGCAACGATTGAAAGAGGTTGCGGAACGCGCCAAGTGCGATCTATCTACCACGAATGAAACAACGATCAACCTGCCATTTATCGCTGCCGATGCGACCGGTCCGAAGCATTTTAATAAGACGCTCACGCGCGAGCAGTTTGAGACGCTCGTGGGTGATCTCGTGGATCAGACAATCGAACCGTGTCTGACCGCATTGAAAGACGCGAAGTTACAGCCCGCCGACGTTCACAAAGTGATCCTCGTCGGTGGCCAAACCAGATCACCGATCGTCGAACGCACAGTCGAGAAGATCTTCGGTCGCAAACCATCATCCGAGATTAATCCGGACGAAGTGGTGGCGATGGGCGCCGCGATCCAGGGCGGCGTGTTGAACGGCGACGTGAAAGACATCGTGCTGCTTGACGTGTTGCCGTTGAGTTTGGGTCTCGCGACACGTGGCGGCTTGTTCACAAAGATTATTGAGCGAAATTCGACGATACCTTTGCGCGAGAGTCGTACGTTTACGACCGTAGTCGATAACCAGTCGTCAGTTGAGATTCACGTTCTGCAAGGCGAACGCGAGGTAGCCGAGGGTAATCGCTCGCTCGGAAAATTCGAGCTTGTTGGGATTCCTCCAAACCCGCGCGGCGTGCCGCAGATCGAGGTTTCGTTTGAAGTCGATGCGAATGGTATCGTGTCAGTTTCTGCGCAGGACAAAGCCACCGGGCGAGAGCAGCAGATGCGGATCACGCCCACCTCGGGCCTGACGCCGGAAGAGATCGACAGGCTCATCCACGAGGCGGAGAGCTTTGCTGAAAGCGACCGCGACCTGAAAGAGTTGTTGGTGTTCCGGACAAAACTCGAGTCGCTTTTGCGAAACACGCAGAAATCGTTTACGAAGTTTGGCGGCCTGCTTCCGGAGATCGACCAGGACGGCGCGGAGAAGGTTTTTAAAGAGGCTGAAGCCGCGCTTAAGGCAGATAAGATGGACGAGATTAAAATCGCAACGAGTAAGGTGGAACGCGTCGCCGGACAACTCACATCCGCAATGTTGGACCCTCAGGCGAACGCGGTGAGTGAATGACAGAGGTTTTTGAATGAGTAAACGTGATTATTATGAAATTTTAGCCGTTAGCCGCACCGCTACGGACCAGGAAATAAAGAGCGCTTACCGGCGTCTCGCGGTCAAATATCATCCGGACAAGAATCCTAACGACGCAACCGCGGAAGAGAAGTTTAAAGAAGCTGCCGAAGCCTACAGCGTCCTCTCTGATCCCGAGCAGCGGAAGCGTTACGACCGGTTCGGTCATGCCGGAGTTTCCAGTAGCGCCGCAGGCGCGGGCGCGTGGGGCGCTCCCGGTTTTGGTGGAATTGAAGACATCCTCGGCGACCTGTTTGGTTTTGGAGATGTGTTTGGTGGCGGGCGCGGTGGCGCGCGACGCACAGCGGCGCAACGCGGCGCCGATCTCCGTTACGACCTCGAGATCTCGCTCGAAGAAGCCGCAAACGGGATGACGGCGCAACTGCGGATTCCGCGTCTTGAGTCGTGCGAAACGTGCAAAGGGTCAGGCTCGGCCGCCGGAAGCCAGCCGGAAAATTGTACAACGTGTTCCGGGACAGGCCAGGTTCGTTACCAGCAGGGGTTCTTCTCGGTCGCTCGCACGTGCCATGTTTGTCGCGGTGCGGGAAAAGTCATCAAGAATCCTTGTACGGACTGCAACGGCACCGGCAGGATCGAGCGCGAAAAACAATTGGAAGTAAAAGTTCCGGCAGGGGTCGAAACTGGTTCCCGTTTACGCGTTTCTGGTGAAGGGCAAGCGGGAACTCAGGGTGGGCCGACAGGTGATCTTTATGTGGTTATCCACGTAGCCGAGCACGAGCAGTTTGAGCGACAAGGTAGCAACCTTTACGAGGCGGTCCCGATCACCTTCGCACAGGCCGCGTTAGGCGCCGACATTATGGTCAAGACCCTTGACGGTGAAGAGAAGTTGAAAATTCCGATGGGCACGCAAACCGGCACCGTCTTCCGCCTGCGAGGAAAAGGCATGCCAGTGCTCGGCGGACGCGGTCGAGGCGACCTGTTTGTTTCAGTGACGCTTATCACGCCGACCACGCTGACGCGCGAACAGCGTCGTCTGCTGGAGCAGTTGGCGGAAGTTGAAAATAAAGACCTCGAGAGTAAAGGTCTCGTTGACAAGGTTCGAGATATTTTCGGCTGATCTGCGTTCCTTCCGTGTTCATCTCCAACTAATAGTGAGGAACCTATGTTCGTTCGTCCCCTGGCATTGATACTCGTGTTTGCCTGTGCCGCAATGGCCCAGGACACGATGGACATCTTCAAAGGGATCGATTTCAGCACCACCTCGCTCAAACCTGCTCAGGTCCAGAAACTGAACATGTACGAGTTGAAGTTGTTGCGCGGGATCATCTTCGGCCGTCACGGTCGCATCTTCAAAGACGGCGAGATCAAGTTCTATCTCGAAGAGCAAACGTGGTACCAGCCCGATCCCGATTTCAAAAACTCCATGCTCAACGACGTTGAGCGCCGCAATCTCGATCTGATTCGCATCGCTGAAGCGTCTCAACACGAAACGATCCAGCCAGGTGACATGCGTTACTGGCGCGCCCGCCAGATTCCCCTGAGAAAACTCGGCAAGCATAGCGGCGCCGAATGGAAAGTGTTACTCGCGGAAGTTGAAGCCATTCACGGCAAGCGGTTTGACGATGAGCCGTGGTTACAGCGGTACTTTGAAGAACGTTACTGGTACTTTCCAAACGCCAAATACGACGGGAAGAAGCTTTCGGTAATCGAGCGCAAGAACCTTCAGATTCTGAGTGACGCTCAGAAGAAGCAGCGCAATGTTGCCCTCTTGCCGGGCGACATGCAGTTGTTCAAAGACAGGGCGGTGACCGAGCAGATGTTGCATGGGTTGAGCTTGCACGAGCTGCGTCTGCTGCGAAACGAGGTTTATGCGCGGCACGGTCGGATGTTCAAAGCCGAATGGCTGCAACAGTATTTTTACTCTCAACCGTGGTACACGCCTGACGAAAACTTTAAAGACGAGCAGCTCTCCGGCAATGACAAGCAGAACGTCGAAACGATCGTCAAATACGAGAACCAGATTCACCAGGAGCTGAGCACGAAGCCGATCGCTCGCGCGCTGCTCGAAGGTTTATTTATCGAAGACGCGAGCCAGATGCGTCAGGAGATCTACGCGCGTCACGGCAAGGTTTTCAAGGAGCCGTGGCTACAGAAGTACTTCTCGAGTTTTGAGTGGTACAAGGCTGATCCAGACTTCAGCGATGCGTCGTTGAGCGAGGTGGAGAAGAAAAACATCGCCACGATTGCGGCGTACGAAAAACGCGCCGTAACGGCGATGAGCACGATAGAGGGTTGATAAGGTTTTATGGATCCCGCGTGACGGGATCAAAACAAAAGAAAATCAGCGTTCTCCGCGGATAAAAAAGCTCAGCGCAGAGTCGCCTTGTTTCAGGATTCGCGTGCGGTGCAACTCGCCGACTCTCTCAGGCAGCTCAGTCTTGTGATGATGCTCGGCGATGACCAGATCATTGTTGCTCAGTAACTGAAGCGTTTTGATGTAGTCGTCTTTGTAAGGCGGATCGAAGAAGACGATGTCCCAACGTTCATCCTGCGAGCCTCGCAAAAACTCATTAGCTTCGGAACAGTAAATCACCTGCTGTTCCTCCGGAATCCGGCACAGCTCCACGTTCGCTTCAATCAGCTTACACATCCGTCGCGAGCGATCGACAAACGTAACGTGACTCGCTCCTCGTGAAATCGCCTCAATCCCCACCGCGCCCGAGCCCGAGCACAGATCGAGAAAACGAGCGCCCTCAATGCGCGGCGCGATCACGTTGAATAGTGTCTCGCGCAAACGATCGGAGGTCGGCCGCACATTCATCGATGGCGGACTCTTCAAATTCCGCCCCTTGAATGCTCCGGCAATGATCCTCATCCTGGTTTTACCCGATCCCCGCTAATCCGAATCGCGGATCCTGTTTAATCCGTGCGACCATCCGCGCCGTCACCACTGATTTTGGCTTCGCAAGATAAAACTCAGCCTCCTGCTTCGCCTTCTCCAGCAACGCTTGATCGCGGACGATGTTGCCGATGCGAAACTCCGGCAATCCTGATTGCTTCGTGCCCAACAACTCGCCCGGCCCGCGCAGTTCCAGATCCTTCTCGGCAATGATAAATCCATTGTTGGTTTTTGCCATGATGCCCAGCCGCTCTTCGGCGTTCACAGTCTTGTTATCGCTCGTCAGCAGTATGCAGTAGCTCTTCTCAGCGCCACGACCGACGCGACCGCGCAACTGGTGCAGCTGCGACAATCCAAAGCGCTCGGCGTGCTCCACGATCATCACCGACGCATTCGGAACGTCCACACCGACCTCGATCACAGTCGTCGAAACGAGGATCTTGATTTCACCCGCGACGAAGGCGCTCATCACTTTCTCTTTCTCAGCCGGTTTCATTTTGCCGTGCAACAGGCCGACCGTAAGCCTTGGGAAAACCGTGTCGCGCAGGTATTCGTAGCGTCGCGTCGCGTCCTTGAGATCCATCTTCTCCGACTCTTCAACGAGTGGGTAAACGACGTAAACCTGACGACCGGCTTTCACCTCACGCGTGATCAAACGTTTCACTTCCAGGCGTTGATCTTCGCCAAAGACCATCGTCTCGATCGGCGTTCGCCCGGGCGGCAGCTCGTCGATGATCGAGACGTCGAGATCTCCATAAACAGTCATCGCTAACGAACGTGGAATCGGTGTGGCTGTCATGACGAGTACGTCCGGATTGAGCCCGCGCGCGCGCAACTCGGCTCTCTGCATGACGCCGAAGCGATGCTGTTCATCGATCACGACGAGTCCGAGTTTCGAAAACGCGACCGCTTCCTGGATCAGCGCCTGCGTGCCGATACACGCATGGATTTCGCCATCCTTCAATGCATTTTGCAGATGTCGTTTTTCTGAGGCACGCAGTGAGCCGGTCAACAGTTCGATGCGATACGGGGACTTTGCAAGCAGTCGCTTGATGCTACGCGCGTGTTGCTCGGCGAGAATTTCAGTCGGAGCCATAAGGGCAGTTTGCAGGTCGTTTTCCATTGCCGCGATCATTGCGACCACGGCGACGATCGTTTTGCCGCTGCCGACGTCGCCTTGTAACAGGCGATTCATCGGCGCGCTCGACTGCATGTCTTTGAAGATCTGTTTTGTGACTTCTACCTGAGCGTTGGTCAGCTTGAACGGCATCACGGATGCGATGTGAGCTTTGACAGTCTTGTCGATGCGCAGTGGTGTCGCCTTTACTTCTTTAACTCGTTGACCGCGTTTGAGGCCGATCGCGAATGTGATCCAGAAAAAGTCTTCGAAGATCATGCGGACGTGCGCCAGGCTCTGCGATTGTTCGTAGTCAAGCATCGACACGTCCGGTGGTGGAAAATGGATCTCGCGCACGGCCTGGGCGCGGCCGATCAATGCGGCGCGATGTCGCAGATCTGCGGGTAGTGTTTCTTCGATCGCTTTGTCGGTCAGCAGGGAGAGCACGGCATGCACGATCTCTCGCACGCGCTTGGAGTTGAAATCACCGAGTTTCCGATAGACAGGCACTCGGCGCCCGACGTGAATTGCCGCGAGCGACGGATCCGGCAGGTTCTCTTCAGCTTGCTCGGGATCGTGAGCCGGTTCGTCTGTGCTTTCTGACGGCGGCATGAGGATCTCGAGCTCGTCGGCAGCGTTGTTTAGTCGCAGCTTGAACGTGCTGCGCCGTGCTTCCCATTCCCAGCGACCGAAAGTGATGAATCGTGTGCCGCGTGTGAGTTTTGCCGTGTAGTACTTAACAATGTCGTACGCGCGCCGGCCGGAGACAAACCACCACACGATCACTTCCTTACCGGTCATTGGACCATCGATGCCGGATACTTCGAAGATGTAGAGTTGCGGTCGTCCATAACCGCGCCGGTTCCTCACGGCGTAGCCATGGGTCTTGGTGACGGTGAGGTCGAGCGACGCTTCTACACCTTCGTGAAGGTTTTTGATCAAAGCGGGCCTGGATCTATCCTCGTAACGCATCGGGAAGTAGTTGAGTAGATCTTCGACCGTGACTTCGCCGGACTTTTTCTTGTGCGTTTGGGTGGCGAGAGCTTTCGCGAGTTTGTGCGTGAGTACCTGCCCTAAACGTGCGATCTTGAAACTGTGAAGATCCTCAATCGGAGTGTTGAGGGAGATGGCGCCAGGCATCGCCGCGATCATAACATAGCGAGCTGAGAGGGAAGGTTTATGGACAACGAACGAGCATCGGACGCTACGCGCGAGACCTTGAAAGCTCTGCGGCAGGGATTGCTGCGACTGCACAAGACTCTGCTGGACCTGGAGCGCCGCGATTACGAGCGCGCGCGTGGGCGTATCGGTAATAGTTACGAGTTCTTACAGCTCGTGTTGAAGGATCCGTGGTTTGACTGGCTGCATCGTCTTTCCGAATTGATCGTGCAGATCGATGAAACGCTCGATCCGCACTCGGAAACACCGGCGACTGAAGCTGACGCGACTGCGTTGCTGGAGCGGGCGAAGGTGTTGTTAGTCCCAGCCGAGACTGGGAGTCAGTTTCAGAAAAATTACTTTCTGGCGTTGCAGCAGTCGCCGGATGTGGTGTTGTTACATTCCGAAGTAATGAGGCTGTTGGGGAGATAAGCCACCGATTACACAGATTTACAATGTTCCTCGAACGCGTGGGTGAGTTCTCCAGCTATTTGTTGCGCATCGCGTCCTTCAATTTGATACCTCTCCAGCATGTAAACGAGTTTCCCGTCTTTAAGCAGAGCGATTGAGGGCGATGATGGACCATAGCCGGTGAAGTAGCTGCGTGCTCGTTCGGTGGCCTCGATATCCGCACCCGCGAAAACCGTTGCGACTTTATCCGGCTTAACATCGTGTTGGAGTGCGAGTGCCACACCCGGACGCGCCTTACCCGCCGCACAGCCACAGATCGAATTCACCACGACCATCAGCGTTCCCTTGCTATTTTGAATCGTCTCATCAACCGCTTCCGCAGTTTTCAACTCTTCAACCCCGAGTCGCGTCAAATCCTCGCGCATCGGACGTATCATGATTTCAGGATATGCCATTGACTATTCTCCTTATGAAAATTCAAACCACAGATTACACGGATTCGCCGTATGGATCGAGTGAAAGGATGGCGGCGGTGAAGTGTTCGCGAATGTCTGACGCGAGCATCGTGCGCATGCCGAGTTTTTTTGCGGCGAAGTCGCCGGCCAGTCCGCCGACGTAAAGGGCGGCGACCGTGGTCGTGATTGCGCCCGCGCGATCTTTGAGGGTGCCGTAGGCTTGCGCGAGGAAGCCGGAGATCAGGCCCGTGAGTGTGTCGCCGGCGCCCGCTGTTCCGAGTCCCGGGTTGCCGGTGGAATTGATAAACACGCGGCCGTCAGGGGTCGCGATGAGTGGGCGCGAGCCTTTTAGAACAAGGATGACGTGATGCGCAGTCGCAAACTCACGCGCGGCCGCGACGCGATCGTCGAGCGCGGACTTATCATCCGCGCCCATCAAGCGAAGCATCTCGCCAGGATGCGGCGTCAGTATTAGCGGATGCTGATCGGAGCCTTTTAGCGTCGCGGGCCAGGGCGCGAGCGAGTTCAAACCGTCGGCGTCGATGACGCAGGGCGTGGTGCGTCGCTCGACAATCGTGCGAACAAAGCGACGCGTTCGCTCGTCGTCAGACGTCAGGCCTGGCCCAACGGCAACGACTGTCGCTTCTTCTGAAAGCGTCAAAAAATGGTTGGCCGCGTCATCGCTGACGGCCCCTCGATCTGTTTCGGCCAAGGGCGTCGTGATCACTTCCGGCATCGCGCTGCTCGCGACAGACACCTGCGCGGAGGCTGGCGTCGCGATCGTAACCAAACCCGCACCCGATCTCATCGCCGCGTTGCCGCAGAGCGCCGCCGCTCCCGAGTACCCACGTGATCCGGCAGCTATCAACACGTGGCCGTGTGTGTTCTTGTACGACTCAGGCGTATAGCGAGTGCTCACCAGCCAGTCACGCGCATCTTGCGCCTCGATCAAAAACAACCAGGGCCGGGCGGCGTTGATCAATGAAGACGGCGAACCGATATCAGCGACGATCAATTCGCCCCCAAAGTCGCATGCGGGCGAAAGGACATTCGCGGGTTTGGCAGCGGTGAACGTCACCGTAAGATCTGCCCGGACGGCCGGGCCTATAGATACGGGTTTATCCGCGTTTAGGCCTGAAGGAATGTCGATCGAGAGTACGAGAGGGCGTGCGCCTGATGCGCGTTCGCGTGCCTCCCGCAGCATCGACAAGTGTTCGATGACTTTGAGAAAAACGCCTTCCAGCGGCCGTGTCAGACCAGTTCCGAAAAGGGCGTCAACGATGACGTCGTAGGCGCTTCGCGGCTTCGCGATCTGTTCCCATGCCGCGACGCTCTCACACTCAATGAACGTCAATGGTGGAGGCGACTGCGGAGACCCGGCCTGGAAGCTAGCCAGCCGTGCGACCGAGTCGAAGTTGATGCGCGCGTCGCCGGACGTCCCGGCAACCTTGCCGAAGACAACGACGCTACAGTGCATGCCTTCACGTGACATCGCCCGCGCGAGGGCCGCGCCGTCGCCGCCGTTGTTACCTTTGCCACAAAGAATCAGAGCTTTACGAGCGGCGAGCTCGCCGTTAAGGCGTGTGCGGATGGCCTCCATGCAGGCGGCACTTGCGGCCTCCATCAGGAGCAGGGAAGGCGTGTGATAGTTTTCAACGGTAAGACGGTCGATCTCGCGGATCTGTTCGGCGGAGAGTACGGGTTGCACGAGTGGGATGATATCAGGACGCGGATGGACGCGGATAGAAGATCCGATTAGGCGCGGATAAAACAAAACGGCGGCCAGGGCCGCCCGCCTGCCCGCCGCTGAAAACAGAAATGCGCGCCAGGGCCGCCCCCGCCTGCCCGCCGCTGCTCCAACCGTCCGTGTTTTCCAGGATATCTAAACTAAACTGTCAATCGCCCGGGCTCTCCAGAGAATTCTAAAAAAAAATTCTGGAACAAGCTCGGGGCCTGTTCCAGAAGGGTCTGATCAGTTATTCAGAGTTAGATTGTTATGGCAGCGCGAACATTGCTGCGGGTGTTGGCCGCTGTGTTCTCACTAGCCGGCGACAAGCCGTCGCGCATCATGTACATCAGAGTCTCGCAAACTTCTCGCGAGCCCGTTCCTACCACCTGACCCTTTTCATCTTCGAGCACATAAATCCGGCCGGTCCAATCGAGTGGAAGAATGATGGGGGAACTGTACATCGATTTAGTCTCCTGTTAATCCTGTTTACGGTTCTTCAATCGGCGACGAATCGCGCCCGCCGTTCCGACAAGTCCGCTACCGAGCAGGAACAAACTGGCCGGTTCGGGAACGTTGTTGTCAGCTGGAGCAAATCCGCCGAGACGCCACTGGTTAATGTCCTGAAAAGTCGTGCCGCTTAGGCCCTGGATCGTGACGCTGTTGATAACGGCGCCTTCCGCGGCCTCAATTCCGAAGAAATTCTCACCGTTGGTGTCGACCGAGAAGACCTGGTTGAATACCTGGCCGCCCGCAAGCGTGTAATTGACAGTGAACTGGACCTGCGTGGGCGGTGGCAATCCCGCGGTCACGTCGATGTTAAAAATGAGCTTGGTAAACGTCGCGCCGTTCTCGAGTTGGACGGTCACATTTGAAAAGGGTGTGTTGCCGACGCCGCCGATGAGCACGGCCTGGCCGCCACTGACTCCGAGGCTGCCGTTACCGGAAGCTGAAGTGAAATCGACAATAAAGCCCGCGCCGGCGCCGTTGAAATCGCCCTGCACGAGTGGTCCGGCGTGAACCAGACTGCCGTTGTTGAATAAAACGTTGTCGGTGTTTTGGTTATTTGGATTGCCGACGGTGATCGTTATGGGATCGGCCCAGGCGGTGGATGACGCGAGCGCCATGATGACGAACGCCGCCGAGGCGATTATCAAGCGTTTCAGGGGGAAGAACTGGGGCATTTTCAGGAGACTCCTTGTCCGTGGTCATTAGCTGCTGTAGTGGTGAGAATGCTAATCAGACAGGATTTTCAGGATTATGAGGGATTTACAGGAGGTCGTAGTCTTTGATTTTGTTGAGGAGAGTCTTGTAACTGACTCCTAAATCCTCGGCGGTTTTGCTCTTGTTGCCGCCATTCGCCTGCAGCGCTGCCAGGATCTTCCTGCGTTCCACGAAGCTGACGGCGCGATGGGCCACTTCCGAAAGGGTTCCGGAGAGATCGAGTTGTTCCAGCGGTTTGTCGGCGTTAGAGCGCGCGGGTATTAATCCGAGATCGGCCGGCTGAAGTACGAGCGTATCCGAGATAATGCAGGCGCGCTCGATTGCATTCTCAAGCTCACGAACATTCCCGGGCCAATGATGCTGCTGTAACGCTGCGGTCGCCTCAGGACTCAACTGCGCTTCGCGACCCCGCAACTCGCGTCCGATCTCCGACGCGAAGTGACGCGCCAACAACACGATATCGTCCCCGCGTTCGCGCAGTGTCGGCACTTCGATCGGAAACACCGCAAGACGGAAAAAGAGGTCGCCGCGAAATTCGCCGTTATCAACCGCGCGTTTCAGGTCCTTGTTCGTCGCAGCCACGACGCGCACATCGACAGCAACCGGCGCGCGCCCGCCGATGCGATCCACCACCTTCTCCTCAATCGCGCGCAGCAGTTTTCCCTGCACTGCGAGGGGTAACTCACCAATCTCATCGAGAAACACAGTGCCGCCTGAAGCGAGTTCAAACTTGCCCTGGCGACGATCGGTAGCGCCCGTAAAAGCACCACGTTCGTGACCAAAGAGCTCATTCTCGATCAGCGTCTCCGGAATGGCAGCACAGTTGATCGCGACAAACGGCTGGTCGCGGCGCGCCGAAAGATGATGGACTGCTCGTGCAAAGAGCTCCTTGCCGGTGCCTGATTCGCCGAGCAGCAAAACTGTGGCTTCCGTTTGTGCGACGCGTTGCGTTTCGCCGACTGCGCGCTTTAGCGCCTCTGACTCGCCGAGGATGCGTGGGAATCCGTAACGTCGCGACCACTCCTCACGAAGCAGCACGTTCTCAGTTCGGAGTCTGGCTTGTTCGAGGGCCCGCTCGACCAGTAACAAAAGATGATTTGAATCGACAGGTTTTTGCAGGAAGTCGTGTGCGCCGTCTTTCATTGCCTGCACTGCCTCGTCAATTGAGCCAAAGGCCGTCATCACGATTACCGGCACGTCGGCATCGGCGGCGCGCGCCGCACGCAGCACGTCGAGGCCTGAGCCATTTGGCATTCGCAGATCGGTGAGTACAAGACGGTGACGGGAATTTGCGATCTCGTTGAGAGCCTCGCGCGCGTCGATCGCTTCAGCGACGGTGTATCCGGCATTCTCGAGGGTCAATCGCAGCACGCGACGGAGGCTGTCTTTATCTTCGACGAGTAGGATATCGGCCATTGACCTCGGATTATAATCAATCCGTGTCATCCGCGGTTAATAGGAAGCTCGCTTCTTACGACCGTAACCAAAAGTAACACGTCATATCTCCGAGCCTCTTAGAACCTCCGCTAAAGTCACAAAATTCCCCGTAATCACCACTGGAACAGCTCTTGCCCATGATGGACCATGGTTGGCCGTGTCGGAGGTAATCGCGTAGATGAAACTTAATAGCAACGAAGCAAAGCAACAGCGCGGATTCACTATCTCGCAGATGGTGATAACCATCAGTATCATTGCCGTTGTATCTACTTTTGGCGTGCTGGGCATCAGAACGGCACGTGCGGAGTTCCAACTTCAGAATTCCGCTCGCCTATTCGCCACTTATGTCGAGAAGGCTCGCGCCGATGCCATCCGTCGCCATGCGGCTGTTGGCGAAGAGTCGTCGATCGAGACCTTCGGTCCGGGCACGACCACTTACGCGATCACGATGGATTTCGGCTCCGGTACTGTTGAGACACGTACTTTCGAGCTCGAAAATGATTTGAACTTTGCGACGGCCGCCAAAAAAGTGACATTCGACTGGCGGGGCAGAATCACGGAAGCATGGGTATTCCAGATATTCAGCCAGTACCTTGACAAAAGCCTGCCGGTTGACGTCTCAGGCTCGGGCGACATTACCGTTGGCGAACAACATTTCCCTGACCAACTTATCCCACCGGTAGAGATCAGCGAGGTTGTCGGCGACGTGGATTCATCGAATCCCGATCCAACCCCTTTACCTACTGCGACTCCGGCTGCCGAAGAATCGCCGAGTCCGGAAGAGGATCCGGATGCGACACCAACACCATTACCGACTCCCACTCCCACTCCCGATGGAGTCGGAAACGATGATGAGGATCCTGGTGATGGAAACGAAAATCCACCTCCAGGGCCAACACCCACGCCAACACCTACTCCAACACCGACGCCGACGCCGACACCGACGCCGATTCCACAATGTATCTCGACAATCAGTCCGAGCACTCTTTCCTTGAGCCAGAGCGACCCAACCAAGCTAACAGGGTCAGCGACTTTTACGATGACGAACGCGACGGGAGTTCGCATTATCAGTGCCTCACAAGTCGGGAACGGAAACAGCGTAACACTCGGCCTGTCGCTGCAGAGAATTGACGGCAGCGGCTCGAGCATCATCACCGTCGGTACGAAGAACGGCGCAGGTAATCGCGGCGTATTCATCGTCCAGGTTTCAGCAGATCCTGCTTGCGGTTCAGCGCAACAGCTCACAGTTTCAATCAGCAACTGAGGTGGCAGATATGAAGCGCATGCATCGTCAATTTGCTCACCCGGGAAGCCGCGGCACGCAGCGAGGCTTCACGCTTCTGGAATCTGCCATCGCGCTTGTCGTACTGATGGTCATCGGACTCGGCATCGCCTCGCTTTTTACGTACGCGATTCAGGCGAACAGCCGTGCCGACGATCGCGAGTTGGCGATGGCAACCGCGCAAAGACGAATGGAGTGGCTGCGGACGATTCCTTTCACTACTCAAACGCGAAGCCTGGCTTTCGCATATCCCAACGGCGGGCTCGCGGCGACGGCTGTCGAGGGTGTAACTGAGACGGTGACTAATGCGGGTCGCGGTTACGTAGTAAACACAATCATCCAGGATTTGAGCACTGTACCGGCAGGGAACCCCGACGCAGGCGCGCCGACTGTGAAACGTATTCAGGTTTCGGTTACTCCCGCAGGATCACAAACGGCATTCGAGACAGTAACCATTGTCACTCAGCGGTCCACACAGGTCACCGGTATTTATTAACGACATCAACAGCGAGTACTTATGACTTCGTTGAACAACAAGGCCCAAAACGGCGGATTCTCTCTTCTCGAACTTCTTATCGCCATGGTCATCACGATGGCGTTGATGACTGCCGCCGCCACCTTGCTCGCGAATGCCCTACGTGTGCGCAGTCGTGAGAATCAAAAATCCGACGCACTAGCCGACACACAACGCGCGCTCAATATCATGTCGCGCGAAATCGCCAATTCAGGCTTCAACCTCACGGGCAACGGCATTGTCGCTGCCGAATCAGGGCTGAATGAGATTCGCGTTCGTTCAAACCTTAACAGGTTCGACTATGACGCGTCCGTGTCTTACGAGTCGCGAGCCAACGTGCAGGACTCCGGCGAAGACATCACGTATTTCATCAACGAAGCTGACAATACGAAATACCTTGCTCGACACGATCGTTTTGGAACCGGTAGCACGGTGCTGGCGAACCGCATCGACGGCATGAATGTTCATTACTTCGATCAGAAAGTTACTTACACCGCGCCTCCAGGCGGAGCGGACATTACCGACGTATCGGCTCTTGAAGTGCCTCCGGCAAACGCGAAATACATCGTCATAGCGATTTCGGTTACGTTGGACGCAGTGGGAACACCGGGCACGCCAGGTTATCAACCGCCGTATTCGGTTCTGCTCTGTTCAGACGTCACACTTCGCAACACAGGCTTGTGGGGTTACTAGATTGAGCTCAGAAGAGAGGTTCTCCGGTCAAATGAGATCACAAAAGCCAACTCGGTTCTGCGAAAGCCGCGCCGGCGAACGAGGCGCGGCACTGATCACAGCGGTCCTACTTTCATTGCTGTTGTTGGCTGCGGGTGGAATCCTGATTCTGACTTCGACGATGACCGGCATCACCGCGCGTGACTCAACCGCTGAGATGCAAGCTTATTACGCGGCGGAGGCAGGCATTGCCCGCACTCTGGAAGTTTTACGTGGAAACGCGCAATCAAGCCCCACCGGCACGCGCGCTACTTTTCGGAATGTAGTGTGTACGCCAAACTTATGGACCACCATGTCCGGAGCAACCATCAACGTTGCTGCCGACGGCAGCTCGCGATATCAGGTCACGTCGATTTTTGATCCTGATAACCAGGACAGCGTGACGATGTGCGCGGACGCGACCTACAAGCCTGACCGCCTGCGAATACGAGTGCGGGGACTAGGTCCAAGGGACAGCCGCAAGAACATGGAGGTCGTGGTTAATCGTTACACTGTTGAATACGACGTCAATGCAGTTCTCAGCGCGCCGAATGAGTCGGGAAATCCGATTAATTTTAACGTTGGGGGAAGTAACGTTACGTCCCTGTCCGGTACTGATGCGTCCCTTACCGGAGCGTCAATTTCGGCCGTCGCGATTAGTAACCCGGATTATAACAACGTCAACAACGTCATCGACGGGTGTGACGCGGATGGAAGCAACTGTGGTAATGGGCCGAACGTGACGCCCGGCGATCCGACGGTTTTGAACAACACAAACGCGCCGACGTTTCTTCAGTCTGTTGCGAACGCGAGATTGTTTATGTATGGCACTGAAGGAATGATGAATACGGCCATAAATCAGGGTCGTTATTTCGCCAACGAGACAGATGCGAAAAATAGTCTTCTTGGTCTTGGCGCCACCAGTCCCGACGGTGTTTTCACGTTTGTTGACGGAGACCTCACGCTTGGGCCAGGAAGTCCCACAGGCCAGGGAACTCTGATTGTCACCGGAAGACTGACGCTCGATGGAAACTTTAATTTCAACGGCGTGATCATGGTGCTCGGGCAGGGAGAGGTCTACCGCAGTGGCGGCGGCAGCGGTAACATTTATGGCGCGATCTTCGTTGCAAAGTTTTCACGCGCAGGTGCGGACACGGACGCGTTTGGCGCGCCTGTGTTCGACACGTCCGGCGGCGGTACCTCAAATATCCAATACAGCACAGACGCGATCGACAAAGCGAAGTCCGTTGGTGGGCATTCAGTCAAGGGTGTGCGTGAATATTAACGCAGATAAACGCGGATAACGCAGATCTGTATCTGGAACCGGGCGGGCTTTCATCCTTTAACTAAATCCGTACAACGAGAATCGTCCACTGTTGTTGCGGTGCCGCACGCCGTGACTACAGTTGGACGGTAAAGCGCCCCGTCCATCTTCGGATGCCGGGGCGCATTTCTTTAGGAGTCTAATTATCGGATCGTGGTGGCTCGTATTCCTCACTGTCTGCAACTGTGCTTTCAGTGTTGGAGAGTTGCATCGTGAGCATCAGCGGCTTGTAGGTGAAAGGCTTGGGCCCGCCGCGCGTGTTCTGCGTGAGCATTACGAGATAGTCCTGGTTTTCACGGAACCGCCAGACGCTGCCTCTCTGGTTCATGATCACAAACAACAGGATCTCGCCGTTTGCAGCTTGCATCTGCCCGACCAACGAGCTCGCGCCGCCGTCTGTTCTAATCAGCGTGCCTGTCTTCGCGATGACGCTTCCACGCCACGCCAAACCAGTAAATCGATCCTCGAGCGTTCCCGGATCGATACCGGCCACAGGCATGATCGCTGCCGGCGTGAGTTTATGTTTCTGTAACTCTGAACGAAGCGCACGATAAATCTTCATCATCACGCGCGGCGAAACGCGGTTGACGCCGAGTCCGCTCAATGACGCGATCCGCAGCTCGTCAGGTCCAAGACCAAGCTGAGTGGTGAGTTGTTGCCTCACGGATTCAGGGCCACCGAGGGCTTCGCCGATCCGCTCCGCCATAAAGTTGTTCGAATAGCAGAGTAGTACTTTGAGAATGTCAACGAGCTTGCTCGATCTCTGTGTCAACAACAGTTTTGCCGACGACGCGACCGGAGCGACGTCAACGCCGCCCATTACGGCCACACTCGGCAGAGTTTCCAAACTGGCATGATCATTGAGCAGCGTTCGTTCGTAGTTCCAGGCGCGCAGGGCTTCTGCACTGCGAAGTGTCGAATCCAGCGTGTCGTACAGGCGTTCTCCGGAGCGTTTCGCGGAGGCACTGAAGTTCATAGTAAAGCCGGGAGCGACGAAGAGATCTCCGCTGACTTGCTTAATGCCGAGTTTGTTCAGCTCCCGTGCTAGCAGCACGCCGTGTTCGTAGTGAAACGACGGATCGCGTCCCGAGATGTAGAGATTGCCGTTGATCACACCGGTTGCTCTGTCGACGACGCCGTCCGTCCAAACGCCGGTCGCGAAGCGATGTTCGGGACCGAGAGTTCGCAAGGCAACGAGTGCGGTCGCGAGTTTCATGTTTGAAGCCGGATTCAACTGTTCGTGCTCCGCTTGCGACGCGACCACCCTGCCGTCGAGAGTTTCGATCAGTACGCCTTGTACGCCGTAAAGTGGGCGCGTTTCAGCAGCCGGGCTTGGGCTCGGCGATGGCTCAGGCGAAGCTTCGGGCTGCTGACTGTAAGCAGTCGAGCACAGCGCCAGCAGCATCAAGACACGCACCAATTCTTTTCTTACGAATTTCTTAGTCATAGTTCGATTTGTGAGGGAGAGCATCTTTGATGCTCAAGGGGCCGAACAGAGATGTTCATCATAACTGACTTTGAGCCACAGATAAACACCCATTTTTTACAGGGCGAAGTCCGTTGACAATGTTTCCGGCACACTCATAGAATCGCCGTATTGACAAACTACAGTGCAACGCAATCAAGAACCCGTCACAGTTGAAAGAGTAGTGGCCACTCACAGAGCGCGGCGCAAGGAGATTCGGAAGAGGCTCCGTGAGTTTGAAGACGTTTGGCGCAAAGGTTCTGACGCCAGGCTATGGGAAGAACTAGCCTACTGTATTTTCACTGCGGGTGCTTCGGCGCGCATGGGGCTGAATTCGGTTGATGCCGTGCGACCGCTGCTGCTTGATGGTGACTCGGACGCGATGACCGCAGCGTTGAAAGAAGCCGGCGCCCATCGTTTTCCCGTCGCGCGACCGCGTTACATTGTCAGTACACGAAACTATTTTCACGCGGATTGCGGCATGGCGCTGCGAAAGCGGTTGCGCTCGTTTTCAGATCCGTTGGAACGGCGCGACTGGCTGGCCCGGGACAAGCAAGTCAAGGGACTGGGTTACAAAGAGGCGAGCCACTTTCTCAGAAACATCGGCGTGAAAGGTCACGCGATTCTTGACAAGCACGTGATGCGGTGTTTGGCTGAGATCGGAGTGATTGATTCAGCTAAACCACCTTCAACGCGAAGGAAGTACCTCGAAGTTGAGCAGCAACTGATTCATTTTGCTCGCGACGTCGGCATAGATTTCGACGAGCTCGATCTGGTTCTCTGGTCCATGAAGACAGGAGAGGTCCTGAAGTAGGTGTGAATCATGCAAGGTAATCACCAGAAGAGTTTTATGCGGACGGCGGCCTTTAGTGTGGCCGCCTTCGTACTTTGTTTTGTCTTTGCTGGTATGGCCCAACCGGTCGCCGCCAAAGCAGACAAGAAGGCTTACACCAAAGGTCATCGCGCCCTGCGCAAAGGCGACTATGCTCAGGCTGAAAAGATCTTTCGAGATTTGCTTGGCAAAGATGCGCATGACAACGAAGCACGGCTGGGGTTGAGTTTTGCCCTGCTGAAGCAGAGAAATTTGCAGGGTGCTTACGACAATGCCGCTCGTGTGATCATGGTCGCTCCACTGTCCGCACGCGCGCACGCGCTGCTCGGCGCCGCGATTCTAGGCGCGGGTGAGTTCCGTCTGTCCGTAGAAGAATTTCGCACGGCCCTCGCGCTCAATGAGAATGAAGCTCTCGCCGTCGCCGGACTGGCAATGGTCGATTTCTACGAGAACCGCTTACAACTTGCGCTGCCGGCTTTGCGAAAAGCCGTCAACATGGATCCTGATGAGCCTGACTACGTTTTCAACCTGGGCCAGGCGGCGGCAAGAAGTGAGAGGTACAAAGAAGCTGCCGACTCCTACGAGCGCTTCCTCGTGATCGCACCAAAGACTGATCACGACCGGCGCGCACGCATCCTCGGCCTCATCGACTTTCTCCGTTACCTCGGACGCCAGGGCTCACTTTATGTGCCGGGTGGTGAGTACCGTTCTACCGTTGCTTTTGAAGCCACTGACAATCGTCCCATCCTTCAGGTCCGTATCAACGGGCAAAAGGAACCACTGCGATTCGTACTCGATACCGGTTCCGGCATGTCCGTTATTTCTGAACAGACTGCGAAACGTCTCGGCATCAGGGCGGTGGCAAAGGGCGGTTTGGCACGCGCGGTCGGCGGTGGAGGAAAGTTTGAGATTATTTACGGCTTTCTCGACTCGGTCGAGATTGGCAACGCAAAGATCTCGAATGTGCCCGTCTACATTCGCAAGTTCTTTGACACTCACGTTCCCGTCGATGGATATCTTGGGCTATCGGTAGTGTCGAAGTTTCTCACGTCGGTCGACTATGGAACCAGATTTATGTCAATGGTGCGCCAACACCAGACTGATCAGTTCGAGAGTTGGACCACCGTGCGCCGGCCGGAAAATATTCAGTCGCTGATTCCGGTGTCGCCGAACGATGGCGCTGTGGAAGTCCCGCTGCGCACCACGTCGAGCGGATTCTTGAGTGGCGAAGTTGGACTTGACGGATTTGATAAGAACCTGAACTTTATAATTGATACGGCGGCGAGTATAACCGTCATCTCAGAAAAGCTTTCGCAGGAGGAGCACCTTCTCGATCTCCTGCAACCGTCAAAGATGCGCGTGTTTGGAGCGGCGGGCGTTAGCGAAGACGTGAAGCTGTTGCAACTGCCGCGACTGAGTTTGGGTTTGAGTAAACTCGAGAAGATCAACGCTGCGGTGCTCGATATGGAACCGGTGAATGAGACTGCCGGATTCACCCAAAGTGGTATCTTAGGTGGTAACTTTCTGCGGCACTTCCGCATCTATTTTGACTTTGCCAGGGGGGCAATGCGTTTGGAACCTTTGAACCAGAAACCGAAGAGTGCTGAGAACGTCAATCCGGAAGTGGTATCAACTCCATGAAGCAAGCTCTTTACCTGGAGACATCGGTGATTGGCGCATATCTCGATAACGGGGAGCCATTCCGGCGCGACTTGACGATCAGATGGTGGGAGCACGAGATGCCGGTGTATCGCGCCGTTGTGTCACCGCTCGTGTCGTCGGAGTTGTCTCGTTTGAAGGAACCGCACCGCTCTTCATATCTGAAGCTGATAAGCAATCTCGAGCAGGTCGATCTGACGGAAGAGGCTGCGATTCTTGCGGAAGGTTACATTGCGCGCGGCATCTTTCACCGCAAGTACATCGCGGACGCGCTGCACGTGGCGATTGCGTCGTTTCACAAGATCGACTATCTGGTGACGTGGAACTTCGGTCACCTCGCGAACGTGCGACGCCAGGCGAGGATCAGGTTGTTCAATACAGCAGCGGGATTTTATGTGCCGATGATCGTTACGCCGGAGTTTTTGGTATCGGAGGCAACCGAGCAGGTGATATAGGTCCGAGAGGATTTATAATTATTCTCGCGACTAAGAAGAAACTATGTATCGTCGTCCAAAATTTTTAGAAGTCCTTCACACCATACGCGAAGAAATGTCGCGTGAGGCTGATTATGATGTTGATCTGTTCGCGGAGATGGTGCGCTCGGGAATGCAACCGGCGCATGGTCCACAACGCGTCATTCGTGGTTTCAGAACACGAGCGCCTCGTGCTGAAACCAGTAACGGCAAACCCGCGAAGCATAGACAGCGGAAGCGCAGCGCGTAATAATGTGGACTGACAATCACCGATAACGAATGATGAACCCTACTTTTGAAACGATCGGTTTGGAAGTGTCGAGCGAGAAGGCGTTCAACTACCTCGCCGAACGAGCAGGTGATCAAGGTGAGCCCACTCAGCTCAGCAGACGTGGCGCCGTGTTGCATGGTCGCTGCTGGAAGCTGGGAGAAGGGCTCGAAGTTTGGACCGTACTTTACGAGTCAGGCAGTGGCGAGCTTTTCTACGCTGACTGCCGTCCTGGTTTTCGCGCTCGCTACATTCAAACGATCGCTCCGTGGGCGTTGACGGAATACGACGAAGAAGGCGAAGCAGTGATCCACGGTTATCGTGAGGGAACTGATTGCGAGGTGCTCTTCGAGTTACAAAACCTGACTGAAGTTGGGCCGGCTGGCTTCGCCGCGCAGGAATTGCACATCGGTCTTTGCGGACTTGCTTATCGTGCGCGTGTGCTTCGAGGAAAAGGGAAGACGCGCTGGATGCCGTTGGAGAAGGCCGCACCCTCGAGAGCGGCACATGAAAATGACTGGAGTCTGTCGGGACGCGTAATCGCCTTTAAGCCCCTGACGAATCCGCTTTCCGGAGGCGAGCTGTTCTGGATTCATCTCGATCTGGAACGTATCAAACTCGAAGTGCTCGTCAACCGGCGTGCTTTGCGTGGAGAGTTGAGTGTCGGCGCGACGCTCGATGCGGAAGTTTGGCTTCAGGGACACGTGCTCGACGAGCACGCACTTCGCTCGCGCTACGAAGGAGTCGATTACTCCTGCTCGCGCGCCAGTTACTGGAGTGGATTGCGACGAAGAAATTAGAGAATGAGACGTGTCGTTGTCGTTATTCTCTTAGCCCTCATCCTGCTGCTTGCCGTTTACGCCTTTAATAGTTACTGGACTCATCGCTTCGACCCCTTAATCGCACGCCAGGCATCAATCTATCGTGTCGATCCGGATCTCGTCTGGAGCATCATCTACGAAGAGACCTACTTCAGTCCGTGGAAGACGGGCAAAGACGGCGAGATCGGTTTGATGCAGGTCACTCCGACTGTTGGTCGTGAGTGGGCCGCTGAAACCGGTATTCGCGAGCTTCAGGATCAGATGCAAGCGGATCCAACAAACTTCCTCAAGGATCCCGAGCGAAACATCCAGATTGGTTGCTGGTATCTCGAAAAGATCTACACGCAGTTTCAGGATGCGCCTGAAGCTGAGGTGCGCATGGTCGCCGCGTACAACGCTGGTCCGAGTCGTGCAGTTGAATGGAGCCGTTCCGATCCGCCGGGCAACAGACAATCGGGCGCGGAGTTCATCAATCGCATCGACATCCCTTCAACGCGAGCCTACGTGCTTTCGATCATGCAACGCTACCGGCAGCTCAAGAATGCCAAAAACTCGAGCGCCGCAATTCAGGAGACCTCTCCGGCCAGATGACGACTATCTATTCGGCGCGTTGGGTCGTTCCCCTCTCGGTTGCACCGATCGAGGACGGTGCTGTCGCGATTGAGGGAGAACGCATTGCCGGCCTTGGTCCGCTTGGTGAGGTCGTCGCGCGGTTTCCCGAATTCAACGTCGAAGCACTTGGCGACGCGGTCATCATTCCCGGCCTTGTTAACACTCATACTCATCTCGAGCTCAGTGCCATGCGCGGCTATCTCGAAGAGGAAGAAACAGACTTCTTTGCGTGGCTGAGAAAGCTGACGATTGCACGGCTTGAGCTGATGACGCCGGACGATATTCGTGTGTCAGCAACGTGGGGCGCGTGTGAAGCAGTGCGAGCCGGAATTACGTGCGTGTTTGATGCGAGCGATTCCGCGATGTTGAGCATGCAGGCGCTGCGCGAGGTTGGATTGCGTGGAGTTGTTTACCAGGAGTCGTTTGGACCAGACGCGCGATTGGCTCGTGAGAACTTCG
>DAIOGT010000020.1:32612-38341 GCA_036745095.1 Pyrinomonadaceae bacterium
GTTGTTTACCAGGAGTCGTTTGGACCAGACGCGCGATTGGCTCGTGAGAACTTCGATAAGTTAAAGACGAAGGTGCAGGAGTTGCGGGCAGTCGAAAGCGATCTCGTTCGTGTTGGTGTTTCACCGCACGCACCATACACAGTTTGTGCGTCGCAACTCGAGCTAATTGCTGACTTCGCCCACGCGGAACGTTTGCCGTTGATGATGCACGCGGCTGAGTCAGCGGCGGAAGATCTATTTGTGCGCGAAGGTTGCGGTCCGTTTGCTGAAGGATTAGCGCGGCGTGAAATCGAATGGAAAGCGCCCGGTGTTTCGACGATTCAGTATCTGAAGCAGGTTGGTGTGCTCGATGTCAGCCCGTTACTGGCGCACTGCATCCGTGTTGATGACGTGGATATCGGTATTCTGCGAGAAACACGATCGCAAGTTGCGCACTGTCCGAAGTCGAATCTTAAGCTCGGCCACGGTGCTGCGCCCTTTGCGAAGTTTCTATCAGCGGGACTCGCACTCGGACTGGGAAGTGATTCAGTGGCGAGCAACAACACGTGCGACATGCTCGAGGAGGCGCGTTTTGCGACGCTCATAGCGCGTGCGGGTGGCGCACGTGTGACGAGCTCACAAGCGTTGCGCGTTGCCACGTTTGGTCGGGAGTTGAGCGAAGGCGCGCCAGCGGATCTCGCGGTTGTTTCGTTAACGGGTGTGCATCAGCTCCCGAATTACGATCCGTTTGCGACATTGATCTTCGCGTCATCGGGACGCGATGTGATCATGACCGTTGTTGCTGGTCGTGAGGTATATCGTGACGGGCGCGTAAGCAATGTCGATGAGGACCGCTTACGCGCCCGTATGTCGGAAATCAGTCGCAACTTAGACGGATGACGCGATCGCGTCGTCGAAAATCTCGAGTGCGACGTCAACATTCTCTTTCGTCAGGATCAGCGGTGGGGACCAGCGGATCGTCGTCGCGCCGGCGCCGAGGATGATCAGTCCACGTTCGAAACACGCCGACTCAATTCGATCCCGTAGTTCAGCAGTCGAAAACTCGACCCCGACCATCATGCCGAGCCCGCGAACGTCGAGGATGCAGTCGTGCTTCTGCTGAAGTTTTTCCAGCCCGGCTTTGAGATAACCGCCGACTTCCGCCGAGTTCTGGATCAGCCCACCTTCAAGCAGTTCAATCGTCTTCAACGCCGCTGCGATACAAACCGGATTGCCACCAAACGTCGACGCGTGTGCGCCGGGTTTCCAATCCATTAAATCCGCGCGTGCCACACACGCGCCGATGGGCAAACCCGAGCCAATCCCTTTCGCGATGCAGACGATGTCGGCCTGAACATCGAAATGTTCACACGCAAACATCTTTCCGGTGCGGCCCATGCCTGACTGCACTTCGTCCACAATGAGCAGGATCCCGTGCTCGTCACAAATTCGCCGCAGTCCCTGCAGGAAAACCTTTGATCCCGGCACGTAGCCACCTTCACCCTGCACGGCTTCGACAACGATTGCCGCCACTTCTTCGGGCGGCGTTGTCGTTTTGAACAAGCGCTCTTCAATCCAGTTGAGCGCACCCTGTCCCGCTCCGCCCTCGCCACAGTCGCGCGGATGGAATGGATTACGAAACTCGTTCGGGTAAGGCACGTGCACAACGTCGAGCGCCTGGCGCTTGAAGCCTTTTCGCTGTGCCACTTTCGACGACGTTAACGAAAGCGATCCCAGTGTTCGACCGTGAAAACTGTTGAAAAAGGCGATGAACTTCTCACGACCAGTCACGTGCATCGCGAGTTTTAGAGCAGTCTCGACTGCTTCAGTGCCGCTGTTTGCAAAGTGCGTTCGCGTCGGCGACTTCACGGGCACGATCGCGTCGAGCTTCTCCGCGAGCTGCGGCATGTGACGGTAGTAATAATCGGTGCCGCACATGTGGATCATTTGTGCGGCCTGTTCCTGAATGGCTTTCACCACGTCCGGGTGGCAATGACCAGTCGAGCAGACAGCGACGCCGGCGTTGCAGTCCAAAAAGATGTTGCCGTCAACATCCTCAACCCAAACTCCGCTCGCGCGTTCGGCGACGAGTTTGAAGGAAGGTCGCGGGTAGGCAGGGTTCACAAACCGCGCATCGGCTTCGATGATCTTCTTGCCATTAGGACCGGGCAACGCGGTCTTGATCTCGGGCCGCTTTGGGGTTGCGAGTACAGTGGTAGACATTTTTTTACTCCCTTGAAAAAGGCCAATAACACGCCAAACCTGGGAAGGTTCACCTGAAAATCGACTATTGAAACGACAAGAAGACTAGTCCGCGAAGAGGTTCGCGCGAGATTCGAGTGGGCGATAATGCAAAGGCTGCGTGTTCAACATCGGACACCGATTGTAGCAATCCGTGTCATCCGTGGCTAGTATTTGAACTTTCCCCCCATCTACATTAAGATTTCCTTCCAAATCCTGCCTCCGGAGTTAAGAAATATGATTAAGCTGAGAACCCTTTTCGCGTGTCTGTTTGTGGCTGCGGCCCTGTCTTTGCCGTTCTTGCAGCGGTCGAGCGCGCAACAGAGCATGGCGCCTGCCGGATCAGCCGCGAGCGCAAAGCGTTCGGATCCCAAGATCGTCTATCCCGTAACTAAGAAAATCGAACAAGTTGACGAGTATTTTGGCGTTAAAGTCGCCGATCCGTATCGTTGGCTTGAAGACGAAACCGCCGCGGAGACAAAAGCCTGGGTTGAAGAGCAGAACCGCGTGACTTTCGGTTACCTCGATAAGATCCCGTATCGCGAGAAACTCAAGACACGGCTGACGCAACTCTACAACTACCCACGTTTCTCGGCGCCGATTCGTCGTGGCGATACTTACTTCTTTACGAAGAACGACGGTCTCCAGAACCAGAGCGTTTTCTACATTCAACAGGGTGAAAACGGCACTCCGGAAGTCTTTCTCGATCCGAACAAGTTCTCCGCCGATGGTACTTCCGTCCTGAGCACGTTCTCTCTATCGAAAGATGGCAAGTATGTTGCGTACGGTATCTCGCGCGGCGGTTCTGACTGGGTCACACTGAGCGTCATGGAAGTCGGCACTCGCAACAAGCTGGCCGACGAAGTAAGGTGGATGAAATCTTCGGGCGTCTCGTGGCAGGGCGATGGCTTCTATTACAGCCGTTATCCCGAACCGCCGAAGGGCAAGGATCTCAGCAGCAAAAATGAATATCACAGTGTCTATTTCCACAAGGTGGGGACACCGCAGTCGTCCGACATTCTGGTTTACGAAGACAACGAAAACCCGCAGCGTTTCCACACCGTTGGCACCACCGAAGACGAGCGTTTCCTCGTGCTCTCAATTTCCGAACGAGGCAAGGGCAAGAAAGGCAATGCGCTTTTCTACAAGGACCTGTCAAAGGGTGAGACGAAATTCTCGCCGCTCTTCGCTAACATCACGGACGATAGTTTCGGCATCGTCGATAACGTGGGCGACAAATTCCTGGTCCGCACCAACAAGAATGCGCCGAACGGACGCGTAATCATCGTCGATCCAAAAGACTCTGACGAGAAAAACTGGAAAGACGTTTTGCCGGAAAGAGCCGAGCCGCTGCAGGGCACGGGTACGGCCGGTGGCAAACTCTTCGCTTCATGGCGTAAGGACGTCGCTACGCGCGCGTATGTGTTTAGTCTCGACGGCAAACTCGAAAATGAAGTGGTATTGCCGGGTCTCGGAACTGCTGGTGGCTTTGGTGGTTTGAACGATGACAAGCACGTGTACTACAGCTTCACGTCGTTCAATTTCCCGACGACGATTTACAAGTACGACATCGCGAGCAAGAAATCGACGGTGTTTCGCACGATCGACATTCCCGGATTCAAAGCCGAGAACTACGAGACGAAGCAAATTTTCTACAACAGCAAAGACGGCACGCGCGTGCCGATGTTTCTCGTGCACAAGAAAGGCATAAAGCTTGACGGCAACAACCCGACGCTGCTTTACGGCTACGGCGGATTCAACGTCGTTACCGCACCGTCGTTCAACTCGCTGCGTCTCGCGCTGCTCGAACAGGGCGTGGTGTACGCATCGGCAAATATGCGCGGCGGTGGCGAGTATGGCGAGAAGTGGCATGAGGCTGGAACAAAGCTGAAGAAGCAGAACGTTTTCGACGACTTCATCGCCGCGGCCGAATGGCTGATCGCGAACAAGTACACTTCGTCGAACAAGCTGGCGATTCAGGGTGGATCGAATGGCGGACTGCTCGTCGGAGTGGTAGCGAATCAACGTCCTGAGCTGTTTCGTGCTGTGATCGAACAGGCGGGCGTGATGGACATGCTTCGCTTCCAGAAGTTTACGATTGGCTGGAACTGGATTGCTGATTATGGCTCGGCTGAAGCCAATGAGGCTGAGTTCAAAGCGCTGTATGCTTATTCACCGCTGCACAATGTGAGGCCAGGCGTGAAGTATCCGTCAACCTTGATTACGACTGCGGACCACGATGACCGTGTGGTTCCGGCGCACAATTACAAGTACGCGGCGGCGTTGCAGGCGGCGCAGGGCGGACCGAATCCGATCCTCCTTCGCGTGGATGTGAATTCTGCGCACGGCGCCAGCAACACGACTAAGGCACTCGAGCAGACGCGAGATGTTTTTGCGTTTCTGTTTGAGAATTTAGGAGTGGAGTACAAATAGGAAAGTTGTTCAGAGTTCAAGCTTTAGTTTGTCTGTCGGTGCTAACCCAGATCGGCTATCTAAAGATTGAGCTCTAAAACTCTTAAAACATCACACACTTGCCGTTTCCCATCTGGTCCGTCATCTCCGCAGGGATGAGGACGGACCAGCCTTTACGCTTCCAAACCGTTCCATCCGCATATTCGATACGGTTGATGACGACCTTGCCCTCCTGCGCCTTCTTGTCCGCGCTCACTACTTTTACGGGTGCAGCCGGGCTCATCAATTCAAATGACTTACTCTCGTTTGGCTTCGTTTTGATCTTGCAGATGTATTGCTTTACCTCGTAATCCGGCGTCGCTACCGCCGGCTGAAACTCCCAAATAATGCTCTTCGTCGTGTTCTGCCCGACGTTCTTCACCTCGAGACGCATCATGTAGTAATCCTGCCGTGGCGGCGCGGAGGTTTTACCGGCATGTCGATCCGCGTCTGCCAACGCGGCGCGGCGCTCCTGAATGTCGCGCCTGCTGCGGGCGTTAGCAGGTTCATTTCTGCGGTCCGGTTGTTTGTATGACACCGGCTCATTCAACGGCGGACCGGGATCGGTCACGCTGTCGATCAAACCGTTGTTCGGGCGGTACTTGGACCAGCTAAACTTCGTGACCGTCACGTCGGATTCTTCACGATCGACAGTCGGCAGTTGTTGGAACGGGATAAGCAGGATCACGCCGGTAAGGATTAGCAGTTTCATGGGCAGAATATCTGCCTATTACCCCCTGAATGTCAAGATTTTCCGGGTGTTAAGAGTTCGAACCTACCAGGTTCGCCGAATGGGATGCGCTTCGGTGTTGAAGATCACTTTTTCAAAGTCGAGTGTGCTCGGTGGTGCGAAGAGCAGGTAGAAATACTTAAAAGTCTCGGCGAAGAGAAAACTCTGCATCGAGTCGTTCTTCTCTTTCGTCACTACGTTTTTCAGCGCCGCGTAAGCATCCTCCGTGCGGCAGTGCTTCACGAAGTCACGCCAGAGCTGCTCGCCCATCCTCAGGTACTTCTCGTCTTTCGTGTAGCGATAAAGATAGTAAGTCGATTCGACGATC
>DAIOGT010000021.1:0-9305 GCA_036745095.1 Pyrinomonadaceae bacterium
CTTACCAATCTGTTCGCGTGAGAGCTGGTGGAAGATAACCACATCATCCACGCGGTTCAGAAACTCGGGTTTGAAATTCAACCGTAGCTCCTGAAGCACAGCTTCGCGCACCTGTTTTTCGTCGCCCTCAGCAGCTTGAATTTCACGAGAGCCGAGGTTCGAAGTCATGATCAAAACGGTGTTCTTGAAATCAACCGTTCGACCTTTTGAGTCTGTCAGCCTGCCGTCGTCGAGAATCTGAAGCAGCACGTTGAAAACATCCGAGTGTGCCTTTTCGATCTCGTCAAAGAGAACCACTGAGTATGGGCGGCGACGAACCGCTTCGGTGAGCTGTCCGCCTTCCTCGTAACCAACGTATCCCGGCGGCGCTCCAATCATGCGCGCGACAGCGTGCTTCTCCATGTACTCTGACATGTCGAGTCGCACCATTGCTCGCTCGTCGTCGAAAAGGAATTCCGCGAGCGCACGCGCAGTCTCGGTTTTACCAACACCGGTTGGACCAAGAAAGATGAACGAGCCAATCGGCCGATTCGGATCCTGCAAGCCCGCGCGTGCGCGCCTGACGGCGTTTGCCACAGCGGCGAGTGCTTCTTCCTGTCCAATCACGCGATTACCCAGCCGGGTTTCCATCGTCACCAGCTTCTGCATCTCGCCTTCAAGCATTCGCGAAACCGGAATGCCAGTCCACTTGGCGACGATTTCCGCCACGTCCTCTTCGTCAACTTCTTCCTTCAGCATCACGCCGTCCTGCTGGAACGTTGCGAGCTTGTCCTGATCGGTTTGAAGCTTTTGCTCGAGCTCAGGAATCTTGCCGTACTGAATCTCGGAGGCGCGCCCGAGCTCACCCGCGTTACGAGCCTGATCGAGTTGGAAACGGAGCTGTTCGAGCTCGGCCTTCGCCGTGCGAATGTGATCGATGGCTTCTTTTTCAGACTGCCACTTCGCTTTCATTCCGGACGAAGTTTCCTGCAAGTCGGCAATGCGCTGCTCGATCTCCTTCAAGCGTGCTTTCGACTTTTCGTCTTCTTCTCGCTGCAACGCCTGGCGCTCGATCTCGAGCTGAATGATCTCGCGCTCGATCTGATCGATCTCCTGCGGCAGTGAATCGATCTCGATGCGCAGTCGCGATGCGGCTTCGTCGATCAAATCGATCGCCTTGTCAGGCAGGAAGCGGTCCGTGATGTAACGATTGGAAAGTGTTGCAGCGGCTACGATCGCTGAGTCCTTGATGCGGACACCGTGATGAACTTCGTAGCGCTCTTTCAAGCCACGCAGGATCGCGATCGTGTCTTCGACAGTCGGCTCACCAACGTAAACCTGCTGGAAACGACGCTCGAGCGCGGCATCTTTCTCGATATGCTTGTGGTATTCGCTCAGAGTGGTGGCGCCAACGCAGCGCAACTCACCACGAGCCAGCGCCGGCTTCAACATGTTCGACGCGTCGATCGCGCCTTCAGCCGCGCCCGCGCCAACGAGTGTGTGCAACTCGTCGATGAAGAGCACGATATGACCCTGCGCGTTCTCGATCTCTTTCAAAACTGCTTTCAAACGATCTTCAAACTCGCCGCGATACTTCGCGCCCGCAAGCATCGCGCCCAGATCAAGTGCGACGAGTCGCTTGTTACGTAATGTCTCGGGCACGTCGCCGGAGACGATTCGTTGCGCGAGGCCTTCAACGATCGCGGTCTTGCCGACGCCGGGCTCACCAATTAGAACAGGATTGTTTTTTGTTCTACGAGACAGAACCTGGATCGTGCGACGAATCTCATCGTCACGGCCGATGACCGGATCGAGTTTTCCTTTTCGTGCGGCTTCGGTCAGGTCGCGCGCATATTTGGAGAGTGCCTGGTAGTTCTGTTCGGCGTTCTGATCGGTGATGCGCGAGCCACCTCGCATCTGCTCGATCACCTTAAACAAATCATCTCGATTTACGCCATGCTGGCGCAGGATCTTGCCCGCATCGCCATCCTTCTCTTCAACAATCGCAAGCAGCAGGTGCTCGGTGGAGATGAATTCGTCCTGCATCTGGTCCGCTTGTTTTTGCGAGGCCGTGAACAGCTGGCTCAAGCGCGAGCTGAAGTACTGCTGTCCGCCTTGTACGCGTGGAAACCGAGCGACTGCCGCCTGCGTGTCGTTAAGAACGACCGCGACGTTGGCTCCGAGTTTGCCGAGTATTGGTCTAACAATGCCTTCAGGTTGTTCCAGCATCATAACGAGCAGGTGCTCGGGCTCAACCTGCTGGTGCTGGTTGCGCTCGGCGAGCTCGATGGCGGATTGAATTGCTTCCTGTCCCCGTAGTGTGAACTTATCTAAACGCATAATGATTTTCTAAACCAGCCACGGATGCCAGGGATGAACGAGACCGATTGGTCAGGTCCATCCGCAGCATCCGTGGCAAAAAACAGATCGTTCGAAGTCTTAGCGGCCGCCACTCGCTTCTTTCGCTTTTCCGGGTTCGGCGGTTGTTTCGATTGTCTTCTGCTGTGTTCCGGCAGCTTGTCCGGACACCTGAATGCGACGGGCCTTGGTCTCTTCACGTTTCGGCAACGTCACGCGCAACACACCGTTGTTGTATTCGGCGGTTGCTCCCTCTGCGGAGACTGTTTGCGGCAAAGTGAAAGAACGTGTGAAAGCGCCATACGAGCGTTCGACTCGATGGTAGTTGTCAGTTTCATCCGCCCTTTCAAACTTACGCTCACCGCGGAGGGTAATGACATTGTTCTCAATGGAGAGATCGAAGTCTTCCTGTTTCATTCCAGGCAGTTCGGCTTCTAGCACGATCTGATCCTTGTTCTCGTAAATGTCAACGCTGGGGGCCCAGGCACCGCGGCCGATTCCCTCATCGCCGAATGCACGGGTCAAGTTAGTGGAGAACAAGCGATTCACTTCTTCCTGTAACGTCCGCAGGTCGCGGAATGGGTCGTAGCGAACAATAGTCATGGGTCTCTCCTCCTAATATTCCTTGTTAACGATCTCAGCCCAAGTGTTGTCAGTATCTGTTAGCTGAGCGTGACGTAATAATAAAGGTTGAGTGCCGAGCTGTCAACCCCCGTGTTTAAGTCGGAAAAAGGCAGGAAAAGTGGCCGAAAACATGCGTCGGTGACAGAGTTAAATAACGGTTCTTGTCTGTTTTGTATGGCTAAATCCCGAAAAAGCGCTTGATTGCGGAGAGCATTCCGGCGGACGAGTGGGTGCTCGCGGCGGCAGCGTCGGGGTGAAATTCGAGGCCCTGACGGCGCTCGGCGATAATAAAACTGAGGGATTCGACGAGGTCCGGGTTCGTGTCAAACACCCTTTTCATGGCTGCGTGTCCGATCTCAAGGACTTCAGTCTCCTCGAGCGCCAAAACATTGGCGGTCCTCGGCTCGCCCGTAAACAATGCCATCTCGCCGAAGAAATCCCCTTCGTTCAGGGTCGCGACAGTCCGCGGGCGGCCGTTCTCGTTGACTTGAACCTGGACCCGTCCTTTATGAACAACAAACATCGACGAACCGGGATCTCCTGCTCGAATGACGGTCTCGCCCGGCGCGAAGACGTGTCTGACGGCAGCGTGAGCCAGCACTGAGGTTTCATCAGCAGACAGCGGCGCGAAGATATCGACCGCTGATAGTCGCTCAACGATTGCGCCGTCGCCGTCCAGCGCACCGAGTGGGGCACGCCGTTCCACGTGGAGCGTACGCGTAGGAAACGCGAAGTTAAGACCGGCGCGACGAAACGCGTACCAGATCCTTTGGCGGACAAGAGCGTCAGTGTCGTTATACTTGGCGTAATCTTCGAGCCAGTATTTCACTTCGTAACCGACGCCGTTGTCGCCGAGGTCGCTGATCCGGACGATTGGCGCGACCTTTTGCGAGACGTTATCTGCTTCCCGGACCGCCTCGCGCACCACGTGAATGGTTCTCGCAGGGGAATCGGTGTAGAGAGTATTAAAAAGGACAATTCGTGCATTGAGGTTACCGCGAGGGCACACCTCAATCGGTTCGCGCGCGGCGTTGCTATTGGCGATCAGGACGATGTGATTAGTGAACGTGCGGATCTTTATCGCGCGCCAACTGATCTCCTCGACGACGCCCGTGTGACGTTGCGCGCCGACTGTTATCACATCGCCCACCTGAAATGGGCGATCCGCCTGCAATGAAATCCCCGCAAAAAAATTGCCGAGGGTGTCCTGTAGCGCAAGACCAAGAATCACACCGAAGATCGCGGAGGTGGTAAAGAGCGCTCCGAGGTTAACGTCAGGAAAGAGAAACGCGAATGCGATGAGAAAAAATATGGTGAAGGCGACGATCGTGAAGATGTTGCGAATGAGCGTGGGAGCGTCGATTCGTTTAAGACTGAATGCAAGTCCGAAAAAAAGTGTATTGAGCGCACGAACGAAGAGGTAGCCGATGATCCCAGCGAGAACGAGCTTGATTACGTTGATGATCGTGTTAGCCGAACGCGAGGGGTTGGCGCCCATCCGGTGCTCGAGCAGTGCCCTGACTTGCGCTTCGAAGGACCAGAACAGATAGGCAGCGAGCAGCGCGACTGCCGAGGCAGCGACGAAGAGAATAATTTTGTTAGTAGAACGAGGACGACTCATCCGTGTTCATCATTGGCCGAAAGCCGTTGGAAAAACACTGATCAGTATAAAGAGCAGCGACAGAATCGTCACGACAATTGCGGTCAGCCAGGCGGCAATATTATAGAGCGGCCCGTTAACGTAACTGCCCATCACCTCGCGATTGTTCACGAGCCGTAACACGGCGAACAACACAATCGGCAGCAACAGGCCATTGATAACCTGAGTAACCAGCAACACGCGGATCAGCGGGAGATTCGGCACGATCGCGATCGCCGCGCCGACAGCGACGAGAAAAGTAAACGTTCCGATGAAGATCGGCGCCTCGCGGAAACTACGCGAAACGCCTTTTTCAAAACCGAGGGCTTCGCTGATCGAGTAGGCGGTTGCGAGTGGCAAGACTCCTGCCGCCAGCATCGAGGCGCCGAATAGTCCCAGTCCGAAGAGGGTTTGCGCGTATCTGCCCGCGAGTGGTCGCAGAGCCTGCGCGGCTTCGGCGGCGCTTGAGATTTGAATACCGGCCTTGTGAAGTGTCGCGGCGGTTGAGACGGTGATGAAGAACACGATCACGATCGCAAAAATGGTCCCAACCCACACATCTGTCTTTGTCTTTGAATAGTCGTCAGGAGTAACGCCTTTCTCGACTACTGAAGACTGCACGTAGACCTGCATGTAAGGCGAAATGGTCGTACCGATCACCGCGACAAACGTAAACAGAAACGCGTACTCCAGTTTGAACTCCGGCTTGACAAGCCCGACAGCGACGGCGCTCCAGTCAGGGCGTGAGAGAAACGCAGACACGATATAGCCGAGAAAGACAAGCGACATTAAAAGAAAGGCCCGCTCGACTCTTTTATAAGAACCCTTCACCACCAGAAACCACACGAAGATCGCCGCGAACGGTACGGAGACGTAATGCGACACGCCGAACAGCTGGGACGCGGCCGCGATGCCGACGAACTCTGAAACCGTGACTCCGGCGTTCGCAACGAGCAACGCCAGCATGATCAGTGCCGTCCATCGCACGCCAAAACGTTCGCGGATCAAATCGGCAAGACCCTTGCCCGTGACCGCGCCCATGCGCGCGCACATCTCCTGAACAATACCGAGACTGATAGTGATTGGAATGAGGATCCAGAGGAGCGAGTAACCGAAGTCAGCGCCGACTGTGGCGAAGGTTGCGATGCCACCGGCGTCATTGCCGGCGTTGGCCGTGATCATGCCGGGGCCGAGGATGGCGATGTAAGCGAGCAGGCGGTTGCGGCGTGCCATTGTCTGGCGCACACCCTGAGCCCCACGTCGCATTAAGCGACGTCCAGCAGCTCGAACTGCTGCTCGGGGTTCTGCCACTTTGGTCACCGTCTTTCATAAAGCAAATGGATACAAAAGAATTTTAGCCACAAGGAAGCACAAGAAACACAAAGATTAATACCAGTTTGCGCGTGTGGGCGTCTCTTTTTTTTGTGATTTTTGTGCCTTTTTGTGGCTAACCGAAGAGTCGCGGCAGGCGTTGGCGCCAATCTTTCGGTAACAGGATCTCCATCGCGTCGTCTACTGTGATGATGCCGAGTATATCTCCTAACTCATCAATTACGGGAAGGGCCAACAAGTTATATTCTGCAATACGGTGCGCGACGTCTTTGGCAGGTTCCTCGGGACTCGCTCTCTGAAACTCCGTACGCATTACTTCTTCAAGCGGCATCGACGGATCTGCGAGAATCAAACTCCGCAATGCAATCACGCCGGCGAGCTTCCATGAGTCCTCCTCCTCCACGACGTAGAGGTAGTAGATCATGTTTGGCGTCTCCGCCATCTCACGCAGTCGCGCGAGTGCTTCGCCAACTGTGAGCGCGCGCGGGAGTGTGACGAATTCGGTCGTCATCAATCCGCCGGCAGTATCGTCTTCGTAAGGAAGCAGTTCTACGACGTCAGCCTGCTCGTCCTGCTCCATCAAACCCAGCAACTCTTCCGCCTTCTCTTCGGGAAGATCGCCGAGCACGTCGGCAGCTTCGTCAGGCGACATCCACTCGAGAATGTCCGCGGCGCGTTCCTGGTCCATGTCGCCGAGTATTCGTGCCTGGCTCTCGGCCGGCATTTCTTCGAGAGTTTCTGCTGCTGTCTCGTCGTCGAGCGATTCGACAACTTCGGATCCGTGGTGATACGAGAGTGCTTCGGCGAGGCGTGCGATCTCGACCGGATGGAGGCGTGCGAGCTTATCGCTCGACGACTTCAACTGCACCGTGGCTGCGTCAGTTGCGAGATAACCGACGTCGGCCCAGTCGAGCACCTCGACGGGTTTTCTCGTACCCGCAAAACCGGCGGGCGCGAGTCGACGCCAGAGTCCTTGAAGACTGACGTCAGCACCGGTCACACGCCATTCGCCGGCAACCTCAATGATTTGAACATCGTTGACACGCACAACTCGTTTACCATCGACGTCGATCAGTTGTTTGTCGAGCACGTCGCGTGCGAGCAGCACTTCAGTTTCACGACGCACGAAAGGACGGAGGTCTAGAATGTCGGAGTTCAAACGCACGCCATGCTGATTGAACTGTGTGATGCGCCAGCGTGAGAGGAAGAAGTCACGACGACGATAACGTGCGACGAGACCTGTCACGGGTGGATGATCGTCAGCGCCGAGACGCACGATTACGTCTTTGACAGTGGCGACACGTTCACCTTCAAGGTCGCGTATTGGCCGGCCTAATACCTGCGACAAGTAGAGCATCATTCTTTCTTGTCATCCGTGACTTAATTTAGCAAGTCTCTAGCGCGTTCAAGCGCGCGGTCGTTGCGCGCATAGATATCGGCCCGCGTGAGTGTGATGAGTTTATCCGGGCGGACGCCCGCGCCTTCGAGTCGCACGCCGCCTGCGGTGCGGTAGTCAAACTCGCTCACATCCAAGACGCCGCCATCGGGCAGCGCGTGTCTGCTTCGAATCGCCAGCACGCAGCCACACGTACCGCTGCCGATTACCTGCGCGCGGCCTTTCGCCTGCAACGTCGCGGCGAGGATCTCTGCGGCACTCGACGTGTTCTCACTCGTCAAGACGACAAGCGGCAGTTTGATCGGCGCCAACGTCTTACTACGCCACATTCTTCTTAAAAACGTGTGCAGTTCAAACGAAGCGCCAGATCGATCGGCAAACTTGCCGAGGTTCGTGCCGTCCTCGAGAAACAGCGAGGCCACATCCGCCATCGCTTCAGCGTCGCCACCGCCATTCCCGCGCAGATCCAAAATGATTCCTTCCGCTCCCTCCAGAATGGGCGGCAAGTTCTTTGAAAAATCGAGGGACACGCTTTGTGTGAAGGCATCGAGTCGGAGAACAGCGATCTTGCCTTTGCGCTGATTGTTGAATCCGAGATTTCGCTGGCTCCAGTAACGCTGAAGCACGGTCGACTTATGCTTCCCGCTGCGAGTGATCCATTCGACCTTGACGCTCGTGCCCGCTGGTCCATCGAAGAGCGTGGCAATGATGCGATGGCGAACGTTTTTTGTATTCGGTAGACCTGAGTTACGGATCCGTTGCGCGACAAATTCCGCGACGGGAACGTCGTCAACCGTGACGATCAGATCGCCCTGTCGCATATCAGTTCGCGACGCTGCCGAGCCGGCCTCGATCTGAATGACGGTTGGTGCGCCTTCGACCTCGCGAACAGCCACTCCGACAGTCACAAACCGCGGGCTCCACCAGTCAAACTTTTCGTCAGGTGAATAAACCCTCGTGTGCGCGTCTCTTAGTGAGGCAATCATCTGGCGCAGCACATCGTAAAACTCCTGCGCGTTCGCGGCGCGTGCTGCCACCGGACGAAACGCAGCTCGCTTTGCCTGCCAGTCGATGCCGTGAAACTTGGGATCGTAATAACGATCTTGAATCGTTTCCCAAACGTCATCAAACACGGCGAGCCGGCCTTCGACAGTCGCAGTTGACACGACTGATGAATCATCGCGACGGGAGCGAGCAATGTTCGTGGTGAGTGCGAGTTGAGAAACTAAGAGCGCGATTAAGAGAACGACAAACGGGGAATTTCTGGCGGCGCGGTTTCTTCCCATCTTTACCTCGCAGGCTTGCGAAAGTTATAGCGCAGCATCACGCGCATTGCCACAGGCGTGCCGTTCTTCATAGCCGGGAAGAAGTGCAACTGACGAACGGTTGCTATGGTTGACTCATCGAGGCCGAATCCGGCCCACCGAACAATTTCAATATCGCCTACCTCGCCGTCCGCTCCCACGTCGACGACGATGTCAACCGTCGCTTCGGCATCGGCGCGAGCAGCGCTCTGAGGGTATTCAGGTCGCAGTCTGCGATAAGGCCGCGGCGTACGAATACCCTGAACTTCGGCAGCTTTTTCGTCGTCGGGTGCTTCCTCAATCACTGCTTCAGCGGCAGTCGACAAAACAGTCCGCTGAATCCGTTCTTCTGCGTGAGTCTTCTTTATTATGTCAATCAAACGCCGAAAGAGGGCGTTGTCGGAGAGATATTGTGAGAGCCTTTGTTCGGCTTTGGTTGCTTCGGCGTCTTCAAAACCTGGCCGCTCCCACAAAAGCAGGCGACCGGTTCGGGCGCTTACGAGGAAGATTGAACAGTACGATTCATAATAAACCGGAGACTCAAAAGACGAACGTCGCAACGTTTGTGCGTCTCCGAGAATATAGAATTCCGTCGCGAGGGCAGCGCCAAGATCGCGAGCTTCGCTCAACGATAAATTCAGCGATCCCGAATAGCCGATTCCCTTTGCAGCCG
>DAIOGT010000021.1:9405-36231 GCA_036745095.1 Pyrinomonadaceae bacterium
GCTTCGCTCAACGATAAATTCAGCGATCCCGAATAGCCGATTCCCTTTGCAGCCGCGCGACTCAGATCCGAATCGGCAACGACCACTTCGCCCGTTGATCGGAGTCGAACACGAAGTATGTCAGCGGCTTGTTTGGCGATAGTAGTCGAGCCGAAGTCGAGCACACTGAGAATCGGAGACTGGCTTGCCTGCGCTCGTGAGTTAGTCACGAACAACGCGAGCAGGGCCAGAATCCCGAAAAACCGAACCACACTACACTTGTGCTTTTTGTGCCTCTTTGTGGCTGCCACGATGATAGAGCTCGTAAACTTCAGTCTTCACGTCCGCGGGAAAACAAACTCGATGCAGCTCATAAGCGTGTTGCAGTCCCTTCACAACATCACTAACCTCGCTAATCTCTCGAATCTGTGGTGAAGCGTAACCACTCTCCACGTAGATGTGTGATTTGGGCTCCGCTTTTTCGGTTTCGTAATAACTGTAGTAAGGCACGTCGCTGGCGCGGTCTTCGATGAAATAGTAATCAGGATCGAAACCGGCGCGCGCGACGGTCTGACGTGCCGACATCAAAAACTCAGCCTGCTGATCCTGCGGCATATCGAGATCGATAGCCTTGAACAAACGCCGCGAGATAAAGCGACGACTCAAATCACTCAGAATCGCATCGCTGGAGTTTTGCCACTGCTTGATGTGAAAAACGAAATCGGAGTCATCGACCTGCATATGATCGCTGACAGTCAGTGTTTCGCGTCGCAGTATTTTTTCGAAAGCAGTTCCGGAAGCATGCCACACTTCTTTACCTTGATCGAGGAGGGCCAACGCGCGACGCATGATCGAACGCAACACCGCCTCTGCCGATCGCAGTGTGCGATGAAAATAGACCTGGCGAAACATGTAGTAACGGGCTTGCAGGTATTCCTCGACCGCGTAGATTCCACGCGCCTGCACGTAGACTCGATCGGCAGTCTCGTCGATCGCAAGCGCATTGATAATCCACTCGAGATCGTAGATGCCATACTTCGCGCCGGTCATCAGTGAGTCGCGCAGGAGGTAGTCCATTCTGTCTACGTCGAGTTGTGATGAGACGAGTTGGGCCAGTGCTGCTGGTTGAAACTTTCCTTCGATGATCGAAGCGACTTTGAGCGGCAGGTCGCTCGAGTGCGATCGCAGTAGCTCTCCGATCTCTGAACGTCCATCGAGAATGACTTGCACGGTCCAACGTTCGTGATGGAAGTGGAGCACCTTCTCCATCACGTGGGAGAAAGAGCCATGGCCCACGTCATGAAGCAGAGCGGCTGCGCGTGCGGCGACGCGATCTTCGGGAACGATCGCATAAGTTTCACTCAATCGATCGAGCACGCGTGTCATGAGATGAAATGCACCAAGTGAATGAGTGAAACGTGAATGTTCGGCGCCCTGGTAAGTGTAGAGACCAAGACCAAGCTGCTTGATGCGACGCAGACGCTGAAACTCCGCGGCATCGATCAATCGCATCATCAACTCGCCTTCATCGGAGTCGGTTTGCAGACGAATGATGTTGTGAACAGGATCGCGATAGATGCGTTCAGACATTGCGCGAATATTAACAGAACCGAGCGTGATAACGCCGCGTCAATCTCGGTTTTATCAGCTTAAAAGTCGAAGGATTCACCGGCGTTACTGCACTCACTAACAAGGTGCTACAGGTCGATTCCCACTCCAGCGTTATACGCTGGGATCTTTGGGATTTCTGGATTTTCCCATTTTTTTGGATTTGAAGGCCTCTGCTCGCCTCGACCCGGTTACGGTTAAGTCTCCGAATACCTAGAGATCTGTCCAAATTGGCACGTGGGCATGACAATTGCCAAAATTGCCCCGGACGAGGCCTCTTTTTAAGCCGCTCGTCTTTGGAATTCTTCGGTGCTGCCAATAAAAAGGGTGATTTTTCACAGGAGGGGGCAGCATCCTTTGTCTAGTTCAAGAAAGGAAGCAGAAAATGAAGAATGTCTTTAAGTTTTTTGTCCTGTCGGCGCTGCTGATGTGCTTCGCGCTATTTGCTGGTAGCGCGTTCGCTCAGTCATCGACGACAGGGTCAATTGAAGGGACGGTCAGCGACAGCACTGGCGCTGCCGTACCCGGAGTCACCGTGAGAGTGACTAGTCCGAATTTGATTTCGGCTCAGACGGCGACGACAGACGACAGCGGTCGCTATCGAATCTCGAACCTTCCCCCCGGAAGGTATGCTGTCGCAATTGAAGCTGAAAAAGGTTTTGCGAGGTTTGAGAGGACTGAAGTTGAAGTTAATCTTTCCAGAACTTCCGCGGTAGAGATTCAACTTCAACCGGCAGGCGCACAAGCCACGGTGACAGTCACCGATACTGCCGGCGCCGCTGTAGACACTAGCGGTACGACCACGGGGTCGAACGTTTCGTCCGACCAGTTTTCAAACTTCCCGACTCAACGCACGGTGCAGGGGCTGTACACAATCGCTCCCACAGTTACGCGTTCGGGTCTGCGCGATGCGACGGGCCGCGACCGAGATCCTTCGGTGGCAGGTTCCTCGGGTCCTGAAAATAACTACATCCTTGACGGTGTGAACGTGACCGACCCCGCTTTCGGTGGTTCGGGTGCGAACCTTCCGTTCGAGTTTGTGCAGGAAGTGGAAATCAAGACTGGTGCGTATGGTCCGGAGTACGGCAGATCAACCGGCGGAATTTTTAACGTCATCACCAAGAGTGGTGGCAACGAATTCCACGGCGACATTTTCGGCTACGGCACCACCAAAGGACTGGTTCGCGAAGTGAAGAACTTCCCGTTCACCGGTTCTTCGTTCACTGGCTTTTCAGAAGCTGACATCGGTGGTGACATCGGTGGCCCGATTGTGAAAGACAAGCTCTGGTTCTTCGGAGCTTTCAACCCACAGCGACGTAAGAACTTTTACCTGACGCAGACGTTCCATCAGCCAGTCGAGAACGAAGTTACTATTCCGTTCTACGCCGGCAAGCTCACGTGGGCCATCAATTCGCGAAACACGCTCACGGGTTCGACCTTCGGTGACTTTACGAAGATCGACGGCTTCCTGGCCACAGCCGCGTTGAACAACGTCAACGGTTTCGGCGACGACATAACGTCGTTCGAAGGACGTCAGGAAACCGGTGGTCATAACTACGCAATCCGTCTCAACTCGACGATTACGAATACGTTCATCGCCGAGATCTCGGGCGGTCTGCACCTCCAGAGAGCCAACACAATTCCGCGCGCTGTTGATCAGCCGCTCATCACTGACAACTTTGCAGTGTTGAGAGGTGGCAGCGTGTTGACGCCCGTTTCGACTGGCGTGAACTTCGGCGCCGGTACCGGATTCATCGATTTCGTCGATGGCCGCGGTGGTTCATTGCAGCGCAACTTCTCACGTGGTCCGGGCTTCGGCCTGTTTTCAACTCAGGAGCGCAATCGCTACGAGTTGAACGCCCACATGCAGAACATCATTGGTGGTGCCCACACGATCAAGTGGGGTTTTGAATATAGCCGCAACGATTACAACATCGACACCCGTTCAACCGGTCCGTCGATCGCTTATGCGTTGGGTGCGGGATTGGTCAACAGCCCCGCCGGCTCTGCTTCAAACGAAGTCAACGGTATGCGTATCACCAACAACTGGCTGGTATGTACCGTTCGTACCGGCGTCATCACCTGCCCGAGTCAAGCGGGTGTAGATCGCGCGATGGCGATTCCGGGTGCGACCCTGGCCGCTTTGGGTCTGACGGTCAATGGCGCGCCGACCACGATCAGCACGGCTGAAGCGTTTGGTAATCCGTTCATTCTCAGGAACACCACTCGCGTTCGTGACTTCCAACTCGTTGGCGAGACCTACACGAACGTTGAGAGCTTCTATGTCGGCGACGACTGGAAATTTGCCAAGAACTTCCAACTGAGCTTTGGCGTTCGCTGGGATTACCAGCAAGCCTACTCAGATGGTGGTGACACCTACCTGAAGTTCAATAACTTTGACGACAATGCTGCTCCGCGCTTCGGCTTTATCTGGGATTTCACCGGTAAAGGCAAAGGCAAGTTCTTCGCGAACTACGCGCAGTTCATCGAGGTTCCAATTCCGTTGGACATCAACGTTCGCGCAGGCGGCGGCGATGTGCAGACGGATAAGAACTTCAACGTTAACAGGCTGAATGCACCTGCCGGTTCGATCATCGTTCCGGGCGTCGCGGGTGGAGCCACGAATCTCGGCTCTCATGCAACGCCGGCTGACCCTGGTCTGAAGCCGCAGAGCATTCGTGAGATTACCGCTGGAATGGAGTACGAGGTTGGTGGTGATTTAGTGCTTGGAACCCGCGGCGTTTACCGTGCGATGATTAACGTCATCGAAGACGGCTCATTCGACGATGGTGAGAACTACTTCATCTTCAATCCGGGCCGCATTGGACCAGGCACAACTGAAGAGAACGCCTGCGCCGGAGACCCGGCAACTGGCCGCGCTCCTCAGTGCTTTGGCCGCGCTCAGCGTTTCTATCGCGGCATCGAGTTCACGGCGAACAAGCGATTTACGAATAACTTCCAGTTCATCGCTTCCTACGTGTTCTCGAGCTTGATCGGTAACTACGAAGGTCTGTTCCGTAACGACAACGGGCAGTCTGACCCGAACATCACTTCGTTGTTCGACCTTCAGAGCCTGCTCGCTAACACTTATGGCCGCTTGCCAAACGATCGGCCGCATCAGTTCAAGTTCAACGGTAGCTACCGCACGCCATGGAGACTCCTCGTTAGCGGAAACTTCTACGCGCAATCCGGTGTGCCGTTCAACCAGCTGATTCCACATCCGATCTACGGCAACAACGAAGGCTTCGCCGTGCAGCGCGGAACCGCAATCGTTCCGACGGTCTCGGCTGTCGATCCAGGATTTCCAAACGTTGTGGACAGCATCGGTTCCAGCCGAACGCCCACCACGATGAACCTGGATTTGGGTGTTTACTATCCGATTAGAGTTGGTGAGGGTAAAGAGTTGCGATTGACTGGCGATTGGTTCAACGTATTCAATAGCCAGCGTGCCGTAACCTTAGACCAGACCTTCACAATTAACAGTGGTGTGGCGGGAGTTCCGCCAGTGCAGAATCCGTTCTACGGATCCGCGTTGCTGGTCCAGTCTCCCTCGGCGTTTAGGTTTGGCGCCAAGTTCACCTTCTAAACACTGACTTCCGCCTTTTGGCGAAAGCCAAGCGGGTTATGGGGAGAGGCGCCGACGGCCCTCTCCCCATTGTTTTTATACCTCCGGGCGCAAAGGCTCATTTCAGACTTGATCTTCGCGCATTACGGGAGTTAAATCTGCATCATCAAGGACAGGTCAAGGAGGTCTCCATGCAAGGTCCATCAACCCTCCGCTTTTGCTCCAACCAATGTCTGTTCATTTTTCTTGGCATGCTTCTCATGTCACCCAGCGTCAACGCGCAGGGAAGCGGTAAATCAGCAACTGGTACGGGTGGTAATCACCTGATTCAGGGTTACGTCTTCTTCCCCTCAGGAAGGAGAGCCGAGGGCTCAATCATCGTCAGGCTGGAGTCTCTCCAATATGGCGAGTTGCAGGTAGTTCCTGATTCCAGCGGCGCCTTCAGTTTTTCGGCACTATCACCTGGAAACTACACAGTCGTTGTCAATGCGGGTGATGAGTATGAGATCACGCGTGAGGGTGTGTATATCGATACCGATTTAAATCTATCGCGCAACCGAATACGCCTCCCAACGACAACGCGAAGGTACACCGTGATGGTGCACCTTAAGGAGAAGCGAAAGGCCGGTGTGGGCAAACCAGGCGTAGTGAATGCGGCGCTCGCAAGTGTTCCGGAGAAGGCACGCAAACTTTATGAGCGCGGCGTTGAAGAAGCTCGCACGGAAGATTCGGCAAAAGCAGCAAACACTTTAAAAGAAGCTGTGACGCTCCATCCAAACTTTCCCCTCGCGCTCAATGAGCTGGGTGTCCAGTATCTGAAGTTGCGCCAGGTGAATAAGGCGATCGATGTTCTTAAAGAGGCTTGCAAACTCGATCCCGAAGCAGTTTCGGCGCGGCTCAATCTAGGCATAGCTTTGCTTGAAGCGAAGCAGTTCCCGCCGGCGGAGGAACAACTGCGTGAAGCGTTGAAACGGAATAACAATTCCGTGACCGGACACATGTATCTCGGTATCGCGTTGGTGCGCCAGACTAAATTCGACGAAGCCGAGAAAGAGTTGTTAATTGCAGCGCAGGCGAATGCACCGCAACTAAGCATGGCCAATTATTACCTCGGTGGTATTTACTGGCGAAAGCAGGATTACCCACGCGCGGTGGAGCAGTTGGAAAAGTATTTGGCTTTGACGCCGAACGCCCCCGATGCCGAGCGCGTGCGCGCAACGATCAAAGATTTTCGCAGTCGCATCTCTCCCGAATAGTTATAAGAAAGGACAGCAATACATTCATGAATGTGAACAGTTTTAGATCCCTCGGCTTACTACATTCATTTCTGACGGCGGCATTGATCGTGTCGTCGGCACTCGCTGCCAACGCACAGGCGCCCGGCAGCAATCGCGGGTTGGCAAGCAGTGGCGGCACCAACATGATCCAGGGCAGGATTCACTTTCCATCAGGACAGACTGCGAGTGGACGTTCGATCAAAGTAAGTCTCGAAAGCGTCAGCAACTTTGGAGCGAAAACAACGGTTCCGGATCAGGATGGTGTTTTCCGTTTCACTAGTCTTGAGGCTGGCGACTATACAGTCGTCGTTGATGCGGGGCCCGAATTCGAAAAGGCGCGCGAGCCGGTAGCCATCTATCGCGAAGCGAGTCCTGGCGGCCGTTCAATTCAGGTCAGCATTCAATTACAGCCTAAGGTTGATTCCTCCAATCCGTTGTTTGCGGGCATACCGTCAAACGCGCTCAATCTCTATCAAAAGGGCACAGCAGCGGCACGGAAGGGTGACGCGAAGGCGGCGGCGGAATCGTTAAGTGCGGCCGTGGCCGCGCATTCGAACTTTCCACTCGCGCTAAGCGAACTCGGTACGCAGTACATGCTGCTGAAGCAGATGGACAAAGCTGGTGAGACCTTTGAGGCACTTCTGAAACTGAAGCCCAACGACCCCGCGGCCCATCTGAATCTCGGCATCGTCGCTTTCAACAAGAAGAAGATGGAGGACGCGGAGTCGCACCTGCGCAAAGCGCTGGAACTGAAGAGTCCCGGCCCGTCAGCGCATTATTATCTCGGACTGACTCTCATCGGTTTGAAGCGTTATCCGGAAGCACAAACAGCCTTCGAAGCCTCGATTGCGAACGGTGGTGAAAACCTCGCGCTGGCGCACAAGTATCTCGGCGGCTTGTACATGAGCGCGCAGAAGAACCAGCAAGCGGCGGAGGAGTTGGAGAAGTATTTGAAACTGGATCCAAAGGCGCCTGATGCAGAACGGATCAAGGGAACGATCAAGGATCTAAGAAGTAAGCAATAATTCCAGCCGCAGAATCCGCGGATTATTTTCACCTAAGTTCGAGCAGGTGTCCGAGTTTCTCTTTCTTGGTGCGCAGGTAATCCGCGGCGGCTTCACTCGAGTCAACTTCGATCGACACGCGCTCCACGATCGTCAATCCTGCTTCTTCGACTGCGCGAAGTTTCAGCGGATTATTCGAGATCACTTTCACGCGGCAAAGCCCAAGGTCGAAAAGAATCTCCGCGCACTGGCGGTAGTCTCTCAGGTCGACGGCAAGACCAAGTTTCTCGTTTGCTTCAACCGTATCCGCGCCTTGATCCTGGAGTGCGTAAGCCCGAATCTTATTGACGATGCCGATGCCGCGACCCTCCTGTTGCTGGTAGACGATCGCTCCCCGACCTTCCTGCTGAATCATCTGCATGGTTCGGTGAAGCTGGCGCCCGCAGTCGCATTTGGTCGAGCCAAAAACGTCGCCGGTCAAACATTGAGAGTGGATGCGAACGAGCGTTGGGATGTCGCGCCGCATCTCTCCTTTAAATAGGGCAACAAACTCTTCCCCAGTGGTGAGGGAACGGTAAGCCGCGATCTGAAACTCGCCCCATTCAGTAGGTAAATGGGCAATTGCAACCCGCTCGACCGTTCCCGTCTCAACTGAGTCGCAACAGGTCCCCACAGCGGATTTTGGCGATGCGTGTACTTCCATGACGAATACCCGGAGCCATTAACAGAGTAGATTTAGTTGGGCGATTATAGGAGCAATCGGTCCTATAGGACAAATAGGCCGTTGATTGAAAGCCGGCGATTCATGAAACCAACCGCGCCCACGCGCGTGTAGATTGTTCGACGTTTGCGATTGTTTCCTAAGGCCGTGTATGCTTTCTCCACAGTTCGGCCTGCCGGTAGGCTCGCAAAGAGGTTTTTCTTCCAGTGAATAACAGTCTTAACCTGGCCTCAAGACCATTTAGTAATCGCATTCTTCCGTGGGCGGTCACGGTGATGATTCTTTTCGTGTCTCTGATAGGCCTGCTCGTCGTGGTGCAGCTCACTACGAACGCCAAGAGAGAGGCTGATGGCGTCCAGGCCCAGATCACTCAATTGAAACAGCGTGAACACGAGCTGCTCGACGCTGCCAAGCAGGTGCAACAATCGTTTACGCCCGAACAGCAGCAAGCCCTACCGGCCGCTCACGCGCTCGTCGACCGTAAGTCGTTTTCGTGGTCAAGACTGCTCGCTGATCTAGAGTCGTCCCTACCGTCCAATGTCAAGGTTTCGCGTATCACGGTTCGCGACGTAACGCGACAATCGGGCCAGACTGTTGCACAACTTGATCTGGCCGTGTTTGCGAAGACGCCCGCCACGATCGACGAAATGATTCGGGCCATGCACCAGGAAGGAGTTTTCATCGCCGAGATTCGCAATCAGGAATTACAAAAAGGCCGCGGCGAAGCAGGAACTGAATACGAACTCTCCGTGACTTACCGAGCACGTGCCAGTTATTCAGCGGAGAACGTCGCTGAAGTCGACGCCACCAGAAAAGCAAGCGAGGTTCAAAGATGAACGCAGAATTGCAGACCGAACCTCGATCACCCAATCCGTCGGCTATAACTTATAAAGCGCGTGTGAGTGAGTTTCTGGCTTCACGTCGCGGAAAGATGTTTGGCGTTGCCGAAGTTGTGGCACTGGCCAGTAGTTGTTTTGTGCTCGCGCTCGTTCTCTTTAGTTATCTTTACTTTGTCGTGCCCGCGCGTTCCCGTCTCACTTCGCTAAACGCCGATCTGAAGCAAACGCAGACGAACCTGCAAACGCTCGACGTTGTTGTCGATAAGGAACAGAACACAAAACAGAATGTCGACCGTGCGGCAGCGAGCCTGAACAAGTTTGAGACTGAACATCTAATGCGAGCCGATGAGGGCCGCATGGATTCGTTTAGAGAACTCAACGAGCTGATCGTGAAGAACAACCTCAAAAACACTTCCGGCCCGACTTACACGCCGCTCGATCCCGCCGGAAGCAAAGCGAACTCGGGAAAGACTGTCGTGACGAAGTGGCAGAGTTTCTATCCCGGAACTGCCGTGATGGTTACCGTCGAGGGAGAGTATCAAAATGTGCGCCGCTTCATTCGCGACATTGAACGAAGCCGGCAGTTCGTAGTCATCAACGAAGTAGAACTGCAACGTGCGAGTCAGAACAACGCGCCCGCGTCTGCCGAAGAGGGCGCTGCGGGTGCAGGCTCAGGGACTCGCGGTTCGCTGGTAACGCTACAGCTGAACATGGCGACTTACTTTCAGCGCCCGGGCGTCGCGGAGAGCGCGCCGGTCAGTCAGGAATAACTAAGATGGCACTGGTCGATCTAAGCAAACCAGGTGAAAGGAAAAAGCTGATTTTTGCGGCCGTTCTCGGTCTCGGCGCCATCCTGGTTCTCTATTGGGTACTGATCGGTTTTGACAGTAAACCTGCACAAACCAGGACAACATCGAGTGCCACCCCGCAAAGACCGGCGACGACCACATCTCGGCCCGCTTCTCCGGCGGCTGCACCTGTTTCGCCGGACGTTCAAACCCTGGCTGCATTCGCGCCAATCAATTATGAGCCTTCGTCATACAGTGCTCCTGAGGCGAGGCGAAACATCTTCGCGTATTATGAGCCTCCAGTGAAGCCGGTGACCGCTCCGGAAACGCCAACGCCGACTCCCGAACCGCCGCCACCGATCCTGCTCGCGTCAGTTTCGCCGTCGAACGTCTACGCCCGTACCGACGCTTTTAAACTCGAAGCCGCGGGTGACAAGTTCACACCGGCGATGCGCATCTTCATCGATGGGCGCGAGCTACCCACGACCTACAAGGGCCCGCAACAGCTTTCGACTACGGTTGATGCATCGTTCATCGCTGCTCCCGGCGCGCGCCAGGTAGTCGTTCGTACTCCGGATAATAGTCTCTATTCAAATCAGCTCACCATCAACGTTGCGGCGCCGCCGGTACCCAACTACACCTATATCGGAATTATCAGTCCGCAGAATCGCGTTACCGACACGGCGTTGGTTCAGGACCGCAACAACAGAAACATTGTCTCGATATTGCGCGGCGACGTTGTGGGAGGTAGATTCCGCGTGACCAGCATCTCTGAAAAAGAGTTGGTGCTCGTCGACACGAGCTTGAAGATCAAACACGTACTCCCGATGACTGAAAGTGATAAGAGCGGCGGTCCCTTGTCGCGTCCGACGCCGCGCGTTGATGCTGAAGATGACGAACCTTAGGCCAACAGTCGACCACAAGATATGCGGGTCGGGCTCGATCGAGTCAGCGGCGCTCTCTGTCTCTGATTCGGTCTCCCGAAGGCGCTCTGAGGGTGGTTACACCCTGGTCGCGCTTCTCGCCATGATGACTGTGCTCGCCCTCTTCGCGATGGCGGTAGCGCCCAGCATCCAGCAGCAGGCGCAACGTGAACGCGAACAGGAAGCGATCTTTCGTGGTGAACAAGTTGCTGATGCAATCCGTGCTTACTATCGATATCGCGCCGGCACAGTGGGCGGTGCTGGAGCGCAAGCACTGCCGACATCGATGGACCAGTTGCTGCAGGGAATACCGGTTCCCGGTGGATCAAAGAACAGACAAATCCTTCGTGCTTCGGCGGCACGCGATCCGTTAACGATCGAGGGCGAATGGCGTTTCATCCTGCCGCGCAGTGAAGCATTAATCGATTTTCAGCAGTCGATCATGTTCTACACGAACAACGTTGTACCACAGACGACCGATCAGCAAATGGTTCAATTGCAACAGTTTGCGGTTCCTACGCTCGTCAATACGACTAATCTCGGCTCGCTCTCTGCAACGCGCGGCCAGTCATCTTTTGACGAAGATGCGACTGGCCCATTCGTCGGTGTTGCGAGTCGCAGCAAACGCGATTCAGTGTTGACTTACTACGGCATCGAACGACACGAGCAGTGGATCTTCACGCCACTGTTCCGTTAGTCATAGTTGGACCACCTGATTTAATCTCGCACAGTTTAATCTTCCACTCGCAGTTGCATACTCCGATCCGTGAGGTTCGTGAAGTGAGACTTCAGCACACACCATGCTCGCGTGAGCTGCCTGGTCCAACTGAGTCCGGCGACAGTCGATCGAGGGCCTCGAGGGCGCTGATGAGGCGCTTTGATGCTGCAAAAATTTTTTTTGCAATGAGTAATAAGTTATTGACATCCGAGGTATTAACGTTTATATAGCAAGATGTTGTGCGCCGTTTACTCTAGCCCACAAGAACGAAGTAAGCACAGTATCTTGTGGTCATGAAGAAACAAACAACTAAACTCGAAAGAAGGAGCACATAGAAGCTATGGCAACTAAAAAAGGTGGAAAGAAGGCCGCGAAAAAGGGCGGAACCAAGAAGGCCGCAAAGAAGAGCGGCGGAACCAAGAAAGCCGCGAAGAAGAGATAACCCGAACCAGCAGGTTACAGCAAGTACCTTCCACCGGCGCACACAAACATCTGAGGCTGACAAAGCCTTACAAAAGAAACGACGAGTCCTTCAAGCGAAGCTCGTCGTTTCTTTTTGTTTTCAGTCCTATACTGTTCTCATGCTCTCCGTCGCACTCGTCGAACCTGAGATCCCGCCGAACACCGGCAACATCGCGCGGCTGTGTGCCGCCACGAACGTGCCGCTACACATCGTCGGCGTCACAGGCTTTCGTATGGACGATCGCGCGTTGCGCCGCGCAGGCCTCGACTACTGGCCTGAAGTAAAGCTCACGCGTCACAAAGATCTCCAGTCGCTCTATGAAGCTTTGCCGCAGGCCCGCTTCGTCTATCTCACTACGAAGGCCGAGAAGCCCTACACTGACTGGAGCTTCGAGTCAGATGATTGCCTCGTTTTTGGCCGCGAAACTCGCGGTCTTCCTGAAGATTTGCTGCGCGCGAACTGGAGCAATTGCCTTAAAATCCCGATGCCAAACCCACGCATTCGCAGCCTGAACCTCGCCACTGCGGCCGGCATCGTACTCTTCGAAGCTCTCCGGCAATTATCACATTAGACAAATCCGTGGCTAAATAAGTGCATGCCTGAACGAAATGACATACGAAACATTGCCATCATTGCCCACGTCGATCACGGGAAGACCACTCTAGTCGATGCGATGCTGCGGCAGTCCGGCACCTTCCGCGAAAACGAGCAGGTCCGCGATCGGGTGATGGACTCTATGGATCTCGAGCGTGAGCGAGGCATCACTATCATGGCGAAGAACACCGCCGTCCGTTACCGTGCCGTGAAGATCAACATCGTCGACACGCCCGGTCACGCTGACTTCGGCGGCGAAGTGGAACGCGTGTTGAAGATGGTCGACGGCGTCATGCTGCTGGTCGACGCTGCCGAAGGTTGTCTACCGCAGACGCGATTCGTATTGCGCAAAGCGCTCGAAGCACGCCTGCCGGCAATTGCCGTCGTCAACAAGATCGATCGTAGCGATGCGCGTCCGGCTGAAGTCGTCGACGAGATTTACGAGCTGTTTCTGGATCTCGACGCGACTGACGAGCAGATCGAGTTTCCGATTCTTTACGCGGTCTCGCGCGACGGCACCGCCAAGCGAAAGCTGGAAGAGGCTTCAGAAAACTTGCAACCGCTCTTCGAACAGATCGTCGAGTCGATACCTGCGCCGCGTGAGTTGCGCTCTGACTCTCTGCAACTGCTCGTCGCAAACCTCGATTACAACGACTACGTTGGTCGCCTGGCAATCGGGCGCATCTTCTCCGGCGAGATCAAAATCGGCGATCAGATCGCGGTGGTCAAACCCGATCGGTCGGTACACAAGACACGCGTTTCACAGCTCTACGCGTTTGAAGGGCTTAAACGAGAGTCAGTCGAGCGAGCCGGCTTTGGTGAGATTGTCGCACTCGCGGGCATCGAGAACATCAACATCGGCGACACGATAACCTCAGTCGAGAACCCACAGCCGCTGCCGTCTATCGCCGTCGATGAACCGACTATCGCCATGATCTTCGGCGTTAACAACTCGCCGTTTGCCGGACGAGAAGGGAAGTACGTCACGTCGCGCCAGATCAAGGAACGCCTCGACAAGGAGCTCCTGGGCAACGTTGCGATCAGAGTTGAAGACACTGAGTCGCCTGATCAGTTCAAGGTGTCAGGTCGTGGCGAATTGCAGCTCGCGATTCTCATCGAAATGATGCGGCGTGAAGGCTACGAGCTCCAGGTATCGAAGCCGGAGGCCATCACGAGGAAGGTCGAAGGCAAGACGTTGGAACCGATCGAAGCTGTGGTCATCGATTGTCCTGACGAGTTCATCGGCGTGATCGCCGAGGCGCTCGGGCGGCGCAAGGGCCAGATGACAAAGATGGTGAATCACGGGACTGGCCGCGTTCGTCTCGAGTTTGAAGCGCCGTCGCGCGGGTTGATCGGATTTCGCAACGAGTTTCTGACAGAGACGAAGGGAACCGGATTGCTGAACACCATGTTTTTGCGGTGGGGAGAATGGCTGGGAGCACTGCGTGGTAGAGCTACTGGTTCACTCGTCGCGGATCGCACGGGCGACACGACGACCTACGCCCTCTTCAACCTTCAGGAACGTGGAACACTGTTCGTGAGGCCGGGTACGAAGGTTTATGAGGGGATGATCGTCGGTGAGAACGCGCGCGCCGTTGACCTCGATGTGAACGCGATTAAGGAGAAGAAGCTGACGAACATGCGGGCATCGACGGCGGATGAAGCAATGCGACTCGTGCCGCCGAAGGAGTTGTCGTTGGAGCAGGCGCTCGAGTTCATCGCAGACGATGAGTTGGTTGAGGTAACGCCGCTAAGTATTCGCTTACGGAAGCGAGTGCTCCCTGCAAACCAGCGTCCGAAGAAGAAAGAAGCCTCAGAAGATAATTAGCCGGAGAGCGGCACAAGCGCCAAAAAATGCGAAGGTCTTTTACACTTCCGCGTGTGTATGTTTTGACTGACGTACGCCTAACCGGTTTCTCGCACGCAGAACAAGTTGAACTGCTCAGCCTCGGCGGCGCGACGTTTGTTCAACTCCGCGAGAAGCATATGAGTCCCTTGGAGTTCTACGAACAGGCGAAAGCGGCTGTGGCAGTTGCCGAGCGGCGCGGCGTGCAATTGGTCATTAACGACCGTGTTGACGTGGCAATCGCCGCCGGTGGGCATGGGGTTCACCTGGGCCAGGACGACCTGCCGCCCGCCGCTGCCAGGAAACTACTCGGGCCGAGCGCCGTCATCGGCTTCTCAACTCACAACGTCGCTCAAGCTCTCGAAGCTTCGAAACTCCCGGTCGACTACCTGGCGATCGGTCCGATCTTCGCCACCACGACAAAAAGCGACACGTCACCTGTGCTTGGGCTGGAAGGATTGCGGGCTGTACGAAAGGTGATTGGCTACTTTCCGCTGGTAGCAATTGGCGGCATCACGCACGAGAACGCCCGCAACGTCATCGAGGCGGGTGCTGATTCGGTTGCTGTAATCAGTGCGGTGTTATCGGATCCGAGGCAGATTACTGAATCCACCAGCAGGCTCTTGCGGGAAACAGCAAGCAAAGATTGACCTCTAAACCGAACGCCCGGCCGCTGCTAAACATAATTTTCTTGCGTTTAGCATTGTTATGCGCGAAAATCTCACGCGGCTTTGAAGAGGGGCGCATCCTTTTCGAGCCCGCCTACCGCGAGCAGTCACGCATTGATCATCCCTTGCGAAGTCCTGGACCATAGATGAGTTTCTTCGATTTACCGCCCATTATTGAGCGATTGTTGCTGGTGTCCGACAAAATCAGCGACCTGAATTTTTCCGTCGGCCAGCTGCCGCAAGTCGAAATCAACGGCAAGCTCACGCCGGTCCAGCCCCTCGGAATGCAGAAGCTGACGCCCTACCAGACCGAGATCATTGCGCTCACGCTCATGCATGGCCATCCCGACGCGGCCGAACGCCTCGCCCGCACGGGCACCGCGGACCTGAGTTACTCGCTCCCATCCCGGGCTCGCTTTCGCGTCAACATCTTCCAGCAACGCGGGGTTTACTCGATCGTGATGCGCGTCATTCCCACCGACATTCCCACGTTGAAATCGCTCGGATTGCCGGCTCAATTGGGAGATGTAGCGGAACTCCGCAACGGCCTGGTCCTGGTGACTGGCCCCACCGGCTCCGGCAAGAGTTCAACGCAAGCCGCGATCATCGACATCATCAACGAGAAGAAGTACTACCACATCGTCACGATCGAAGATCCGATCGAGTACCTTCATCTCCACAAACGTTCCACGATCAATCAGCGCGAAGTCGGCCATGACACCCGCGACTTTCCTTCCGCATTACGTGCGACTCTGCGCCAGGCGCCCAAAGTCATTCTTATCGGCGAGATGCGAGATTTTGAAACGACCGAGATCGCTCTCGAAGCAGCCGAGACCGGTCACCTCGTCCTTTCCACTCTGCATACCATCGACGCGTCGAAGACAGTCGACCGCATCATCGGTCTGTATCCAAAAAACGAAGAACCCGTGATCCGCACTCGTTTAGCCCAAACCTTCCGCTATATCGTTTCGCAACGTTTGATTCCTCGTGCAGACGGCAACGGTCGTATTGCCGCGGTCGAGATCCTCAGGTCCAGCCCGCGTACACGTGAGTACATCGAGATGGGCGAAGTTGAAGGGAAGTCACTCCTCGACGCGATGCGTGATGGAAAAATCGACGGCATGCAGGACTTCGACACCGTCATCAAGGGTCTGATCGATTCGAAGATCGTTTCGCTCGAAGACGGCCTCGCCTTCGCAACGAACCAGAACAACCTGCTGTTGTCGCTGAAAGGGATGACCGCCGCGGAAGACTTCATCCGCCACGACGTCGATGGCATGCCCGCGAATGCGTTCTCCGACTCCGGCTCGATGCTCGGCATGATTGAGTAGCTCATGATTATTGTCTGCCCAAAGTGTTCGACGCGTTTACAGATTGACGACGAGAAGTCGCCGAACCGGCCGTTCAATGTGCGGTGTCCGAAGTGCAGCGCCACGGTGAGCTCAGGTCCGGCGAGCCCGGCTACTGAACAGAGCGCACTGGCAGTTGGCGGCTCTCCTGCAACCGATCACCCACGCTTTGAGCCAACCACCGCGCGTGTTTACGAGGCCTCGACGTCGAGTACCCCTGCTGCGCCCTCGTCAAACGACGACACCGTTCGCATGTTGTTCGAGCTATTGTCCAAAGGCACGAGTCAGAGCACTGACAACGCGCATGCACGCCCGTCTTGGGACAAGCGCAAGGCCCTGGTTTGCACGAGTGAGCCGTACCGCGATCTCGTTGCACGCAAGCTTTCACAGGCCGGCTGCCAGGTTTTCGTGGCCGAGGACACTCGCCAGGCAGTGGAGACAATGCGCGCGAATAAGATGGATGTGGTTGTGCTCGAGCCGCAGTTTGATCCGGCCGAGCAGGGCTCGGTGTTTGTGATTCGCGAAATCAACGTCATGCGGCCGCCGCAACGACGCCGCTTGTTCTTTGTGCTACTGACGCCTTCACTGCGCACGATGGACGCACACGCCGCGTTTCTCAACAACGTCAACACGATCGTCAACGTTGCTGATATTGAAGAGCTTTCGCGCATTGTGGAAGTAGCATTGCGCGAGTACAACGAACTCTATCGTGATTTCTATACCGCGTTTGGTCTCACCGCACTGTAAACTCAAAACAGTTTGCTTGCGCAGAGCGCAAAGCCTGCAAAGTCTTGTTCAGACCTTTGCGCCTTTACGCCTTTGCGGGCTAATCTAACCGCGCGTGGAACAGAAGCGGCACAAAGAGACGCACAGGCACCACCACAAGAGCGAAAGCTGGCGGCGACTGAGTCTTGTGCTGGTCCTCACAATGCTCTACATGTTCGCCGAAGTCGTAGGCGCATGGTGGACCGGCTCGCTCGCGCTACTCGCTGATGCGGGCCACATGTTTACCGATGTCGCCGCTTTAATTCTGGCGCTCATCGCCGTCTGGTTTGGGTCACGTCCGGCAACTTCACGCAAGACGTTCGGTTACTATCGCCTCGAGATCATTGCCGCACTCGTCAACGGCGTCGCGCTCGTCGTCATTTCACTTTTCATTTTTTACGGCGCATACGAGCGTTGGCTTTCGCCCCCGGTTGTTAAAAGCGGACCGATGATCGTCGTGGCGAGCGGAGGTCTGATCGTGAACCTCGTGTGTGCGTGGATACTGCACGCCCGCGAGGATGTCGATCTGAACCTGCGTGGTGCGTGGATGCACGTAATGGGCGACGCGCTTGGGTCAGTGGCTGCGATCCTCGCCGGCGTGTGTATGTTGCTCTTCGGGTGGTATGCGGCAGACGCGATTTTCAGCGTCGTGATCAGCTTGCTAATCATCTGGGGCTCAGTGAGATTGATTAAAGAATCAACGAACGTGCTGCTTGAAGGCACGCCGGCGCATATCAATCTGGCCGCGGTTGAACATGCCATTTTGGATACACGAGGCGTTTCTGACGTGCACGATTTGCACGTTTGGACGATCACGTCAGGACGTGACGCACTCAGTGCGCATGTGATTCACGCTGCGAGCATTTCGCAGCCCGATTTGTTGCGGGAGCTGCGTACGAAGCTTCACGATCGTTTTGGCGTAGACCACCTCACGATTCAGATGGAAACCCCCGATTCAGCAGACGAGACATTTCATTTTTGCCATGCGGGGACGGCGTGTTTTAGATCGGATCAGAACAGAGCGCGGTAGCGCCGGGTGGGTAATCAATCAAGTCAGCAAGCGGCGATGGAACTTAATCTGCTTTTAACTCTCGACCTGCGGGAACAGGCTGCTCTGCAGGCAGCACTTGTCACACACGGCGCGCCAGATGCACTCGTAACACTTGCGCTCACAGGCGCTTGTCGCATCGCATCCCTGGAAGAAGCACGGCAACTGCGGAAGTGGCTGGCTGAAGCACGCGCTGCCGGCGACACTGACTTCGCAACTCTGCACGTGATCGAAAAGGCAATGGTCGACTTCGGTTTATGACGAAGATCCAACTGGCTTATGGACAAAGATCTTTTGAGTTCAGTTTTGACGATGCGCGGTTCTCCGTTGTCGACTCAAACCGGATTCCGCAAACGCCTCTGCAAGACTACGAGGTCAGTCTCGCGCTCGATAACGAAATCGCGTCGCCACCAATCGACGAGCTGGTAGACAGCGACGACTCGGTCCTGATCGTTGTTTCTGACGCAACTCGCGCGACCGCGAGTGCGCAAGTCGTAAACCTGCTCGCGCGTCGCCTGGTCCAGGCAGGGGTTTCACCTGCACAGATGGCAGTGATCTTCGCGACCGGCATTCATCGTCCGGTCACCGAACAGGAAAAGATTGAGCTCCTAACACCTTTCGTCGTGCAGCGCCTGCGAATCCTCGACCACGACGCGTACGATCAGACAAAACTGAGCACGTTTGGCAAAACACCAAGCGGCGTGAACGTTGAACTCAACAGCGCGCTGCGTGAGTTCTCGCGTGTGTTTCTGACTGGCGGCATCACATTTCATTACTTTGCCGGATTCACTGGCGGTCGCAAATCAGTTTGTCCGGGCCTTGCATCGGCGAAGACGATCGAAGCGACGCACATGCTGGCGTTGGACTTTGAGACTGGCGGTCGCAAAGACGGTGTACGTGCCGGGGCTCTCATTGGCAATCCGGTGCATGAAGAGTGTGAACGTATCGCTTCGATGATCACGCCCGCGTTTAGTGTCAACACGATCGTTAACCAGCAGAAGCAGGCTACCAGGGTTTACTGCGGAGACTGGCGGGAGGCCCATCGAGCTGGTTGTGACTACTATCTCGATCACTATTCGGTTCCGATTCCATCCACGCGTGACATCGTGATCGTCAGTTGTGGTGGCTTTCCGCGCGACATCAATATGATCCAGGCTCACAAAGCACTCGATATGGCTGCGTTGGCCTGCAACGACGGCGGCACCATTGTCCTCCTCGCAGAATGTAATGACGGGTTCGGACGATCCGATTTCCTGAAATGGTTTGCGGAGACCGATTCGCGCGCTCTTGCCGCACGACTGGCCAGCAGTTATGAAGTGAATGGGCAAACCGCGTGGGCGCTCCTGACCAAAGCGGAGCGGTTTCGTGTTTGTCTCGTGTCAGAGCTACCGCACGAAGAAGTGCGACGGATGCGGATGGTCCCGGTGCGGACGATCGAAGAGGCGCTGGAACAGGCAGGAAGCGGCGAAGGGTTCATCATGCCGCGCGGTGCGGCTATCTTGCCAATGATAGAAAAGTTGGAAGCGGCGTGAATTTGAGGTTACAGACATGCACTGTCCGTAGTTGGGAGTGGGGCGATCGCGATGCGATTGTGCGCCACGCAAACAACAGAAAAGTGTCGATCAACCTGCGCGATCGTTTTCCGTATCCCTACACGGCTCGCGATGCACGCAACTGGCTCGACAGCGTCGTGGACCAAAAGCCGGAAACAAATTTCGCAATTGATGTAGCCGGTGAGGCAGTTGGTGGTATAGGCTTCACGACGCAATACGACGTTGGCCGTCGCTCCGCTGAAATCGGATACTGGCTGGGTGAGGAGTTCTGGGGACGAGGGATTGCGACCGAAGCTCTGATTGCGGTCACGGAGTATGCGTTTGCAAACTTCGATCTGTGCCGGTTGTACGCGCACGTGTTCGATTGGAACAGCGCTTCTGCCCGCGTGCTCGAAAAGGCGGGCTACGAGTTTGAAGGGCGTTTGCGAAAGAGCGTTACGAAGGAAGGGCAAACGATCGACCAACTCATGTATGCAATGATCCGTTTGTGATTTTTGCCTTTTGTGGCAAAGGAGATGAAAGCATGAAGATGATCGCAGCGAGTTTACTGATGCTGTGCACCGCTTTGTTTGTGAACGCGCAGGAACAGTCGCCGGTCGTTGGCGCCTTGAATGAGAAACGCGTCGCGCTTAACGAGGCCGCGGTCGCGGTGGACGCCACGGGTGTAACGGCGCTGGAAGCCACCTTGCGGACGACTGCACTGAACGGCGCCCCGGAAACACCAGTCATGAACATTCGCATGATCGTCAGGAATCGTAGCGCGATCTCGTACGCGTTCGTCTCCGGTGCGGTGACTTTTTACGATGCGGCGGGCGTGCGCTGTGGCGAGGGAGTGTTCAAGGCCGACGCTCTGGCGGTCGATGAAGCGTTTGAGACAGACACGCCGGGACTTCGCATTCGCTGTGAGGCGACAACGTGGCGCATCGTCGCTACGAACTTGTTGCCACGCATGCCTCCAAACGCACCGATCGGAGCGCTCACGCGTGCGCCGTCGAACCTCGTGATCAGCATCGACGGCGAGACATTTCCGATTCAGTTGGACAAGCCACTTTCAGTCACGTTCGGCGAACGACGCCGGACAATCATCGTGCGATCAGCGCCGTAGATTTCATGCTCTCAACCTTAATCGAGCTACAACGCCTCAAACGTCTCGATCGCACCGGCTGGACCTTGCGCGGTCTTCCAAACGGCACCGAATCCGTCGCCGCACACTCGTTTGGTGTCAGCGTAACCGCGATGTTGCTTGCTGACCGTTGCGTTGCCGAGGGTGTCTCCCTCGACCTCGAGAAAGTTTTGCGCATCGCTTTGCTTCACGATTGGGCCGAAACACGCGTCGGAGACATGCCACGCACGGCCACGCTCTACTTCGGCTCAGACGCCCGAAAGCAAGCCGAGACTGCGGCATTCGCAGACGTGGTTACCTCGGTCGACGCCGATGGCTCATACAAAAATCTCTACAACGACTACGAACGTCGTGAAAGCCTCGAGGCGCGCTTAGTCAAAGCAGCTGACGTCTTGGATTTGTTGATTCAAGTGCTTGCACTCGAGCGAGCTGGCGCGCGCGGGCTGGATGAGTTCTGGTCAGTTGCGGAGAAACCGGAATTCAATCTCGAAGGCGCTGTGGAACAGATAGTGCTGGAGCTTCTCAGATCGGTCTTGAAGGCCCGCAGTGATCTTCATAGCAATGCTTAATCGGTTATCGGATTTTTTTCTTGCGCTTACCTGGGGCAGCCTGCTTATTGGGCTGCTGATTTTTGTTGCCAGTTTCCTCATCAATCTCGGCATCGTCTCACTGATTTTGGTCAAGCTGCCTGCCGATCATTTCAAAAAGAACCGCAAAACGACGCTCTGGTCGGGACCGCACCCGTGGCTTAATCTTGCGAAAGTTATCGGGAAAAACATCGCCGGAGTCTTACTGGTGGGACTGGGGATCGTGTTGTCGTTGCCGGGCGTTCCCGGGCAAGGTTTGCTCACGATTCTTCTCGGTATAATGTTGCTCGACTTTCCCGGGCGGGATCGATTGGAACAGAAGTTGTTAAGCAAACCGAGTATTGTGAATACGATCAACCGCTTGCGAGAACGATTTGGAAAGCCGCAGCTCGAGTTAAATTGAATTTGAGTTCAGACTTTAGGCTGCTGCCTTTCTATGCGGACGCGCTACTCTGAACTAACTGCGTTGACACTAAAACTCGCGTTTGTTAGCTTGACGTGCCAATTTCTCGATTCTTCGGCGTTTGACGTATGATTGGCGCTTAAGGTTGATGGTCAAATATTTCGACGCCTATAGAATCGTGACCTCTCGTTTACTGCTGTCAGTCATCGCTGTCTTAGTTCTGTTGTTGAGTACCGGCTGTGGTCTGTTCGGCGCCAAAAGAAAGATCACGGTCCCACAGCTTCTGACTCCACTAGCCGATGCCAATAAAGACCGGCTAATACAGGAAGTAAACCGGCTCTCAACCGTCAGATCGATCCACGGCAAGGTCGATATTCAATTTGAAGACACGTCGTTTGCGTCGTCTGGTGTTGCGGATCAATATCGACTCGTTGACGGCACGATCACGCTGCAACGTCCGGGGAAGATCTATCTCGTCATTCAATTTACGTTTGTTGATATCGCACAGATGGCTTCGGATGGCGAACGCTTCAGCGTCGCGGTGCTGAAGGGCGCCGATAAGTACAAGCGCTTTGTGAAGGGAACGAACAACGCGAACTATCCGAAGCTCGACACCAACGGCACAACGTCTACGACGAACAACGAGAAACAAAAGGAGACCGAAACGGTCAGCGCCCTTTCGAACCTGCGCCCGCAACACCTGACGGACGCGTTTATGATTCGCCCAATCGAGCCGAACAGTTCATTGATCTACGCGCAAAGCCAGTTTTTCAACGAAGAGGCTGACATTCGACGCCAGGCGAAAAAGGGGGCGCGGATCATGCGTGGCTATTATCTACTCGAGGAGTTTTCGATGGACGGTGGTGACGCTAAACTGCTAAGACGGTTTTGGTTCGATCGCGTCAGCGGCATCCGACTTGCGCGTGTGCAGACGTACGACGATCGCGGAGCGCTGATTACAGACGTATCTTATTTCAACGAAAAGACACTCGGCAGTAGCACCACCGCGTCGCTGCCCAGTCGAATTGAGATCACGCGCCCGCAGGATCAATACAAGCTGAGTATCAGTTATCAGGATTCAGCTTCAGTGGAGCTGAACCGCGAATATGGTCCCAAGGCTTTTGTGCTGGAGAACAAGTGGCAGTTGCCGGAAGTCGATCTGGACGCTCAGTACAAGAAAGTTACAGCTAATCAATAACAGTGAGAACGATTCTACAAGCCGAAGATCTCGTGAAGGTTTATCGCATCGGCAAAGTCGATGTGCCGGCCTTGCGTGGTGTTTCGCTCGAGGTGCAGGAAGGCGAGTTCGTGGCGATCATGGGGCCGTCGGGTTGCGGAAAATCCACCATGCTTCACTTGCTGGGTGGACTGCTTACACCGACTTCCGGTCGCATCGTGATTGATGGTGAAGATATCACCGCTGCTTCGGACGCCAAACGGACTGCAATTCGTCGTAAAAAGATCGGGTTTGTCTTTCAACGTTTCAATCTATTTCCCACTTTGACTGCTGAAGGAAATCTCCGACTAGCGGAGCGAATTCACGGCAACGGCGGTGGAAATGCGCAGCTCAGACGCGACGTACTTCGACTGCTGGGACTGGAAGATAAGCTGCACCACAAACCGCTCGAACTGTCAGGTGGTGAGCAGCAGCGCGTCGCCCTTGCACGTGCGGTAGTGACGCGTCCCGCGATCGTTCTCGCGGACGAGCCGACCGGGAATCTCGATTCAGAAAACTCAGCCCTCGTTCTTAACATGTTTCAGGAGTTGAATTACCGCTTCAATCAAACCATCATTATGATCACTCACAACCCTGAGGCTGCGGCCATGTGTAAGCGGATCGTACAGATGCGCGATGGACACATTGTCGAACAATCCTCCACGGTCCGACTCTAAGGTCAGATTGAAAATCTTTACAGGACTGCAACGGGAAGGCTAGAATCTATCGACCCACCAGCCGCGATTCGCGTGGCTGCTTACTTGCAAGCTTGAAAACGTGCGAGGCCTGTTAACCACACTTAAGAAGATCTTCTTCTGGAATTACGCGAGAAACACCTGGCAATGGGACCTTCTATGTGTGGTCATACTGATCTTCATCTTTTTGACACCAAAAAGCTGGTTTTCGAGTGGCGAACGGGCCCAGAGTATGGTGCATCCAAGCCCAGTTGCCAGAACCCTGGTCTTGAGTCCCGAAGTTGTTGGCAGTGAAGGGGATAAGCAACGGATCGAGCAGCAGGTAAAGGCGCTGACAGGACGCACTGATTTTGAGGTGCTCGCAATCCGGAAAATACCCGACCCAAACGGAAAGACCTTAAGTTTCGAGGTTGACATACGGTAGTCGTTCCCTAATAATTGCGAGGTTTTTTGCGAACCACGCGAAAGGAGAACTAATTCAAGGAGCATTTATGAAGAGATTGATTTCATCGGGCCTGATGATAGCTTTCATCTTAACTACACTCGTCATAGTGTCCCCGGCCACGACGAATGGTCAGGGAGCAGGCCTGGTCAGTTCTGTTTTGAGTCGGATGGAGAAGAACCGACAAACTTTGAAGTCGTTGCGCGCCGGCATCAGCATGGTTAAGTACAATTCACAGCTTGGCGTGGAAGATAAATACAATGGCGTGGTGATCTACCTGCCGGGAGCAGGTCGCCAGGCGTCCGTACGAATCGACTGGAGCCATCCGCGACGAGAAGTACTGTCGGTCAACAACAACAAATACACGATCTTTCGTCCAGCGCTGAACGTTGCTTACACTGGCGACGCGCGACGCATGGGTGGCAAGGATAGTAAAGCGTCCGGCTTGTTGGAAATGATGAACATGTCGCGCCAGCAGCTTGAAGCGCGATTCCAACCGGTGAAGGACGTTCGTGAAGAAACTCTGTGGGGCGGTGTGGGCACGATTCACTTGACCCTCGTTCCCAAGGGAAATGCCGGTTACAAGTATGCTGAAGTCTGGATCGATTCAGCCGGAATGCCCGTCCAGGCGAAGGTCGTCGAGAAGAACGACGACTCGACCACGATGCGTTTGACGGGATTGGAAAAGAATCAGAAAGTCAGTCAGAGCGATTTCGACGTCAAGCTTGATTCGAACGTAAAGATCGTTAAGAGTTAAGGTTCAAAGCATTACTAGCCGCAAAAGGCACAAATAGCACAAAAGTTCTCGCTCTTTGTTTTGTGCTTTTTGTGCCTTTTGTTGTGATCTTTTCTGTGGCTAAGGTTGCGTTGGACCGTCGACGTCGCATATTCTTCGCGTCAAAATGCGGAAGACAAAATTCTTAAAGCTGAAGCTGCGCGAGGCTAGTTTTATCAGTCGCGCGTTAGTGTCTACTCGACATCCGGTCCTGGCCCATCTGATCCCGATGCGTCGTTGCAATCTCGCGTGTGGTTATTGCAACGAATACGATCACACTTCGAAACCAATCGACCTCGACATCATCAAAGCGCGACTCAACAAACTCGCCGACCTGGGAACGTCAATTGTCACGATCTCCGGCGGCGAGCCGATGATGCATCCAGAGCTCGATCAGATCATTCATCACATCCGCGTGCGGGGAATGATCGCGGGGCTGATCTCGAATGGTTATTACTTCACTCCCGAACGTATCAAACGACTGAACAAAGCGGGCCTCGAATATCTGCAAATCAGCATCGACAACGTTGAGCCTGACGAAGTCTCCCGCAAGAGTTTGCGTGTCCTCGATAAGAAACTCCGTTACCTCTCGGAATTCGCCGACTTTCACGTCAACATCAACTCGGTGATCGGCGGTGGAATCAAAAATCCTGACGACGCACTGACAGTCGCTCGCAGGGCTGTTGAGCTCGGCTTTTCAACCACGGTCGGCGTGATTCACGATGTCGACGGAACGCTCAAGCCACTCTTAGAAAAAGAGAAGGACATCTTCCAGCAGGTCAAGAAGCTCGGAAACAAAGATCACGCGAGGTTGAACTGGTTTCAGGACAGCATCGCCGAAGGCAAGCCTTACAACTGGCGTTGCCGCGCGGGCGCTCGCTATCTCTACATCTGTGAAGAGGGCCTCGTACACTGGTGTTCGCAGCAGCGCGGCTATCCGGGCATTCCCTTGGACCAGTACACGATGGACGACTTCGATCGCGAGTACAAGACTGAGAAGTGGTGTGCGCCGACCTGCACGCTACAATGCGTTCACCAGGTTGGTATTCTCGACAACTGGCGTGATCCGCAGAAGACACCGGCGCAGATGGCCGAGGAGCAGAAGAGTGGCAAAGGTGTCGGTGAGATGATCGGTGCTGATTAGCGATCTGCTTACCGCTTCGTTGGGCCGAGATCACCGCCCATCGTCGAGATTGACACTGAGCTCGAGAGTCCCAGTCCTGAGAGTCGCCCGGCCATCACCACGATCACTTCGCCCTTTTCAACCACACCCGCTTCAAGCAATCGTTGCTCGCCGATCTTCAACATCTCTTCCGTCGAATGAGCGTGCTTGATCAACAAGGGCTCCACGGCCCAGATCAGTGACAACTCTGACATCACTTCCGGTCTATGCGTGAGTCCGATGATGCGCTGCGCGTGACGTATCGACGAGAGCCTGCGGGCCATCAATCCCGACGCGGTGAAAACTGCCGTCACTTTGGTTCCCATCTCATCAGCGGCAAATGCGGCGGCTTCGCAGAGCGCGCGGCTCACGCGTCCTGATTGCCTCCCGTGCGACCGTCTCAGAGTGTCCGGCGGCTGCTCTATCCCGGTCTCCGCCGACTCGATGATGCGGGCCATCATGGCAACTGCTGCATCCGGATACGAGCCCATGGCAGTTTCATTTGAAAGCATCACGCAATCGGAGCCGTCCCAAACGGCATTCGCGACGTCAGATGCTTCAGCGCGCGTGGGACGCGGATTTGACACCATGGATTGCAGCATCTGTGTCGCCGTGATCACCATCTTTCCGGCTCGAATCGATCGCTCGATGATGCGTTTTTGATAGACCGGTACTAACTCGACGCTCGTTTCCACTCCGAGATCGCCGCGGGCCA
>DAIOGT010000021.1:36331-38245 GCA_036745095.1 Pyrinomonadaceae bacterium
TGATAGACCGGTACTAACTCGACGCTCGTTTCCACTCCGAGATCGCCGCGGGCCACCATTAGTCCATCAGCCGCCGCGATGATCTCGTCCAAATGGTCGATCGCTTCGGCCTTCTCGATCTTCGCGATCAGCGGGGCGCGGCCGCCGGCTTCGTTAATCAGCTTCTTCGCGTGCTCACAATCGCTCGCGCGTCTCACGAAGGAGAGTGCGATGTAGTCGGCGTCCTGCGCGACGGCCCATTTGAGATCGACGATGTCTTTGTCAGTCAGCGATGCGATCGGAAGGGCGACGCCAGGCAAATTGATTCCTTTGCGCTCGCCCAGCAGACCGCCATCGATGACTTTGGAAATCACGTCCGTGTCGGTTGCACTTTCAACGATGAGCGAGAGCGCGCCGTCGTCGAGCAACATGCGAGTACCTGGCTGGACTACCCGCGGAAGATCGGCGTAGTTGGTCGAAACCTGATGTTCGTCCCCGGGAACTGTTCGTGTAGTGATCGTGAAAAGTGATCCGGCTGTGAGTTTTACTGGTTGATCGTCTTTGAGCTCGCCGGTGCGGATCTTCGGGCCAGACAGATCGACGAGGACTGCGAGCGGTCGTCCGACTTTTGCTGCCGCCGCGCGTGCGCGTTGGATGTCGACGGTCTTCTCTTCGTGCGTGCCGTGCGACATATTGATGCGCACACCGTTCGCGCCGGCGGCGATTAGTTTCTCGATTACCTCTGGTTCACGAGAAGCCGGGCCGAGCGTGATTAGAATCTTTGCTTTTCTCAAATTTGAACTCGCAAGATGAAGTTAAGGAGCCGGGGATTTTAGTGCGGTCTCGACGGCGCTGTCGAGATATTTGCCCGTCTCTGGTCCATAGCCGACGAAACGTTGCACGAGTTGGCCCTGGCGATCGAAGACGAATGTTTGTGGAATTGCGTCCTGGTCCGCAAGCAGAAAAGACACGAGGTCTTCGTCGGGCATAGCGAGCGGGTATTGAATTCCGAATTCCTTCGCGAACGCCGGCACTTGCTCCTCGTCGCCTGGTCCACCGACGTTTAGTCCGACAACGCGCACGCCCTGCTCTTCGTATTTCTTTTGTAATCCGATCAAATGCGGGATGCTGTGGCGACACGGAACGCACCACGTGGCGTAGAAATCCAAAATCAAAACCTTGCCTTTGTAGTCGGAAAAAACGGAACGGGATCCGTCAGCAAGCTCCCATCCCATGTTGGCCAGTGAAGTTCCTGGCATGGGCGGCATCGGGTAAGTGGTTCCGGTGGGTGGATTGGAGATTACGGGCGTGCTGTTGGAGTTAATGTCGTTACTGTTGCACGCAGTAAACAACATCAGACCGCAAAGGCAGACGGTCGTAAGAAAGCTGTTTTTAGGCCTCATCCTCGACCGTCGTACTTTCATTTTGCTGTGGGACCGGCTCACCCGGCACACGATACTCACCCTCAACCCAACGGCCAAGATCAATAAGTTGACAGCGCTCAGAACAGAAGGGACGGACGGGATTGTCTTTCCACTCGACTGGTTTACCGCAGGTCGGACAGTTCATGAATCTTGAAGCCACTAACGGCGCGCATCACATCAAAGATGCGGGTCGTTTGATCAGTATTCGTCGTTTAACGAATGCGATCGTACCTGCGCGGCGCATGGCATTCAAGCGGACCGTGACGCTTTCACGGGTGGAGCCGACGATGGAGGCTATTTCGCGGTGGGGCAAAGGGATGTCGATGAGTACGCCTTCGGGTTCGGAAACCCCGTATCGCATCGAAAAATCAGCAAGTAAGCTGTCAAGTCGAGCGGGAATGGCATTGAGAGCAAAATCAGCCAGGCGGCGCTCGGCGTGATCAAGTCGTTGACCGATCAGGCGGAAAGTGTAATCATGAAGGCGGTCATCCTCAGCCATCCCCCGTTTGAA
>DAIOGT010000022.1:0-37448 GCA_036745095.1 Pyrinomonadaceae bacterium
TCCTGATCGCTTCGACCAACCGTCCGGACGTTCTCGATCCGGCGTTGCTGAGACCGGGACGTTTCGATCGTCGTGTCGTTGTTTCGAGACCTGACGTTCGCGGACGTGAAGGCATCCTGAAAGTTCACACACGCAAGATTCCGCTCGGTGAAGACGTTGATATCTCCGTGATTGCGCGTGGCACTCCGGGATTCACCGGTGCGGATCTCGCTAACCTCGTTAACGAAGCCGCGCTGAATGCTGCTCGTTACAACAAGAAGCTCGTCGCGATGGGCGACTTCGAGTTGGCAAAAGACAAAGTGTTGATGGGCGCTGAGCGCAAGAGCATGGTGATCTCGAATGAAGAGAAGCGCGTCACTGCATACCACGAAGCGGGTCACACCCTCGTTGGTCTGAAGGTGCCGAACGCGGATCCAGTTCACAAGGTAACCATCATCCCGCGCGGCATGGCCCTCGGCGTAACGCAGCAGCTTCCCGAAGGCGACCGTCACAACTACAGCCAGGAATACCTGCTGGGCCAGATCTCGATCCTGATGGGTGGACGCATCGCCGAAGAGACTTTCCTCGGCAGCATCACCACGGGAGCTTCAAACGACATCGAACGGGCGACTGAACTCGCGCGTGCGATGGTTTGCGAGTATGGCATGTCTGAGATGGGTCCGCTGACCTTCGGCAAGAAGGAAGAGCAGATCTTCCTCGGACGCGAGATCGCTCAGCATCGTGACTTCTCTGAAGACACCGCGATCAAGATCGATCAAGAGGTGAAGAAGATCGTCACTGCTCAGTATGAGCGAGCGAAGGCCATCATCGAAGAAAATCGCGACACGATGATTCGCCTTGCTGAGTGCTTGCTGGAGCGTGAGTCGTTGGATGGAGTCGAGATTCGACGGATCGTTGCGGGTTTACCGCTCGATGAAAATCCGCCGCAAGTAGATTCCGGTAACGACCAGGATCGGCCGCAGTTGAAGGAGCCGACCGCGAAACCGCTCAAGCCGATTCTGCCACCGATAACCGGCGGCAACCCACAACCCGCTTAATCACAGATCCATGTAATCTGTGGCTAAGCAGGCTTGGCAAATTAAAAACTACAGGATGCCCATAGGTGAGCGAACGCTCATCATGGGCATTCTTAATGTTACCCCTGATAGTTTCAGCGACGGCGGACAGTTCGTTTCCGTGGATGCGGCCCTTGCCCACGCCGAGCAGATGATCTCCGAAGGCGCAGACATCATCGACGTCGGCGGCGAATCGACGCGGCCTGGCGGTGAGCCCGTTTCGGTCGAGGACGAAATTAAGCGCGTCGCCCCTGTCATTGAAGCTCTGGCCCGCCGCGGCGATATCCCGATTTCTGTCGACACGACCAAATCCGAAGTCGCACGTGCCGCTCTGGATGCTGGCGCGTCTATCGTCAATGACATTTCCGCACTGCGCTTTGACTTCTACGTCGCTGACGCTGTCGCGCGTGCGGGCGCGGGACTCGTGCTGATGCATTCACGCGGAACCCCCGCGACGATGCATCGTCTGCCGCCCGTTGCCGACATCATGCACGAAGTGATTCACAGCTTGCGCGCAAGTATCAACATGGCCGAGCGACGCGGCGTGAACCCCGAATCGATCGTCATCGATCCCGGCATTGGCTTCGGAAAAACCCAGGAACAAAATCTCGAGCTAATCGCGAAGCTCGATCAGTTGATCGCCGCCTTCTCCGACTATCCACTGCTGATCGGCACTTCGCGAAAGTCTTTCATCGGCCGCATCCTCGCCGATGAATCCGGCACACCCGCACCGGTGGAAGATCGGCTGCACGGCACGCTGGCCACTATCACGACCGCCGTCCTCCACAGCGCCCACCTCGTCCGCGTCCACGACGTAAAAGCCGCAGTGGAAACAATCCGCGTTGCGGAAGCAATCCGTGAAAATCCGCGGCCGATATGAGAGAATCCACGTTCGATGACCAAAGCCCTTCGCACTTCCCTCTTCATCCTGATGCTTTTCTTCGTCTCCGGTTTCGCAGAGTGCTACAAACCGGTAACTAAGAATCAACTTCCTGCGCGCCTCAAGACCATCGCGGTACCGGCGTTTCAGATGGAAAGCCAGGCGCTGCGCTACAAGATCGAATCGCGGTTCACGGAAGCAGTGATGCGAGAGATCGTCCATCGTGGTCGCGGCCTGCGTGTGCAGGGAGAGCGTGAAGGTGCTGACGCAGTGATCGAGGGCGTCATCAGGAGTTTCAACTTCGCTGGCGTCCTGCTCGACGATAAAGGCCGGGCGCGTATTTTCGAGGTCACGATCACAGCCGCGGTCACCGTTCGCGATCAGACTGAAAACCGTGTCCTTTACGACAATCAAAACTTCGTCTTTCGCGGCGAGTATGAATTCGCCAGCGACCCGCGCAGCTTCTTCAACGAAGAGGATCCTGCGATCCTCCGCATGTCGCGCAATTTTGCCGAGAGCATCGTCTCAACACTCATCAACGCAGTCGAAATCGGTAAGAAATGAAGGCGCTGACTCGAACAGACCTCGAAAGATCGTTGCGCGAGGGTGTGCAGCCGCTCTACCTGTTGCTGGGCCCTGAGGTCTACCTGCGCAGAGACGCGGCGCAGAACATCACGGAAGCAGCGTTGAGTCGCACGTTGCTGCGCGAGTTCAATGAGTCGTCTTTTAGCCTGCTTAGCGATCCGGTGCAGTCTGCAATTGCAGCCGCAGATCAGTTGCCGATGATGTCTGACACGCGTGTCGTTCGCATTCGCGACTTTGCGAAACTGCGCGAGGCCGATGAGGAGATCCTGATCCGTTATTTAAACAATCCGTCGCCCTCGACGGTGATGATCTTCAGCGCTGACGACCTCGACAAAAGAAAGAAGTCGAGCAAGGTGCTGCTGGATACGTGCACCGTAGTGGACTTCGCACCGCTCAGAGATGCGGAAGCAAAAAGCTGGGCCAAGTCGCGGCTAAAGGAGCTAAAGGTCACGGCTGACGATCAGGTGTTAAGCGAGATCATCAGCCTCGTCGGCACCGACGTGCAGACGCTTTTCAACGAGCTTGAGAAGCTTGCTTCGGCTGCCGCGAATACGGGCCGTATCACGCCCGACCTTGTTGACGAATTGATCGGTCGGTCACGCGAGTTGTCAAACTTCGACCTCGGAGATCACCTGCTCGCTGGCAATCGCAAAAAAGCGCTCGAAACTCTTCATCGACTTTTGGAAGACGGCGCGGAGCCAGTGATGCTCGTTGGTTTGATAGGCGGAAACTATCACCGGCTTGCGCTCGGCAAACATCTGCTACTTCGCGGCGGTCGCGATGAAGTGTTCCGTAACATCTCTGTGCCGTCGTTCAAACGCGATTCGTACCTAGCCTCGCTGCAACGCAGCAGCGCTACAAAGATCGCACGCGGCATTCAGCGCACCGCGGCCACCGACCTCGCAATCAAAACCTCGCAAGCTACACCTCGCCTTCAATTAGAAATGCTCGTCTGCGAACTCGCTTCCTGATTCGCGTTCATTCGCGAAAATCCGCGACCAGTACCGTATTGCACTTTTCAACGATCGAAACGTCTGGTCCAAGCTCACTCAATTTCTCGGCTATCTTGTCGATATAAAACACTGTGACCGTTTCGCTGTACTTGCTCGTGTCTCCTTCGTGATGACCTAAAAACCGCAACAAGCCGGAGCGCATCCGATCGAGTGCTGCATCGCGGTCCATCATGTGCAGGTACCAAACGGCGACCGCGAGATGCTCGGCATGCTTAAAGTCATCAGCGCCGGTTTCACACGCCTCAAAGTCCCGCACGACATTCTCAATTTCGGCTTCGGATTGGTACCGCTTCATCACATTCTCCTTTGCAATAAAAAACCGAGGCGGACCGAAATGTCGATCCGCCCCGGTAAAGTTGTAAATGTTAACTACGTTATTTGGCTGCTTGATTTGCCTTAACAGTTAGCCGCGACTTGTATCGCGCCGCAGCGTTCTTGTGCATGACGCCCTTCTGCACTGACTTGTCGATCACTGAGATGACTTCAGGCAGCGTCGCCTGCACGTCCTCGCTTTTACCCGAGTCGAGCGCCGTACGCAGCTTCTTGATATACGTCCTGACCTTGGATCTATGGCTACGATTAATGACGCGTCGCTTCTCACTCTGCCTGACGCGCTTCTCTGCTGATTTATGATTCGGCATTCAAATCTCCCAAAACTGCGAAAACCTTAATAATTCCGCGCCGGTCGCTCCTGGCGCAAGTGACGGAGTATAGGTATCGAACAACCGGGTGTCAAGGCACCCGATCATTGCGTTCTCGTTGGTTCCCTGTACTTCTTAAAGGAGCGTTCTATATTTGGGCCTGATGTTCGTGTCGTAAACGAAGTTGTAGCCCAAAATGCAAACAGCGCCTGCAACAAGGACAAGCACAAGAGCGACAATCCTGATCATTCTGCGCGGCAACATAGAATACGGCTTACTCGCCTGAAGGCTCTTTCTCTTTGGTCTTTATCTCAGATCCGACTTTCACCACTTCCTCGCCGTTCGTGGTGCCAAGCTGCTTGAGTATATCCGGTACATTAAGTCCGAGTGCCTGCAACTGTTGTAGCAGCCCGTAGATCATGGTTGGGCCAGTTTGTGCAAAACGGTTCAGACCGCTGGAGCCGCCACCGTTGCCATCGCCACCGTGATCGATCATTACCACCTTCTCGATGTTTCCGAGCGGTTCGGAAACCGCTCTTAGCGCGGGCCCGGTCGCCTCGATAATGCTCGGTAGCTTCTCCAATATCGTCTGAAGCCGCGCCGCGTCATTGAACTGACGCCATGCTGCGGCTTTCTCTTTTATCGCCACCGCCTCCGCTAATCCCTGTGCCTCGACTGATTTTGCCTGGGCCAAACCCTGCGCTTCGATCTTCGCTGCTTCAGCGAGGCCAAGCGCCCGAATTCTTTCGGCTTCGGCGCGTCCTTCCGCCTCTATCGCGGACGCCCGCCCCGCTCCCTCTCTCTGCAACTTCTGGCTCTCGGCTTCCGCAGTCGCAATCAATGCCTGCTTTCGTCCTTCGGCCTCAAGAATGGCGGCCTCCTGTTGACCTTGAGCGAGCAGCACGCGCGCCTGGCGTTCGGCTTCCGCTTTCTTAACGACAGTGGCTTGCAGTTCTTTCTCTCTTCGCAACACCTCCTGTTCCTGAACGCTTATTTGCTCCTGAGTTCGAATCTTCTCGATGCGAACTTCCTCTGCTACGACCTCCTGCCGCGCCTGGGCTTCAGCAAGTGGTCCAGCCTGCGCTGCAGTGGCTTGCTCGCGCTTGATCTCAGCCTCGAATTTCGCACGCTTTACTTCCGTCTCTCGCGTCGAAGCGGCTATATCAGCTTCCGAAGCGAGACGCACTCGTTCACCTTCCTGCATGGCGAGTGCCGCTTTTATCTTCGAATCGCGAAGTGCTTCGGCCTTTCCGATTTCAGCATCGCGCTGAACCTCCGCGGTTCGTCTCTGTCCCAGCGCGTCGAGGTAGCCTTCTTCATCCGAAATCTCCTGAATCGTCAAAGCGTCGAGACCAATGCCCATCTTCTCCAGGTCGCCGGCGGCCTCGGTCGTCAACTTCTGCGCGAAGCTCTGTCTATCGTTGTTGATTTCTTCAACAGTGAGGGTTCCCAAAATCGCGCGCAAATGGCCTTCAAGAGTTTGAAAGACAAGCTTGTGAAACTCTTCGGGTTTCATACCCAGGAAGCGCTCGGCCGCAGCGCGCATCGAGTCGTCGTCGCCTTTAATCTTCACATTAGCGACTGCTTTTACTGACACCGGAACACCCTGGACCGTGTAAGCTCGGGACGTGGCAAGGGGCACTGTGAGGACATTGAGGCTGAGGTACTCAACTTTCTCCAGAAAAGGAACGATTAGAGTGGCCCCGCCCCGCACGAGTCGATAACCTACGACCGTACCGTCAGACAATTTTCGCGAACGTCCGGAAATAACCGCAGCCTGATTAGGCGAAACCTTCACGTAATTTCGGCTGAGCAGCATCAACGCGATCAGAAAGCCGACCACCACAACTATGATCACAACGGGGATGAGTAAACTTTGAACGTCGAGCATTGTTGTTACCTCAAATTAGACTCTAGGAGAACGTGGAAGAATCATACGGACTGACGATGAGTGAATCTCCGGCAACCTCCTCAACGCGAACGGTTGCGCCGGCTTTTATCTCGCGGTTGTCGCGCGCACGGGCGAGCTTTTCAACACGCTCCTCGCCAATGCGACAACTGACCTGGCCAAGTCCGCCAGGTGCAATCGCAACAACAACCTGAGCGGGGCGACCGATTAATTGGGCCGTCGTCACGGAGCTCGAAGATTGCTGCCGATAAAGAAAACGACCAAACATGGAAACCAGACCACCGAGAACAACGCCACCGGCCAGGCCAAGCAGCGAGCTCGCGCCGATGGAGAGTCCCATTTGAATTCCGATTGCCCCAATCCCTCCGAATGCAGTTACAAAGACGCTGATTACGCGGCTGTCCAAAAGCGCATGGCCGTCTGATCCGCCCGTAAGGTCCGTGTCAAATCCAAAGCTGTCGAAAATATCGCCAACCACGAGCGAAAGGAGCAGGAAGACGAAGCCAATCGCAGCTATGCCAAGGAAAACCATCAAAGGGGTAATGTTCGAAAGGGATTCAGGCAATGGGTTTACTCCTTCGAGTTGTGGTTTGAGCCGGAGAACGGCGCCGGATCGGAGAAGTGCTCAAATTACTCGCTCAAGACTATCATTCGGACGGGATAAGTTGAAACTAAATCGTGAGATTTCTGTCGTCGTGTGTATGCGGCGGTGTGATTTCAGCCACGGATAACGCTAAAGGCGTAATTGCTCGGATCTCACTAAAGGACTACCAGTCAGCCTCAGTGAACCAGATCAGTCGCGCCTGATTATTGACAGTCGAAAGCGGCTGTAGTAGCGTCCAATTTGCATCTATGCAAATTATCTTATTGCTCACCGCACCCCCACACCTATCCCATCAGTCCTGCTGCGCGAAGGAGAGAGTTAACAGAGTTTGAAGAAGATTGAGCTGCCGCCTCGTGGTTTGGAGACGCTGTTTGGTGTTCACGATCAGAACATCAAGTATCTCGAGTCTCTGCTTGACGTAAGAATTGACGCCCGCGGTCAGGACGTGTCGATCGACGGCGATCCCGCCGACGTCCAAACGGCCGAACGCATCCTCGAAGATTTTTCTGACCTCTTCAAGGAAGGAAAACAGTTCACCGACAAAGAGCTGCGCGAGGCCTTTGCGCAGATTGCCGAAGACCGCGCCTTCAGCTTGCGCGACTACTTCACCAAAACGCGTTTCAATCCCGCAGGGAAGAAACAGGTCGCGCCGAAATCAGCCAACCAGCGAAAGTACATTCAGGCGATCCAGGACAGCGACGTCGTGTTTGGCATCGGCGTCGCCGGCACCGGCAAGACTTACCTCGCGGTCGCGATGGCGGTCCAGGCGTTGATGCAGAAACAGGTGAACCGCATCGTGCTTGCACGTCCCGCTGTCGAAGCCGGTGAGAAACTCGGCTTCCTGCCCGGCGACCTGCAAGACAAAGTCGATCCATACCTGCGACCACTTTACGATGCACTTTTCGATCTCATCGATTACGAACGTGTTACGCGATTGCTGGAAAAGCGCGTGATCGAAGTCGCGCCACTCGCATTCATGCGCGGTCGTACGTTGGCAGATGCCTTCATCATTCTTGACGAAGCGCAGAACACGACGAGCGAACAGATGAAGATGTTTCTCACGCGCATCGGCTTTGGATCGAAGGCCGTGATCACCGGCGACGTGACGCAGGTCGATCTTCCTACGGGCAAACGCAGCGGCTTGATCGAAGCCGAGCGAATCCTCTCTTCGCTCGAAGGCATTGAATTCATATACTTCACCGACAAAGACGTCGTGCGCCACAAGCTCGTGCAAATGATCATTCGCGCTTATGAAGAGCAGGGCAAGAAGAGCCAGATTTAACGATGGTCGAGGTTGTCAATCGGCAGCGACGCTTGAAACTCGACACTGAAGCGTGGACCATGTTCGCGGCAAAAGCTCTCGACGCAATCGGAAAGAGCGAATCCTCAGCTACGATCGCCTTTGTTTCAGACAAAAGGATTCGAGAACTCAACCGCGACTTTCGTGGCGTCGATAATGCGACCGATGTGTTGTCATTTCCCGCGGAAGAGAAATTCAATCTTGGCGACATCGCGGTCTCGGTTGACACGGCAGCGGTGCAGGCGAAGGAAAATGGATTGCCGTTTGAAGGCGAAATCGCGCAGTTGATTCTTCATGGGCTCCTGCATCTCTGCGGGTATGATCACGAAACAGATAACGGTGAGATGAATCGGCTGGAGCTCAGATTAAGGAGAAAGCTGGGCATTTAGGTAAGGATTGACATACTATTTCCCCATCGATGGAACTTGAAATAGGGCTTGCGCTCTTACTGCTCATAGTGCTCTCTCTGCTGGCCACGGTTGATATGGCATTCGCCCAGTTGAGCGATGTGGGTCTACGCCGCCTCATCGGCGAGAACGGTGACAAGCCTGATGAACGACCATCAAGACTTTTTCTCCGCCAGGCACTGGAAAATCGTCCGCGCTTCAGCTTCGCCCTCGCGGCGATGATTCAGATACTGCTCGTCGTTGTCGCCGTTCTGATCACATCGATTTCGTTGAGTCTCTTCCCCGATCCGCGACTCGTCCTCGTTGGATTACTAGCGGGACTGATACTCGCCGGTATTTTTCGTCAACTCGTTCCATTATTCATCTCCACTCGAAACCCTGAAGGCACGCTGCTTTTTCTGCTGCCGATCGTGCGACCGTTCTTCCCGATCATGACGTTCGTCGCCGATCCTTTTCAACGTCTCTTCGATCGTTCGCGCCGCAAGGATCAAATCGCCGAAGACAATGAGGAAGAGGAAGATGATGACGACAGCGGCGATCTACAGGCGCTGATCGACGTCGGCGAAGCGGAAGGCATTCTCGAAGAAGAAGAAGGCGAACTGATCCATTCGATCATTGAGTTTGGCGACACGCACGTTAGTGAAGTCATGACACCGCGGCCCGACATCGTCGCCGTTCCTGCGAATGCGACTGCGCGCGAAGTGCGCGATATCATCCTCGAATCCAAGTATTCGCGAATTCCAGTCTATCGAGAACAAATTGACAACGTCGAAGGGATGATCTACGTACGGGATCTGCTTCAGTTTTGGGCAGAGGGTCGTGAAGACGAGAGCATCAAGTCGCTGGTGCGTCCGGTTTATGACGTACCGGAGACGAAGCCGGTCGCCGATCTGCTGGAAGAAATGCAGAAAGCTCACCTGCAGCTCGCAATGGTTATTGACGAGTATGGCGGCGTCTGCGGACTCGTTACTGTCGAAGACATTCTCGAGGAGATCGTCGGCGAGATCGAAGATGAAGACATTGCCGGCGAAGAGTTGGAAGAGATCATTGAAAACGACGATGGCAGTTACGACGTTCTCGGTTCGACTGAGATCGGAAAGATCGAGCGTATCTTCGACATGGAGATCGAAGCGGACGATTTCACGACCATCGCCGGACTCGTGATTAATGAGTCGGGGAAAGTCCCCGCTATCGGGGAGCGACTGACGATACGCGGTTTGGAAGTTGAAGTTCTTGAAGCGGATGAGCGACGCATCCTGCGACTGCGTGTCAGACAGGCGCACGAAGAAAACGCGTCGGCAGTGAACTACAAAGAGTCAAAGGCACAAACGCCTTAACAGAAGAACAAATGGGTAAACACAAAAGTAAATTCCTTCGCGGCAAACGAATCGATCCCGCGCCAATTGAAAAAAACATAGCTGTTGCGGATTTAATTGACGAGTCTTTTCTCGCCTACAATGCCGCGCGACTGCGTGAGGCATGCCACCTCTTCACGCAGAAAATGCTGGAGCCGGAAGTCACAGTCGCCGTCTCGCTAACCGGAGCACTTACGCCCGCGGGCCTCGGAATCTCCGCACTCATTCCGCTCATCAAAGCGGGCTTTATCGATTGGATCATCTCTACCGGCGCCAACCTCTATCACGATACGCACTTCGGCATCGGTCTCGCCATGCACCAGGGCAACGCGCAGACGTCAGACGTTATCCTGCGCGAGGAAGAAGTAGTTCGCATCTACGACATTTTTTTCGACTACTCAGTGTTGCTCGACACGGATGCGTTCTTTCGCAAGATAATCGAAGGTCCGGAGTTTCAGCGTTCGATGTCAACAGCAGAGTTTCACTACCTCTGCGGCCGTTATGTTCACGAGCGCGAGCAGAAACTCGGCATTACGGAGAAGTCGCTGCTCGGCGTGGCTTATGAGTACGCCGTGCCGATTTACACATCCTCGCCGGGCGATTCTTCAATCGGAATGAACGTCGCCGCAAAAGCATTGCAGGGCAACAAGCTCGCTTTCGATCCTTCGCTCGACGTAAACGAGACGGCTGCAATCGTGCTAGCTGCGAAGCGTGGTGAGGTGAGGTCCAACGGCAAAAAAGTGAAAGGACGTTCGGGAGTTTTCATCCTCGGCGGTGGCTCTCCGAAAAATTTCCTTTTGCAAACTGAGCCGCAGATTCAGGAAGTGCTCGGCATAGACGAGCGCGGGCATGATTATTTTTTGCAGGTCACTGATGCGCGTCCCGACACAGGAGGATTGTCTGGAGCAACTCCGGGTGAAGCAGTGTCATGGGGCAAAGTCGATCCGGATCGACTTCCTGATGCAGTTGTTTGTTACGTCGACTCTACAGTGGCGCTTCCGCTAATTACGGCTTATGCTCTTACGCGTCATGAGGCACGCGAGCCGAAACGTCTCTACGAGAAGCGTGAGCAGTTTATGAGTTTGCTGCTGACCGAATACAAAAAATCAAAACGACGGTAGGTCATTGGAGGCGACGAGCGATCATGGGAGCGATTCCGATTGTTAAGCCAAAGAGTTATTACGACTGCGTTGATTGCCCGGCGTTCTGCTGTTCGGTATACGAGCGCGTACAGGTAACGCCGCGTGATATTCGCCGGCTGGCAAAGTACTTCAACGTTACCGAAGAAGTAGCGACCGCTCGCTATACCAAGATTTACGAAAAGGAACGAGTGTTACGCCGCAAGCGCGATGCGCTGTTTGGTGAAGCCTGCCAGTTCATCAACCCGGAAACGCGCGGTTGCGGGATTTATCATGCGCGGCCGGCAGTGTGCCGAGAGTTTCCGATCACGAAGCGTTGCGCTTACTACGATCTTTTGCAGTTTGAGCGCGAACAACAGGACGATCCAAACACGTTGCCGCTCGTGAAGATTACGTTCAAGAACGGAAAGAAGAAGTAGGACGAGGTGGAAGACTTTATATCAAGGTTTATCGGGAAGAAGGTGGACATCTACTGCGGCGGGGCGTCGAGTCTGCGTGGTGAAGTGTTGAAGGTCGAAACCGGCGTGCTGCACCTGCGCGATGATGAGGGAATGAATTGCTACGTCGCAGTGAATAAGATCGTCGTTGTGTGGGAAGCACGCGACGATAGCCACCGCGCCGGCTTCGTTCCTCCTCCAAACATTAAGTAGCCGCAAAAAGGCACAAAAAAATCACATCAGAGGTAAGTCCTGCTTTGATGTGACTTTTGTGCTTCTTTGTGGCGCTTAACCTATTCCGTGGCCAACGCTGCAAGCGGTACGCGACGGAAGCCGTCAATACGCTTCAACCAGTACTCACTAAACTCCGAATAGATCACACCCTGGCGGCGCGAAGCGTGATAGAAGCCGCGCTCATCAGCAACGACGCCGACGTGTTTCAAATTACTGAAGAACACGAGCGTTCCAAATTTGAACTGCTCTTCAACCGGGGCGGGCTCAAATCGCGCAAACAAGTTGCGAGCACTCGCTCTCTCGAAGGTGATGCCTGTCGCCTGGAATATGCTCCACACAAATCCCGAACAGTCGAAGCGGTTTGGCCCAGTCGCACCCCAGCGATACGGCGATCCGAGTCGCTGATCGATCGCGGCCATCAGTGATGATTCAAATTTGACAAATCCGGAGCTCGACGGTGTCGTCGCAGGCGCGAGATCAATGATGGGTTTTGGTTTAGCTTCCCACGTGGGCTTTGATTCGGAGACGGCTGCTGCGACGAGGCTCAGGTCATCGGGTGAACAAGTGACTTCATTTTCGTCGCCGCCGTGGGCTGTTACTCGTGGTGGAGTTTGCGCGAACGCTGTTGTTGTAAGAACTACGAGGGCCAAACTTGCAAACAAAGCACGAGGGAACAGTTTTTTAAACGCCATAGACAGGGAACTACCTTCTCTTAAGTATTTTTAATTTTTAGTATTTCTAAGTGAGGGGGGCACCGCTCAAAGACATTGGCATCTTAACGGCTGGATCAGAGGGCTTCAACAGGCAATGTGACTGTTTCGTGACGAAACGCCTTACGCGCCAACGGCTTGCACTGAAAGAAGTCACGAATTCTTTTCGCTTTGCGGTCATTCTGACGGAAATCAGCCGTTTATTCGTGTTCGCGTTCTTGCATGGGCCATATTTGGCCCTTTCTGAAATCTCAGAAATAAGTTAACCGTAAACAGCAAAGTAAGCGCGAGCGTCATGGGGCAGACCTCTCCCAGCAACTTAAAATTTCGATTCGTTTGTATGCTCTTATTAAAGTCGGAATGAGTGTGAGGTTCCGAGTTTTACCCGCCGTTTCCGTTGTGGGCCGCCGCGTAATTCAGGCCCACCGTGATGATCTTCTGCAGTAACTGATCGTAAGGCACGCCGGAATATTCAGCCGAATCAGCAAAGTCTTCGCGGTGCGCGATCTGAGGATTCGGGTTCGCTTCCAACAGATAAAACTGTCCATCCTCAGTCATGCGATAGTCCAGGCGCGCGTAACCGCTGAGAAATAGATAACGATAAATGCGTTTCGACAACCGTTCGAGCGTCTTGTGCTGCTCGGGCGTCAAGTCCGCAGCTCTCGTTGCCAGCCCGACCTTCTCCTGGTACGCAGGGTCCCACTTCACTTTCAACGTCGCGATATTCTCGGAGCCTTCAGGCAGTTTCTCCATCACGAGCTCCCACGGCGCGTACGTTTGAATATTCTGATTGCCGATCACGCCCACATAGATCTCGCGGCCCTTGATGTACTGCTCCACGATGGCGGCCGTCTTGTTCTGACGATGAATGAACTCGACACGCTGCGTCAGCTTTTCATCATCGTGAACGATCGAGGCCTGCGCGATACCGACTGAGCCTTCTTCACTAACAGATTTCACCAGCAGTGGAAACTTCAAACGTTTCGGCCGGCGCACTTTTCGATTCATCGGAAACACGGCGAAGTTCGGCACGAGCAGACGGTGATAAGAAAGAATCATCTTCGTGAGGGCCTTGTCGTGCGCCAGCGTCATGCCGCGCGGGTTACAACCGGTGTAAGCCTGCTTCATCAGCTCGAGATAACTGACCACGTGCTGATCGTAGAGTGGATAACCGTGAAACTCTTCGAGCAGGTTGAAAGCGATGTGAGGTTTGTGCTCCATCAACGCGTTGCCAATCACGTTTAGCTGGTTATAGAGACCGACGGGATGGACCTCGTGGCCCATTTTTTTCAGAGTCGAGGTGACATCGAACTCAGTCTTGATGTCGAGTTTTTCTTTTTCGGAAAGACCGTCCAACGAATCTGGAGGCACGAGGTCTTCGTGGACCAATACGATGATGCGCAGTTTCCGTCGCGGCTCAAAGGTCATACGGCTATGCGATGATAACCTGAATGCAGCACGTTCATTACTTGCACAGTCAGCACTATCATGACATGTCGGCGCGTTTCGCGGAAGGGGGTTGCTACACGAAGTTGTAAATCTTTGCAGCGATCGATCATGTTTTGCAGCACGTGATCGATCGTGTACTGGTGTACGCCAGTGCCTTCGGCGACGATCTGTCGCACCTCACGACGCACCTTGCGAAGAAAACTCGCCGCGCTTTGCCGGTGCTGGTGCCGGGGATCGTCAGAGAAGATTCGACGCAGATCGCGATCGTAAACAGCGGGCCATTCGAAATCGTAACGCTCGCGCTTGCGACGGTAATGATCGCGTAGGGTTCCACGTAGCGCAGACAGTGGATCGATCTTCGTTCGCGTCCTGTTCTTTGGTTTTGTCCCCGCGAGATCAGTCATTAGCTCATCGATGTATTCCAGCTTTTGCAACGCCGGCCAGCCGCGATAACGACGGCGCCATTGCGAGCGAGGCGTCAGCCACACGGCAAATGTTTCTGCGAAGTCCTCCGCTGGATGCGCCTGCGCGTACCACGCCGGCAGGTGAAGAACGTATTTCCGGCTCTTGGGCTTGGGCTTGTAGAAGTCGGGATAAGGTTGCGCGAACGAACCGAAGAGCTCGCGGTGCTGGCGTTTGAAGTGAAGTCGAAACGCGGTATCGAGGGCGTGACCGGCCTCGTGCCGCAGGATGCGCATGCACTCGGTATCGGTGCCGCCTTCCACTTCGAGCATCTGCTTCCGTTCGAGCTTTATCAGGCGCGGGTGCGCGAGGTAAAACGGGATCGCGATCCCCGGCACGCCGTCTGGTGAAAACCACTCTTCTGACAGCCAAACGTGCGGCTTAAAGCGAATCCCACGGTCATTTAGCTCACCGTACAGCCTTATTATGTGGGGCTCGAGGAACGACCCTTTGATTTTGATGGGCAAGTCGCAAATACGCAGGTCAAGCAACTGCTCGTCGCTCAGACGATGCCAGGGGAATCTATAGCTCACGGTCGGGTCATTCTAGCCGCGCCGCAAGGGACCGTCAAAAATAGGTCGCCTGACCCCTTTCCTTCCTGTCTTTCGCGTTCTATTATGAGGCCTAGATTGGCAGCGTCTTCCCAACCACAATCCAGCACAAACCAGGAGTAGAACAACAAGGGTCTATGCTCAAAACCACTTTTCTTAGAACTGCAATTTTAATCGCCTGCGTCTCGCTGATCCCGGCGACCGCCAGCGCCGACACCAAGGTCAAGTCGCGCCAAACGAGCGGCGGTCAAACCTACGAGAACACCAGCTACATTAAGGGCAAACGACAGCGCAGCGAGACCAACAACGGCCAGATGATCATGATCCAGCAGTGTGATCTGCGACGAAACATCCAGATCATGACGCCGGCAAAGGCCTACATGATTCAGCCGTACGACCAACCGTCAACCAGCACCACGACGCCAAACACCGGTACGACGACGTCGCAGCCCGGCGAAGTGAAGAAAGGCGGTCTGGTTACCTCAACCGTCACCACCAAAGATACAGGCGAGCGGAAACAGATGTTTGGTTACACCGCGCGTCACATCATCACGACGATGGAGATGAAGTCGTCGCCGGACGCGTGTTCCACTGTAAACACGAAGATGCAGATCGATGGCTGGTACATCGACGCGGCGTTCGCGCTCGATTGCGACAGCAACCGTGCGTATAGCTCTTACAGACCACCCGCGGTCGGCGGCTGTCAGGATCGTTACGAGACAAAGACGATCGGCGTCGCCCGAAAAGGTTATCCGGTTTGGGAAAAGATGACGATGTTTGGTCCCGAAGGCGCGGAGAGTTTTTCAAGCACGAATGAAGTGGTTGAGTTTTCACAGGCGACACTCGATGCGAGTCTCTTCGAGATCCCTGAGGGCTATCGAGAAGTCAAAGACTTCGCGAGCGCTTTCAGTGCCCCAACAGGAACGTCAGACACCGGCAACCCTTCAACCGCGGACACAGCACCTGCAACAACAACCGCAACCGGCAACACGAATCAACCGAGCTCGGCGACAGCAAGCGCCGTCCCTGCGAAGCGTGAAGGCGTCATTCGCCTCGGAGTTCCGGTCGCGAAGACGGGCAACGTCGCAGAATGGATGAACGCGCAAAATCTCGCTCAGGCAGTGCAAGCAACACTGACACAGAACCTGAAGGGCACAAACGTCGAAGCTATTGTCATTGAAGCGACTGGTGCGGCCATTCAAGCGGAAGCACAGCAGAAGCAGTGTGACTACATTGTGTTTGCGACTGTCGCGCACAAGAAGGGTGGCGGCGGCTTTGGAGGTCTTCTCAGCAGTGGAGCCGCGCAGGTTGCGAGCAATGTGGGTTACGGCGCTGGAACTGCCGCGGCGGTTGTAACGACGAATGTGGTCGTCGCCGCGACGGTTGCGCAGAACATCAAAGCGAAGGATGAGGTGACCCTCGATGTGAGGCTGGAGCGACCGACCAGCACCACGCCAAGCTTCACGCAGCAGTTCAAAGGAAAAGCGAAGTCAGCGGGCGAAGACATCATCACGCCGCTGAGCCAGCAGGCCGCGCAGGCCGTGATCGCTGCTGTCACCAAGCAGTAGAATTAGCCACAAAAGAGGCACAAAAGTCACATAAACGGTAAGTCAGCCGGAGTTAGACAACTCACCCTGACTTACCGTTTTGTGTTTTGTGCCTTTTGTGGCTAATACATTTAACCAGGTGGGTGGACGCCGGTCTTTAAGAACGACGACGGGCACGGCTTCTCGATCGTACACTCGTCGCACAATGGATTTCGAGCTTTGCAGATCTTCCTCCCGTGATAAATCATCAGGTGCGGAAAGATCACCCAATCCTTCTTCGGCACGATCTCAATCAAATCCTGCTCGATCTTTTCAGCAGTCTTCTCCTGCGACAACCCGAGCCGGTGCGAGAGTCGCGTCACGTGCGTGTCAACCACCACACCCGCCTTCACTCCAAACGCATTTCCCAACACGACATTCGCAGTCTTCCGCGCCACACCCGGCAATTCTAGCAACTCATCCATCGTGTGCGGCACTTCCCCGCCGTACTGCTCCGTCAAGACCCGCGACGTTCCCTGGATGGACTTCGTCTTGTTCCGAAAGAATCCCGTCGACTGAATGTCTTTCTCCAACTCATGCGGTGAGACCTTCAGATAGTCTTCCGGCTTCGTGTACTTTCGAAACAGATCAGCCGTAACGATGTTGACCCGCTCGTCAGTACACTGCGCCGAAAGAATCGTGGCAACCAACAGTTCAAACGGGTTCGAGTGATTGAGCGAACACTTTGCGCCTGGATAAGCTCGCTTGAGTCGCCGGATGATTTCGCGTGTGCGTGTTTTGAGTTCGTCCGAGCTTTCGCGTTTCGCCATCAACTCATCCCGTTCGTTTCAACTTCCCTGTCCTCTTGGCCCAGGCCTCAATTCGCACGAAGACCAGCAAGCCGAGGGGCAGGAGTATCGCTCCCATCAACGCCAGTATGAGCAGCTCATTTGCCACCGCCGAGAGCGGCGCCCCTGCGAGATACTCAGCGGTCGAGTTACTGTTTCCCACGCCGAACAACTTCCGGCAAGCAGACAAAGTGTAAGTCGCCGGTGAGATTGCCGACAGCGGTTGCAGCCAACCTGGCAGGACATCGATGGGATAATAAACTCCGGAAACGAGCAGAAGCGAGCCCTGAAAAATGTGCGTCGCTTCCGCGCCGCGCTCCGCGCTCATTACCGGAAACACCGCCGCGAAGAGTCCGAGTCCGACGAAAGCAAGCGTGCTGACTGCCAGCACTACAAACACACCGAACAGATTTGCTCCGCGCAGGTTCAGGTTCGTAAACGCCATCAACCCAACCAGCACGATCACGCTCGTCAGGATACTGTTCAGCAACGAGAACAGACTAACGCCGAGCAGGTGAACCGCTCGCGACACGGGCGCCATGAACGTATACTCCAGCGTTCCTTCCCAACGCTCGTACGCGATCGACATCGCGATCTCCTGGTATAGCCAGGAGAGATAGTTCCACAACAACGCTCCGACGACGAGCGTCAGAGTCAGTTGATAGTCTTTCTGCGCAACACCGATCAGCGCAACTGTCGCTGACGTCACGAGTGCGTAAAAATTAAAAACGACGACCCAGCCGATGTAACGCCTAGTAATGTGATACCCGCGAAACAGGAAGGCCCACGTTTGTCGCAGAGTTGCTTCCATCGTCAATCCTCCACCATGGCCAGTTCTTCTTCTTTCACGATTGCTTCGCCCGTTAACTTGATGAAGGCATCGTCGAGCGTCGCGGCGTTTGCGCGTTGAATCAACTGCGCGGCAGTTCCTTCCGCAACGAGTTTGCCGTGCGCCAGAAAACCAATACGCGCGCAGAGTCTCTCCGCTTCGGCCATGTCGTGCGTCGTCAGCAGGATCGTCGTCCCTTCGCGGCTTTGCAGATCCTCGAGAAACAACTGCACGTCACGACGACTCTTCGGATCGAGGCCCGTCGTGGGCTCATCGAGCAACAACAGCGGCGGGTTGATCATGAGGGCGCGTGCAATACTGATCTTCTGCTGCATACCGCGACTCATCTCCTCCAACGGTGTTGAGAACTTCGCGTTCTCCATTCCCAACTGTTCAAGGATCTCCATGACGCGGCGTTCGGCCTCGCGTGCGTTCTGACCGTAGAGCAACGCTGTGTAGAGCAGGTTTTCGCGCGCCGACAGTTTCTTGTAGAAAGCAGCATCGACGCTCACACGTCCGATGATCCGGCGCACTTCGTCCGCCTGCTCCGGCAGCGTGAAGCCGAGCATGTTGACGTACCCGCTATCCGCGATCAGCAGAGTCGACAGGACGCGGATCAAAGACGACTTGCCCGAACCATTTGGCCCGAGGAGTCCGTACGTTTCCCCCTGCGCGACGCTGAACGAAACATCGTCGATCGCCCACAGCTCCGACTTTTTGCGGAAACCGTTTCGCTTGCGAAAGCTCTTGCGCAGGTTGCGTACCTGAATAGCTGGTTTTTGCATGATCAAACCTCGAAAGTGGATGCCCAAAAAAGTCGGGTCCACTCGAAACACACCTTTAGTTGTATGCGGAAAAAAAAGGAGCAGCTAAGCCCGAATCAAGCTCGGGTCAGCCAAAGTCTGAGGAAGCAGAGAATTTTCATCGAAATCACCTGTGGACGTGAGAATAATACAAATCCTTCAAATCCTGCAAATCTGCGTTAACGCTTTCCATGCGCGATCTTCACGGCCTCGGGTAGCTGTCTCAATCTCAACATCGCGATCACTCCAAGGAACGGACCAGGCGCGAGAATCATGAACGCATAACGCCAGTCGTCTACCTTCGGGATCAACTCGATCGAGATCGTCGTCAACAAAAATCCGATGCACATCTGTATCGTCAACGCCGTTCCGATGTACTGCGGATCGCCGAGTTCAGTCACACACGATGAAAACTGCGCCGAATCGGCAACCACAGTCGCACCCCAGATTGCAGCAACCAGCAACAGCAACACGGGATTGCCGCCATACAACAGTCCAATTACGAGGCAACACGTGCCACTGATCGCCATGGCCCATGACGTGACCAGAGTTCGTCCAACACGATCCGCAATCAACCCGGCAACCACGCAACCGATCGCGCCCGCCCCGATCACGATAAAGGATCCCAGTTCAGCGAGCCTCGGATCGCCATTCTGAATCGCGAGACTCGAGCGAATCATCACCGGGATCCAGATCCACATGCCGTAGAGTTCCCACATATGTCCGAAGTAACCAAAGCTCGCGAGTCGCACGCCGCGATTGCTGAACACTCTCACGATTTGCGACAAGTCAAACTTCGCCGGCGGGAGTGCGTATGGACCATCCTCGACAAAAAACAACACGATGAGACCGCCAAGGACAGCGAGTAGTGATACGAAGAGGATGTTTGTGCGCCAGTTCGCTGAGCCGAGTGCGTTGACGAGGTAAGGGGTCGCTTTCCCCATCGTGAGCGCGCCGACTAACACGCCAAGCGCCATGCCGCGTCGCTCGCGAAACCACGTCGCCATGATCTTCATGCCCGGCGGGTAAACTCCGGCGAGACAAACGCCTGTCAGAAAGCGCAGCGCGATCGCGGTTGACGGGTCGTTCACGTAAAAACCAAAGATCAGGTTTACAGCAGCGCCGAGAAACGAAGAGACGGCGAAGAGATGTCGCGTGCTGATGATGTCAGGAAGATTGAGTGTGGCGCTGACGAGTGTGCCGGCGACAAAACCTAGCTGTACGGCGATCGCGATCCAGCTAATTTGGGAGGCAGATAACTGCCAGTCGCGAGTGAGTGCGGGCACGACCGCGGAGCCACTAAACCAAAGCGCCATGCCGAGCAACTCGGCAATCGATAAGAGCGCCAACGCACGCCAGCGTCGTGGATCTGGAAGCGTCATCTAGTCGTGTTACGAGGTCGAACTTAGCTTACACCAAAACGCCGCCGCTACATTTTCGTACGGGGAGGCTCAGTTTCTCGGAATTCCTCCCAGGGTTCGCGAGCCAACGAGCCTCTTTTTGCTGGGCACAGGGCTGGCAGGTATTGCCGTGAAAATGTGGAAGAAACTGCGAAGAAACAAGCACGTAACTTAGCACTAAGCGAGATCAAACAGCAGGATCTCTGCCGGCTCTTGCGCGCCGATCGTCAACGACGACTCACCAGCAACGATAACACCGTCGCCCTGATCCGCCTTTTCCCCGTTGACTGTGATCGCTCCGCGTGCAACCTGGATCCACGCGTAGCGCTGCTGGTCCATCGAACGCTCGACTTGTTGCTCCGCATCGAGGATCGACGCAAACAAACTCACGTCCTGATGCACTTTTACTGAGGCATCGCGTCCGTCTTCGGAAGCGATCAATCGCAACTGCCCGCGCCGTTCATCTTCAGAAAAAGCTTTTTGTTCGTAACTCGGTTCGAGTTCGATCGTGTGTGGCAGGATCCAAATCTGTAGCAGGTGTACGCGATTTGAATCGGACGCGTTCTGCTCGCTGTGTCTCACACCCGTGCCCGCGCTCATGCGCTGAACGTCGCCGGGCTGGATGACAGAACCGGTGCCCATGCTGTCTTCGTGTTTAAGTGCGCCTTCGAGGATGTAAGTGATGATCTCCATGTCGCGATGCCCGTGCTTCGGAAACCCGCGGCCCGGAGCAACAAAATCCTCATTGATCACACGCAGGCTGCGAAAGCCCATGTAACGCGGATCGTAATACTGGTCGAAAGAGAACGTGTGGTACGTGTTGAGCCACCCGTGATCGAAATGCCCGCGCTCGTTTGCTCGTCTAACGTTAATCATGACTTTTGTGCTTCTTCTGACTACAGTCCTAAACCTTCTTCGTGCGCCACAAACACGGTCACCAGCTCATTCAAACCTTCCGCATCCTGATCGTCAAACCTGCCGATCGTCGGACTATCGAGATCGAGCACGCCGAGGATCCGTTCACCATCAAACAACGGCACAACGATCTCCGAATTCGAAGCAACATCACACGCGATGTGACCGGGAAACTCGTGAACATTCGGCACAATGATCGTCTCGCACTGCTGTGCCGCGACCCCGCACACACCCTTGCCCAACGGAATGCGAACACACGCGGGATTTCCCTGGAATGGTCCAAGCACAAGCTCCTCGCCTTGCAGGAAATAGAAGCCGGCCCAATTCACGTTAGGCAATGAATTGAAGAGCAGGGCGCTGAAGTTGGCCGCATTCGCGATCAAGTCGTGCTCTCCTTTCAGCAGGCTGAGCAATTGAACGACGAGGCTCGCGTATAGCTTCTGCTTAGCATGGTCTCTCGACGTTGCTGGGGCAGCGCTTAACTTTGAAGGCTTCTTTGTAACTGCTTTTTTAGCTGCCGGTTTTTTCTTCGCAGACTTTTTGTTAACTGTTTGAGGGGTCATGTTGATCTGGTTCCTCCGTTGCAGGCCGGACGCTGATCACCACTGATTTCGACACTGGCGTGTTGCTCTTCAAAGCAACATAGCGTACCGGCACTAAAACATTCGCTTCAGGAAAGTAGGTCGCGGCACACCGACGCGGAATATCGTAAGGGACAACGACAAATCGCCGCGCGATTCGCTCCTCACCTTCAAAATGGCTCACCAAGTCTACAACTTGTCGCGCCCGCAAGCCCGCCGCGACGATGTCCTCTTCGTTCAGAAATACGACGCGCCGCCCGTCGCTGATGCCGCGATAGCGATCGTTTTCCGTGTAGACGGAAGTATTAAACTGGTCGTGACTACGAATTGTCATCATCAGAAACTGGTCCGGGCCGAGATCGTGTTTGGGCAACTCGTGCACGGTAAATTGCGCCTTGCCCGTCATCGTGTTGAAGACCCGGTTGCGCGCTGGATTTGGGAGATAGAACCCGCCAGGCTCCCGCACGCGCACGTTGTAATCGTCAAAGCCGGGCACAACGCGCTCGATCGCATCACGGATTTTGTCGTAGTCAACCGCTAACTCTTCCCAGTTGACGGTCGTGCGATGTTCGAGTGTCGCACGTGCAAGCCGCGCGACGATCTGCGGCTCGCTCAGGAGCTCATCTGATGCAGGTTGAAGTGAGCCACGCGAGACCTGCACCACGCCCATCGAGTTTTCCGTCGTGACAAACTGCGCGCCAGTTGCTTGCACGTCAGTCTCAGTGCGACCCAAACACGGCAGGATCAACGCGCGATCACCGACGATGAGATGAGATCGGTTCAGTTTTGTTGAGACGTGGGCCGTCAGGCGACAACGTCGCAACGCCGCAGTGGTGAAATCCGTATCCGGCGTCGCCGAAAGAAAGTTTCCACCGAGTGCGAAGAAGACTTTGGCCTGGCCATCGTGCATCGCGTGAATCGCCCTGACAGTGTCGAAGCCATGATTTCGCGGTGGCTCGAAATCGAATGCTTCGCCGAGGCGATCGAGAAATGCCTCACTCGGTCGTTCCCAGATGCCGACAGTACGATCGCCCTGCACGTTGCTGTGGCCGCGCACCGGGCACAGGCCCGCGCCGGGCTTTCCGATCTGACCACGCAATAGCATGAGGTTCACGATCTCTTGTATGTTCGCCACTGCGTTGCGATGTTGTGTCAAGCCCATGGCCCAACAGAAGATCGTACGTTCTGACTCCACAAATATCTGCGCGGCTTGTTCGATTTTTTCTTTCGCGACGCCACTCTGCTCGACGATCTCCGCCCAAGAAACCGACTGGAGTGCTGAAACAAATTCATCGAAGCCCGACGTGTGGTGCGTGATGAAATCTTGATCAAGCGCGTCTTTATGCGCCAGCACCGCCTTCATGATTCCTTTCAGGAGTGGCACATCGCCGTTGATCCGCACTTGTAGGAACAGGTCCGCCAGTTCCGTTCCGGATCCGAGCAGGCCGAGCACGTCCTGCGGATGCTTGAACCGCGTCATACCGACTTCCGCCAGCGGGTTGATGTGAACGAGCTTGCATCCGTGTCGCTTTGCGCGCTCGAGCGAAGTAAGCATGCGCGGGTGGTTCGTCCCCGGGTTCTGGCCGATCACAAAGATCGCCTGGGCCCATTCGAAGTCTTCGAGCGTGACCGTTCCCTTCCCGACGCCGATCGTTTCCATCAAGGCGGAGCCACTCGACTCGTGACACATGTTTGAGCAGTCTGGCAGGTTGTTGGTGCCAAACTGCCGGACGAAAAGTTGATACAGAAAAGCGGCTTCGTTGCTGGTCCGCCCTGAAGTGTAGAAGACGGCCTGGTCTGGATAGTTGAGTGAATTCAGCTCGGCCGCGAGAAGCTCGAAAACGTCGTCCCAGCTAATCGGCTCGTAGTGGCTCGCGGCACGATGCAGCACCATCGGATGCGTGAGTCGTCCCTGCGCGTTCAGCCATTGATCCGATTGCTGCTGGAGCTCGGCTACACTCCACTGCTGAAAAAACTCTGGCGTGACGCGTTTTGTCGTGGCTTCGTCAGCGATGTGCTTGGCGCCGTTTTCACAAAACTCAAAATGTGAACGCTCGCGGTCCGGCTCCGGCCACGCACAGCCGGGACAATCCACGCCGCCTTTTTGATTCACTTTCAGCAGCGTGCGCACGCCGCGCACGAGCCCCATCTCTTCAGAGATGGTTTTCATTGCAGTGATTATCGACTGTGCGCCACCAGCAGCCTTCGGTGTCTTTGTTTGATCTGACATCTGCTTCAACAGATTACACAGATTTCGCGAATTTCAAAATCCGTGTAACATCTGTGCCAAACGCCTGCACGAGGAAAACAATATGACCCTGTCGCGCCCGCTCCGGTCGCTCTTTCTGTTCGTTCTTTCTCTTTCAATTTTCGCAGCAATCGCTAACGCCCAGGTCAAGCCGGGCCGCGATCCGAATCAATCGATCGATCAGGAATACACGAACAAGATTCGCGAGTATACAACCGCGCCATACTTCAACTCTCCTCTGACTGACTACCTGCCCGCTTCGCCGGATGTGCCGACTCCCAAGGCGGTGTTGGGCGACGTCGCGGGTGCGCCGGGCAAGTTGCCGTATGCGGAAGATGTTTACAAGTATATGCGCATGCTCGAGCGCGCCAGTCCGCGCGTGAAGGTGTATTCGATCGGCACCACCGAAGAGGGGCGTGAGATGATTGCGGTGGCAATCGCCTCGGAGCAACTTCTTTCACGACTCGAAGAGAACCGCGCGCGGCTCACGAAGCTCGCCGATCCCCGCACAATCAACATGGACGAAGCCGAAGCGGATCGCCTCGTTGCCGCTTCGTTTCCAGTCTATTACATCACGGGCGCGATTCACTCGCCCGAGACCGGTTCGCCGACGGCGTTGATGGAGCTCGCTTACAGGCTCGTCGTCGATAACAGTCCATACGTCAAGAATATCCGCGACAACGTTTTGACGTTGATCACGCCGGTGGTCGAAGTCGATGGCCGTAATCGCATGGTGGACATTTACAACTGGCACCTCGCGCACCCAAATCAAAACTGGCCCGGGCTGGTCTACTGGGGCAAATACGTCGCACACGACAACAACCGGGACGCAATCGGTCTCTCGTTGAAACTCACGCGCAACGTGCTCAACACGTACATCGCGTGGAAGCCGCAGGTGCTTCACGACCTGCACGAGTCAGTTCCATATCTCTACGACAACACGATCGGCGATGGTCCATACAACGCGTGGGTCGATCCTATTCTGACTGACGAGTGGCAGATGATCGGCTGGAACAACGTTTCGGAGATGACGAAGTTTGGCATGCCCGGTGTTTTTGCACATGGCAATTTCGACACGTGGTCGCCCGGCTATCTGATGTTTATCGCGGCGACGCACAACGGCATCAGTCGTTTGTATGAAACTTTCGGCAACGCCGGAGCTGACACCGTTGAGCGAACGTTGTCGCCGAGCGAATATCAACGCACGTGGTTTCGACAGAACCCGCCTTTGCCAAAAGCAAAGTGGTCGCAGCGAAACAATAACAACTACCAGCAAACCGCATTGCTCACGACGCTTCATTATTTCAGCAACAATAGCAAACTGTTTCTCAAGAACTTCTACGTCAAAAGCAAACGCTCGGTCGAGAAGCCGAAGAACGAAGGTCCGGCGGCTTACGTGCTTCCGGGTGACGATCCGCGACCGGGCAACCAGGCGGAGCTGCTGCGAACACTGCAAGCACAGGGCGTCGAGATCAGCAAAGCAACGGCGCCGTTCACGGTTCCCGTGAAAAGGAAAGCGGGTAGCGGGGCCGCCCGCGCATCTGCATCGCCAGCCGCATCGCCCGCCGCGTCTCCGACTCCCACGCCAAAAACAGAAGATCGAACTTTCCCTGCCGGCAGTTACATCGTGCGTATGGACCAGCCGTACAGCCGTATCGCTGATGCGCTGCTCGACTATCAATACTGGGCTCCAAACGATCCGCAACAGGATATTTACGACGACACTGCGTGGACCATGGGTGAGCTGGCAAACGTCGAGGTCGTGCGCGTCGTCGATACGAAAGTGCTGCAAGCGCCAATGCAACTTGTCACTGGCGACGTGCGCTCGCCGGGCGGCATCGCGAACGTCGGCAGCGTTTACGTGATCAATCACAATGCCGACAATGCACTGATCACCTTTCGTTATCGTTTGAAAGACGTTGAGATGGAAGCGGCGGAAGAGCCGTTCGAAGCCGGCGGGCGTAAGTTCAATCGTGGCTCGTTTATTATTCGGAAAGTCGGAGGCGAAGATCTGAGACGAGTAGCAAACGAGCTCGGCATTCAGGTCCACGCAGTCACAGACGCACCATCAGTGAAAACGCACCCGCTGCGAGCGCCGCGCATCGCGATGATGCACACATGGCTGAACACGCAGGATGAAGGCTGGTATCGCATCGGCCTGGACCAGTTGCAGGTGCCTTTCGCGTACATCAGCACGCAGGATGTTTCGCGCGAGCCGAATCTCAAGAGCAAGTACGACGTGATTCTGTTTGCCCCAGTCGGGCGCGGCGCACAGGCGATCATCAACGGTATGCCGATGTACGGCAACCCGTTGCCGTGGAAGAAAACGCAGCTCACGCCGAACCTTGGCGGCATCGATGAAACTGACGACATGAGGCCGGGGCTCGGTTGGAGTGGTTTACAAAACTTGCAGAAGTTTGTGAAAGACGGAGGGCTGTTCATCACTGTCGACGACACGTCGGAGTTTGCAGTGAACTACGGCTTCACTGCCGGAGTTTCCGCGAATCGATCACAACGCCTGCGCGCGGTTGGAGCGATCTTGCGAACGAAGACAGTCGATGCGGCGAGCCCGATCGCGTATGGCTACGGCGACTCGCTCGCAATGTACTGTTTCAACGGCGCGATCTACAACATCAACAACGGGGTAGGTGGACGTGGTGGACGACCAACTCAGCGTGCGACCGGTCGCGGCACGCCTGATGATCCGGATGTACCGCAGGGACGTCCGCCGGCAGATATTCCCGAACCGCCGCCGCGAGTCGAGCCGTGGGAAGCGCCGCCGGTGATGGATGAGCAGCTCCGCAATGCGATTGGGTTGATACCACCAAACCAGCGGCCGCGCGTGGTCCTGCGTTACGCCGACAGCCGCGAGTTGTTTGTTTCAGGGTTGTTGGATGGCGGCGATGAGATTGCGCAGCGCGCAGCGATCATTGATGTGCCGTCGGGCAATGGTCACGTGCTGCTGTTCTCGACGAATCCTTTTTGGCGCGGGCAAACAAAGGGGAGCTATTTCCTCGTCTTTAATGCGATCCTGAACTGGGACAATCTCAACGCCGGCCGCAAGCTGGCCGCGAAATAAGAAAGCCGCGGATTAACGCGAATGAACGCAGATCTGCGTTTATCCGCGTAGATCCGCGGCGCTTTTCTTTTCAAAAACGGAAACCAATGAACTTATTCACCGCCATCTTTGCGCATGACTCGTCGTCTCCGGCGATCCATTTCGACGGACGCACGATCACTTACGGCGAGTTGCGCGCCGAGACGTTGCAAATGGCCCACGTCGTCCGCTCGTTCGATACCGCTCGGGGCGACCGGGTAGCGCTGCTGCTTCACGACTCACCTGAGTTTGTTGCAGCGTTCATCGCTACCTGCTCGGTTGGGGCAATCGCTGTTCCCATCAACATGGCCCTCCGAGCGGACGAGCAGTGTTCAATCCTTCACAATTCCGGAGCGAGTTTGGCGTTTATTGAAGCTGAGACCTGCCGCACGTTGCTGACACATGCGCCAGAAAAGTTGCGGTCACTGAAAAATGTCATAGCGGTTGAGCGCCCGACGAAGAAGACCTGTCACGAGAACATCGGTCCAATAAACCTGCATTCACTCGGACTTTTGCTTGATGATGCCGGCGAAACTCAAACGTTTCAGTTCCCCGATCCTGGTCCAACCGACCCTGCTTTCATCCTCTACACCTCCGGCAGCACGGGCGAGCCAAAAGGCGCCGTTCACAGCCAGAGCCACATCTTCCACACGAACGAAACCTTCTGTCGCGAAGTGTTGCGAGTAACGCCCGGCGATCGCCTGTTCTCCTCGTCGCGACTGCCGTTCGCTTACGGTTTAGGAAACAGTTTCACGTTTCCACTGTTGAACGGAGCAACGGCGATTCTCGGTCGTGAGAAGCCGTCGCCCGACATCATCGCGCGGATCTTCACCGGATATCGGCCGACAATCTTTTTCGGCGTGCCCGTGATCTACAACCTTCTGCTCGAACATCATCGCTCCGGTAGTAAGCTCGACTGTTCGAGTCTGCGGCTCTGTATCTCGGCAGGCGAAGCGTTGCCCGCGCATCTCGGTGAGGAGTGGGAAAGAGAGTTTGGCGTGCAGTTGCTCGATGGAATCGGGTCGACCGAGATGCTGCACATGTTCATTTCGAACCATGAAAACGAAGTGCGCTACGGCAGCAGTGGCCGCTTGATCGATGGCTACGAGGCGCGCCTCATTGACGAACATGGCGCACCCACGCCGGTGAACAAAGAAGGAAATTTGTGGGTGAAGGGCGAGAGCGCCGCGTTGTCTTACTGGGAGAAACCCGAAGCGACTGCGACAACTTTCGTCGATGGTTGGGTGCGCACGGGCGATCTCTATCGTTGTGACGGCGAAGGCTATTGGTATCACATGGGACGCAGTGATGATTGTTTCAAGTCGTGCGGGCAATGGGTTTCGCCGGTTGAGGTGGAGGGCGCGTTGTTGCGTCACGCGGGGGTCGCGCGCGCGGCGGTCGTCGAAGATTTTGACTCCGACCAGCTTCCCTGCGCGTGTGCGTTTGTTGTGAAGCAGGATGTAGAATTTGACTCGTCGCGGCTGGAGCACGAGTTGCGCAAGCTTGCGGCTGAGTCGCTGCCGCGATTTAAACAGCCGCGCCGGTATGTTTTCGTGACGGAGCTGCCGTACACGGCGACGGGCAAGATTCAACGGTTCAAACTCAGACAGAATCTAAGAGCCGTGTGATCTGCGGCTAATTCACCGCGCCAAACGGATTATCGAAATGATGAAAAGTATTCAGGAAACTTACGCTCCGAATCTCGCGTGTTTTGGTTGTGGACCCGCGAACCCGAAGGGCCTCCACGTGCGCAGTTTTGCGGATGGCGACGAGGTCGTGGCCGAGTGGCAACCGAGCAAGGAGTATGAAGCGTTCGAGGGAATGTTGAGCGGTGGGATCATCGGCACGTTGCTTGACTGTCACTGTAACTGGTCGGCGGCCTGGTACCTGATGCAGAAAAGCGGCGCGGATAAGCCGCCGTGCACAGTCACTGCAGAATACTCGATCAAGCTCTTGCGCCCGACGCCGAGCGATCGTCCGGTGAAACTCGTCGCACGTGTAGTCGAGTCCACTGGTGACAAAGCAATCGTCGAAGGCGAGTTGATCGCGCACGACAAAGTTTGCGCGACTTGTCGCGGGACCTTCGTGGCGGTGAGACCAGGCCATCCCGCGTATCACCGTTGGTAAGTTCAGGCTTAAGTTCAGAGTTCAAGCAGCTTTGCCCAAAGCTAGTTCAAGCTTTAGCTTGCTGTCTGGACGACACAACCTAAAGGATGAACTCTGAACTTAAAAAAGTCTGAACGGGAGTTATCGATGTCAGAAATAATTCATCGTCCTCGCCGGCTAAGAAGAAACGACGCGATCCGTTCACTCGTGCGCGAGACGCGACTCGCCCCGGAGAATTTTGTCCTCCCGCTCTTCGTATGCGCCGGCACAGGCGTGCGACGCGAAATTTCATCGATGCCCGGAGTCTTCAACCTCTCGATCGACGAGCTGACAAAAGAGGTCGCCGCCGCGAAGGACATCGGTGTGAGCAGCATCATCCTTTTCGGTCTCCCCGAAACGAAAGATCCGAGCGGATCCGGAGCTTATGCGGAAGACGGGATCGTGCAGCGGGCAATTCGCGCGGTACGACAGTCTTCACCGGAAATGATCGTTATGGCTGATACCTGCCTGTGTGAGTACACTTCGCACGGGCATTGCGGTGTTGTGCGTGGCGGCGAAGTTATCAACGACGAGTCGCTCGAGCTGCTTGCGCGCACGGCGTTGAGCCAGGCAGCGGCGGGCGCAGACATCGTCGCGCCCTCCGCAATGATGGACAGCCAGGTTGCCGCGATACGCGGGTTGCTCGATGCGGAAGGATTCGAAAACACCGCGATCATGGCTTACGCAGTGAAGTATGCGTCAGGCTTTTATGGTCCATTTCGCGAGGCGGCGCAGAGCGCGCCCGAGTTTGGCGACCGCCGCGCTTACCAGATGGATCCACCGAACGCGCGCGAAGCGATGCGTGAAGCGGAGCTCGACTACGCGGAAGGCGCAGACATCCTGATGGTGAAGCCGGCGACAGTTTATCTCGACGTGTTGAAGATGGTGCGTGAGCGCTTCGATGTTCCGTGCGCCGCGTATCACGTGTCAGGCGAGTATGCGTTGATTAAAGCAGCCGCGCAGAAGGGCTGGATCGACGAAGACCGTGTAATGATGGAAACGCTCACGAGCATCAAACGAGCCGGCGCCGACATTATCCTGACGTACTACGCTCGCGAGGCAATCCGCGCGCTGAAGAAGTAATGATCCTTCATCTATTCCTCTTCTGGCTCTTACTCTTCCAAACACCGAACTGTGGTTGCGAACAGAAACCGGAGATCAACGTCCTCGCAGTCGTCAACGGCGTAAAGATCACACGACAGGATCTCAGCATGGACACGAAGTCTAACGTGAGCCTTGCGCAGGATACAGTGATCGCCGCCCGCAGTCGTCAGCTCGAATTGAGAATCAACGACCTTCTTCTCGAAGGCGAAGCGAAACGGCGCGGCATTACTACGGCCCAACTTCTCGAGCTGGAAGTCACCGCTAAGGTCATTCAGCCCACCGAAGCGGAAGCCAAAGCGATCTATGAGCAGAGCAAGAACCGCACTCAGAGTTTTGGTAACGTCAAGAACAGCATCATTGCCCAATTGAAAGCCGAACGCGAAGCTCTCCGAGCGCGTGTGTTTGCAAGCTCTTTGCGCGCAGGCGCCAAAGTCACGATCACGAACCAGCAGGTCACGCCGCCGACAAACGAAGCGGAACTGGCGCGAGTTTATGCCACCGTCAACGATGTCAACATCACTTCAGCCGATATTGAATCGAGTCTGCTGCCGTTGATCTTCCAGGTCCAACAACAGGTCTACGCACTTCGCAAGCGCGATCTTGATCAGCACATTAACGATCTGGTTTTAGAACAGGAAGCGAGACGACTCCGCACCAGCCCGCAAGCGCTAGTCAACCAGCATATAAACGCAAATCTGCCAATCATCACCGAGGAGCAGGCGCGCGCCTTCTACAACGCGAACAAAGCGCGGCTTAACGACGACTTTTCAGACTTAAAATTAATGATCATGGGTTACCTGCTGGAGCAGGAAAAACAGAAGGTGTTGCTGGGTTACGCGGAGCAGCTACGGAAGCAATCGGCGGTACAGATCTACCTGACGGAACCGAAGCCGCCAAATCTTCGACAGCTCTGCTGCAACCTTGTAGACTAGGCGCGCTTCTAAGGTCACACCAATACCGCTGGAGAAGAAAGCATGAAAATGCGCCCCGGCTTTCAGCGAAACCGCCACAAAAAAGGCTTTTTTGCAGCGTCCAGCCTGCTGCTGTTGCTCGCCACGCAAACGTTTGCGCAGTCAGGCAGGCGCACTCCGAAGCCAAATCCGACCCCTGTCCCAACGCCCCAAACCGACGCAGAGAGACCTTCGAAAAGCAGTGCGCGAGAACTGAAAGAACGCGTTTCCCTGCTGGTGGGAATCGAGCCTTCGTCGAAGCACCTGCTCAGCGAAGACGCGATATTCGAAAGCGTGCTCCAACACCTGGGCGAGTCGAAAAACATCACAGCCACTTCGCTGGGCGAGATCAAACGCGACCGCGCGGTCAAGCGAGCGAAGACCGAGACCGAAGCTATCGTTGTCTTGCTCCAGTTTGATGTTGACGACTTTCAGTACGGAACGTTGATCCTGAACTCACAGGACCTCGATATTCGAGTACTCGTATTCGAGCCACGTACGGGACAGAAGAAGTTTGAGGGGAAGGTTTATTACAAAGCACTCGGTGGTCCAATGCTGAAGAAGGACAACTGGCCTAACGGAACGCCCATCAGGATCACGAAGGACGCAGTTGGGATTGAGGCGGCGGAACAAGTGCGCGACTGGCTTGTCGTTAAAGAAATCAAAAAGAATTAAGCGCTTGCCCGAGCCTGTCCAGGCCTTCCGTTAATAAATCGGTGTCGCCCGCGATGCCGATCCTGAAGTGCGCCGGCATTTCGAAGAAGATTCCGGGCACGACTGACGTCTCGTATTTCTCGCGCAGCAACTCGCAGAGTCTTTCCGATGTTCCCTGTCGCACGCGCGGAAACATCACGGTGCCAAACTCCGGCCGTACCACCTCGAGATCTTCACGAGTGTCAAGAAACTCATTCAAGATCTGCCGGTTTCGATCAAGCAACTGCTTCGCACGATCAGCGATCCCTTCAAGTTGCTGCATCGCCACCACACTCAACCGCTCACCCGCGTGTACGGCTGTAGATGCGAAAAGATCATTCAGCAGCCACATGCGTTTAGCGAGTTCCGCATTCGCGAGAATCCAGCCACATCGCAACCCACTCAAACCGAACGCCTTCGTCAAACTACTAGTCACTACAAACTCTTCACCGAAATGGAAACTCGTGCGCGGCGACTCTTCAAACAATGTCTCCATGTAAACCTCATCAACGAGCACATGCGCGCCTGCGCGGCGTGCAATCTCGCCGATCTGCTTCATCGTTGAGTCGTCAATGAGCACGCCGCTCGGATTGTGAAGGTTCGTGATGACGATCAGCCGAGTGTCAGGCGTCACCAGCCGTGCCACATCCTGCGGCAGGATTTGAAACTCGTCTTCGAAGCGGCGTGGGAGTCGCTTAACGTTCGCGCCGAGATAATGAGCGAGCGCGAGCATCGGCTCGTATGCCGGTTCTTCAAACAACACTTCGTCGCCCGGCTTGATTAAGGCTGCCATCGCGAGGTGGTTTGCGAACGTCGTTCCCGCGGCCGTCACAACCTCTTCCGGAGCGACGCGATATCGTGTTGCAATCGAATGTATTAACGGTTGATAACCGTAGCCGCCCTCAGTGATCTCCAGATCGTCGAGCGACACACGAAGCTCGCGCAGTTTCACATTGCCGAGACCGCTCGTCGCGAGATTGTATTTCGCGACGGAGCGCGTCTTGGCCCAGTGCATATACGACGAGCCCATGACTTTACGTGCGGCGGTCATCTGCTGCTCCTCTGTCGCCAAAACCAGTAAGCGGGAATACCTGCGATCATGATTGCGATTCCTATCAACGTGTTTTGCGGGTAACGATAGACCGTGTTTATTACGACGAGCCAGCAGATCGCGATGAAGATAATCGTCGTAAACGGGTGACCCGGAACTCTCATTTCTGCTGCGGCTTCGCGTCGCCGAAAGATGAAGATACAGCACGCAGTGAGGCCGAAGAAAATCATGTCGATTGATACGACGTAGTTGAGAATTCGCTCGTAGGTTCCGAGGAGCGCGATCACGATTGCCAGCAGTCCCTGGAGCGCGATGGCCACAATCGGCGCGCGTGTTTTTGGGTGTACCATGCCGACGCGCTCGAAAAACAATCCATCTTTCGCCATCGCGAAGTAAACGCGCGGCGCCGTGAGCATGCTTTGACTGAGGAAGCCGGCCGTCGAGATCGCAATGCCCGCGGCAATGAGACGAGCTCCGAAGTCTCCGAGCGCGCTTCGCATTACGTCCGATGCGGGGGCTGTTGATGCTGCGAGTCCGGTTGTTCCGAGTACGCTCGTATAGACAACATTCGCAGCGAGATAAAGTACGACGACGCCGGTGACGCCGAGTATCAATCCGCGCGGCAGGTTCTTTCGTGGCTCTTTGATCTCTCCGGCGAGGAAAGTCGCTGTTTGCCAGCCGCCGTAAGCAAAGATCACCGGCACGAGAGCGGCGCCGAATGCTGTCACGAGGTCGCCCGAAACCGGTCTATCAAGAAGCGCGGAAGGGTTTGTGCTTCGACCGGCAAACATGAAGCCGCAAACGACCAGCATCGCAATCGCGAAAATCTTCAGCACCATCAGGATGCTTTGCACGGTGCTGCCCGCGCGCACGCCGAGACAGTTGATCAGTGTCAGTATGGCGAGCACGATGGCCGCGAGATATGAAGATGAAATCGGCACGTGAGCGAGTTCGACGAAGTAGCGCGAGAACGTAACAGCGACCGCGGCCATTCCGCCCGTTTGAATCACGAGCAGCAACACCCAGCCATACAGAAACGCGACGCCCGGATGGAACGCTTCGCGCAGGTACGCGTACTGGCCGCCAACGTCAGGTCGCAGCGCAGCGAGTTCGGCCCATATGAATGCGGCTGCGAGTGCAAACAAACCGCCGACAGCCCACGCGCCGAGAATCAGAAACGGCGTGCGAACCTGGAGCGCGACCACAGAGGGGTTCATGAAAATCCCGGAGCCGATGATGCCACCCATCACGATCATGGTGGCGTCGAAAAGACCGAGTCGTCGTGCTAGTTGTGTTTGGTCCATGGGGACAGGAGTGCAAGATTAGCAGGATTTTGCCGGATTGATCCTGTTCTTTTTGACACTCAGCCAGCGATTTCGTTACCCTTTCGCACTTTGCTGAGAGGATTGAATCTTGTCTGCACACGCTGACGCCATCATCACTGCCGGACTGAGACCTGACCTCTTCGCCGGACGTGGTGTCTTAGCAAACAGCAGAACCCTTGTCTTCGTCGCGCTCATCGTTCTCACGGTGGCGGGTTTTGGTTTTCGTGTTACTGGCTTGAGCGCCGAGGGTCTGAGCGAGGACGAGCTCAACAAACTCAACGCCGTGGCCGATTATCGTGTTAATGGTCTAACGGGCGCGAACGGCGAACACCCGATGTTGATGAAGGCGCTTCAGGCAGCGACGATCATTCTCGCCGAAAAATGGAACAGCACTTCCTTCGTAGCTTCTCGACCGGCTAATCAAATTGCTCCTGAGACAGCGCTGCGACTGCCGGGCGCGATCGTCGGCGCGCTCACTGCCATTTTGATTTTTCTAATCACTGCGGAATTGTTTGGCGCGGAAGCGGCACTGATCGCGGCGGCGTTGTGGACCTTCGATCCCTCGGCCATCGGCTTCAATCGCGTCGCTAAAGAAGATTCGTTTCTACTGTTCTTCTTTTTACTGGCGAACGTTTTTTGGCTGCGCGGGCAGCGTGTCGCGGAAAGCACTGACAGAAACCCAGGCAAATATTATTGGCTCGCCGCGGCTTCGTATGGCGCAATGGTGGCCTCGAAATATTTGCCGCATCTCCTCACGATTAGCTTTTGCTATTACTGGATGTTCCAGAACCTACCGCAAACGCGCTGGCGTTTGGGCAAGAAACGGATCCTCGCTTTCTTTATGATCATGGGTCTCGTGTTCCTGGTCCTGAGTCCGACCGTTCTGCTTCCTGAAACTTGGCGGCAAATGGGATTGTTTGCGGGCGGCAAGCGCGTCGTTCACGACGGTTACGAGTTTATGAACCAGCTTTATACGCAGCGCTTTAGCGATTGGCTCAACGGCATTCCTGTTTACTTCTACTTAGTGTTCACCGCCGTGAAGTTGCCGCTCTTGACTGTGCTCGGATTTCTCGCTGGTCTACCGCTGCTGTTTCGACGCAAACTGGGTGACGGGCGTTATTTCATTCTTTTCTGGTTCATGTTGTGGGTGGTGGCGTTCTGTTTTCCGGGTGGAAAGTTTACGCGTTACTACACGACCATCCTCCCGGCGGTGTTGATTACGAGTGCGCTCGGCATTCAGTTCGTTGGTCGCTGGCTGGCGAATCGAATTTCGGGCTCGAGCTTGAGGCATTATGTTCCGGCAAGTCTCGCAGTTATCGTAATCACGAGCGCGGTGATTAACTCGGTGAACGCGGCACCGCATTTTCGTCTGTTTACAAATTCGATTGGTGGCGGGACGAGCTGGGCCGGTTACTATTTTCCGCACGACGAGTTTTACGACTCGAGCATGCGCGAGGTGATAGCCGAGATTGCGCGACGCGCTCGAACGGGCGCGCGTGTGGCGAGCGAGAGTCCTTCGCTTGTGACGCACTATGCGGATCGCGAGAAGCGACCGGATCTCGTACCCGTCTATCTCTCCGATCCGGATGCGGTCAAGCAACTGAGCGCCGGCGATTACGTGATCGTCGCGCGAGGACGCCGTTACTTCAGCAACGACTCGATCATCTCCGCGCTGCGCGATCACGCCACGCCTGTAACCGAATTCAAACTCGGCCCCGTTCCCTCAGCAAAGCTCTACGAGCTGGATTCAACTTCCTTACGCTTGCTTTCTTACTCTTCGCCGTAAAGAAACTTTTCCATCTGCTCGATCCATTCAGCGAACGAGCCCGTTATCTGTTGTTCCTCGCCTGCTCCGTGATCGACGTAATAAACACCGGATTCAGGACCCTGGCTGGCGCTCAGGCAAAAGAAATCACCATTACCGACGGCGATAAACGGGATCAAGTCAGGATTCCAGCCGTCAGCCATCTCACGGTCATACCACCAGTCAAACGTAGGATCACCGTTGGTCCTGCCCTCCCGGGTCACATTCAGCATACCGGGAAGATTGTAGTCAACGATCACCTCGGCGAAGGCGACAAAATCAGGACTGAATGAGCAGTTGAACTTCCGCTCCAGGAATTCCCAATCCTTCCTGGTGGGTGGATCAAACTGCTCACCCCGATGCAGACGCTCTATAGGAGCATCGAAAACGCCTTCGTATTTCCTGACCAGAGCCTCGATGTGCTCTTTAACTTCATCCTTTGTCAAATGCACTCCCCCGGTAATCCGTAGCCCATGCCTCTACGCTTCCAATGGCCCCTGGTCTCACGACCTCGCTGGCCTGGTCCGAAGCGTGAAGGCCGGTTGTGACGCGTGTGGTTACCGTCTTTTCTATGTGTCCGATCCGTAAGTTCATCCATTACTCCGCCCTCGCTCATCGGCACTTGCTGCCGATGGTGAGCCTCCATTCCCGGACGTGGTGGTTTGCCGTCTCTCATCCGATTAACTTCATCCGGATTTCGCGGTGTATCTCGCACGGGCGGATCACTCATCGGCGGATCGGGGTTCGGATAGTTGGTCGGCGACCATGGACCACCTCCTCCGGCCGCGTCGAACAGGTCAACTATAATCCCGATCGGAACGACCTTGCACCTGCAGATCGCAAATCTCATCAAACTTCCAGGCAGCGGCAGATTTGGATCCTGAGCTATCACTGACGCGGCATGCACGAAGATGCAAATGATCGCGTCACTGAGTTTCTTCAGCGCCGGAGCCTGCCTGAACGCTTGTATCGAGATGACCGAATACTCTTTCGCTGCCGCGAGACCGGTCGGGTCAACGAAGTTGACCGGATCGGCATGCACGTAGGTGTACTTGTGCAGCGTTTGCGGTGCACCAGAGAACCCGGCAAACGGATCCATCGACGTGAATCGACCCCTGCGAGTGTCGTAATGCCTGGCCCGCAGGTAGTACAAACCAAGATCCTGATCAAAGCGTTCGCCGGAGTAGAGGTACGAGTTGGAAGTTGAGCCGCTGCTGGCGGTCAGATTTCCGTAGGCGTCGTAATCGTAGGTGTCCGTGACTTGCCCGGAGGAATCTGTCAGGAACCTTACGTTACCGTGCCCGTCGTAACCATAGAAGCTCGTCTGCGTTCCTACACCGGTGTTCTGGTTTTGGTTGACGAGCTGATGACCGTACGTGTACGTGCGGTCCACCTGGC
>DAIOGT010000023.1:0-37400 GCA_036745095.1 Pyrinomonadaceae bacterium
CATTGCGTCTGATGGCTCGTTCGATTGCGTCCCTCAGCGCAAACGATTCGCCGTTAGTTCCCCATGATAAGTTTATGACGTGCGCGCCATGCGCAACTGCGTAATCAATCGCCTCAACAGAGCCCGCAATGTCGCCAGTGCCAGTATTGTCGAGGACGCGCAGACTCATCAGGCTGGCACGCCACATCACACCCGAGACTCCCGATGAATTGTTACCTTCAGCAGCAATAATGCCGGCGACAGCAGTGCCATGACCCTGCTCATCCTTGATTTCGCCACTGTCAGTAATGAAATCCCACCCGTGTAGGTCACCATTGGCTTCCGGATGTGGATTGGTCCATTGGTTATTCGTCAAATCGGGATGTGTAAAGTCAACGCCGCTATCGATCACCGCGACGACCGTTGCCACAGAACCCGTGGTGTTTTGCCAGGCGGTAGCTGCATTGATATCCGAACCGTAATGTCCTCCATTCTGGCCCGTATTTCGCAACGCCCATTGCGCATCGAACTGCGCATCGTTGGGCGTCAGGTCATCCTTTGAAATCAGAAAGTTTGGCTCCGCAAATTCGACCTGCGGATTCAGCATCAGTTCGAGTGCCGCCGTCCTGACATCACGCCCGGCAGGCAATTGCAATTTATCGACACTGGATTCGCCCGCCAATTGCTTCTTTCTCCGCACTCCGTGGACAGCGAGGATCATGTCTTTCACCGCGTCGGAAACGCCTGCGCGAAAGCGCACGAGTAGCTCAGTATCACGATACTGGGCGGCGGGAAGCTCCTGCACAATTTTGGCGTCAGTAAAATTTCGCGCCGAGGTCGAAAAAGGAACGCACGTTAAGATCACAAGCACATAGGAAAGAAACGCGGCTGTAGTAACGCGCAGATGAGGTCGGCGAAAGCGGATAATCATGTGAGTGCCTCTTGAGTTGAGAGTTGTTAACGCTACACTTCAAATCGAAATGCGTGAGTCGGGAGACGAACTGACCTGGTGAAAAGGACTAAGCTTTCAGTTCCGCTTATAAAGTTTAATGGCGACACAACGCCAAACAGACGCACCGGGGAAGAGTGACTGAGATGGCGGCACTCTACTCTGGTCCTCGTCCTGATGTCAATATCAATATTCCGACTCGTAGGGCTCGCGTTATCGTCAAACAAGCGCGATTACATCACGCGGTTTTTTTCGTTGTTATGCTAAACTCCCGGCGTAAACAATGCTGCCAGAAAATCTTTACGCCCTACCCCTTGAAGAACAAATCGGACAGTTCCTATTCATCGGTCTTCCAGGCACTGAGCTCGACGCCGAAGCACGCGCCTTAGTCGAGGAAATAAAACCCGGCGGCATCATCATCTTCGGCCGCAACGTCGCTGGTCCAGAACAACTACGTTCGCTGCTCGACGCGGTTCGCGAGATTGTACCAACACCGCCACTATTCGGGATCGATCAGGAAGGTGGTCTCGTCGATCGACTGCGACGCATCTTCACGCCCATGCCGTCCGCGCGCACGATCCGCCAACACGGCGATCTCGCCGCCTCACGCGCGCTCGGAAGAATTACGGGCGAAGTGCTGCGCATGCTCGGTTTCAACATCAACTTCGCGCCCGTGATGTCGATCATGACCGAGGATCGCGACCTGCTCTCCAACGGTCTGTATTCAAGATCGTTCGGACGTTCGCCCGGCGAAGTGCTTGGTTACACGACTGTTTACATGCGCGGGCTACAGGGCACAGGCTGTCTCGGCTGTCTCAAACACTTTCCGGGTATCGGCGCGGGCGAGGTCGATTCACACGAAGAGATGCCTGTCGTTCGACTCTCGCACGACGATCTCATCGCACAGGATCTTGCGCCGTACATCGAGCTGTTTCAGCGACGTGACGATCGCGTCCGTTGCGTGATGGTGAGTCACGGGGGCTTTCCGAACATCGACATCAGAGAGGAAGTGACTGGCGGTTTACTCGAACCCGCCTCGTTGAACTACAACATCGTCACAAAGCTGCTGCGACACGAGCTCGGCTACAACCACCTTGTCGTCACAGACGATCTCGAGATGGGCGCGATCGCGCGTCATTGCGAAATCGAAGAGGCGACGGTGCGTGCGGCACTCGCGGGTGAAGACATGCTGCTGATCTGTGCCACTCCCGAGAAGATCCGCCGCGGCTATCAAGGACTACTCGAAGCAGCAAAGCGAGGAAAGTTGCCAAAAGAACGCATCGAAGAGTCGCTCGAACGTATTGCGAGAACCAAAACCATCATGGAGCCGCCGCTGCCACTCGATCTGGCGCGCTTTCAACAACTCTCAAGCGAAATTCTCAAGCTCAATTCCAGTCTTAACTACACATACGGAGGCACCGTTAAGTGAGCAAGGGCACGCCTATCCTGCTGCTCGTTTTGACATTGCTGTTACTTCTTCCGCCAGGTTGCCGCCGGAGCAGCGATGGGTTTGTGATCGCGCTCGGCGACAACATCCGCACCATCGATCCGATCGGCTCGCCTTCAGTTGACGCGGCCAGCGAGCGCGTCCGCACGCTGATCTTCAACACCCTCGTCAAGAAGGATGAGAAGTTTGATTACTCCGGCGAGCTGGCGTCTGCCATTAACCGCTCCGACGATGGTCTAACTTTCACGTTTACACTTCACGATGGTGTCAAGTTTCACGACGGGCGCGTGCTGACCTCCGCGGACGTGAAATACACGCTCGACCTTGTTTTCTCGAGCAGTTTCGCGAAGTCGGCGAGTTTTTATAAAGGAACGGGTGCCGAAAGACGTAGCTATGTAAAAAGCGTCGAGGCCCCTGACGCGCGCACGATCGTCGTGACGTTGATCGAACCCTGGGTCGGGCTGCTCTCGAACCTCGTTCCCGTCGCGATCATTCCGAAGGACAGTTACGAGTCACAAAAAACGCACCCGCTTGGCACTGGTCCATTCAAGTTTGTGCGTTACGACAACGCGCAGCAGGTGTGCGATGTCGAGGCGTTTCCCGAATACTGGGAAGGCGCGCCGAAGCTACCTGCCGTGCGTGTGCGCGTGATCTCTGACATGAATGCGTTACAGGCGGAGTTGCAGTCAGGGCGTGTTGATATCGCACCGATGCCCACGAGTCTTTCGCCGGATGCAGTGAAGCGACTCGAAGGCGATCCGAACCTGCAAGTGAAGGTGTTCAACGGCTCGAATGTTAACTTGTTGACGATCAATACGACGTCGGCTCCGCTCGACAATGTGAAGGTGCGTCAAGCCCTCGCTCACGCGATCGATCGCGAGAGTTTGATCAAGAACCTGTTACTCGGGCTCGGTAAGATCGCGCATTCGATCATTCCTGAAGAATCGTGGGCATACTCCCCGGGGCAAACATATTCGTACGATCCCGCGCGAGCGAAGCAACTGCTCGACGAAGCGGGATTTCGCGATCCTGATGGTGATGGACCACGGATGCGGTTCGACAAGCCGGTTGTGTACAAACTTTCCGGGAGCAGTATTGCGGGGCGGCAGTATGCGGGTGTGATTCAGAATTATATGAAGGAAGTGGGAGTGCCGGTCGAGATTCAGACGCCCGAGCAGAACACGCTGTTTGACGAGCTAAAGCGCGGCAACTTCCAGATCTCGTATTCGCAGTGGGTCGGCGGGAACCAGGATCCGATCTTTTACAAGGATCTATTTGCGACGTCTGAGATACCGACGGAGGCGCGACCGTCGCGCAATCGCAGTCGGTACAGTAACAACGAACTCGATACGTTGCTGAATCAGGCCGTGAACACGTTTGACCGGCAGAAGGCGCGAGAGCTGTACACGAGGATTCAGGATATCGTAAGCCGCGACGTGCCGGTGTTGCCGTTGTGGTACCAGTCGAATGTGGTGATCGCGCGGAAGAATGTGCAGAACATTCAGGTGAATGCGAGTGGTGATTGGGGCTTCGTTCGCAATTTGAGTCGATAATTTAGCCACAAAAAGGCACAAAAAACACAAAAGAAAAATCCGAGTTTGGGGTTCGTCAACCGAGCAAGCTTGAACGCTGAACTGCGGGTAAAGTTCAGCCTTGAGGCTGCGGGGCTGGTGGAGTAAGCATGAACTCTGACTGAGTCTTTTGTGCTTTTTTGTGGCTAAAACTCGGTGATTTTGAGTGACGCGGTGGCTGCCAGAGGCGGGGTAACACCTGCGTTGACATAATCCCACGCGGCCAGACCGATCATCGCGGCGTTGTCTGTCGACCACTTTAACGGCGGGAGACAGAGCTTCACTCCGAGATCATCACAGAGCTCGCCCGCGCCCTCACGCAATTGTGGGCTCGCCGCCACACCACCAACCACGACCAAACACTCCGCCGGATACGCCTCCAGCGCGCGCCTGCATTTCGTCAACAGAATCTCCATGCACGCACTCACGAACGACGCCGCCACGTCCGCATGGTCCACCTCGGGATTCTTGTCGAGAAATCTTCCCACCGCCGACTTCAACCCCGAGAACGAAAACTCAAATCCCTCGTTCAGCATCGGACGCGGAAACGGAATCGACGGCGTGCCCGTCTTCGCGAGTTTGTCTACGGCTGGACCACCCGGAAATCCCAGTCCCAGCAGTCGCGCGACCTTGTCGTAAGCCTCCCCTACTGAATCATCACGCGTCGAGCCGAGCAGTTGGATCGACGTCAAACTCTCCATGCGTGCGAGAAACGTATGTCCACCTGAAACAAGCAGCACGATCGCCGGTAGCTCGACTCGTTTCTCAACGAGGTCAGCACTGCGCAAGTGCCCGCGCAGGTGATTGATTCCAAACACGGGAACATTCCAGCCAAGGCCGAGACCAGCTGCGGTATTCACGCCGACAATCAACGAACCGATGAGACCCGGCCCCCTCGTCACACCGATTGCTTTCAAATCCGGACCTTCAACATTTGCTTCTTTCAGAGCGCGTTCGATTGTCGGCACAACGACGAGCGCGTGAGCGCGGCTCGCAAACTCGGGATACACTCCGCCCCAGCGTGAATGAATGTGCGTTTGGCTCGCGATGATTGACGAAAGGACGTTTCCGTCGCGATCGACGACCGCAGCCGCAGTGTCGTCACACGACGACTCAATTCCCAGGATCAGATCTTTACTCATGATAAATACTTCAAAACTTCAGATGCAGGTACGACGCCCACGCGTTCGATCACCGGAGGATCGACGCGACAGTTCACAAGGGTGGACGCCGTGGTCCGCAAAATACCGCCGTCAATAAATAAATCCGGCGCGCCGTCAAGCTGCGCGAGAATGTCTGAAACATTATCAGGCGTTTCCGCGCTGTGCGCATTTGCGCTGGTTACGAGCAGTGGACCAGTTTTGCGCAACACGGCGAGGAGACGCTCATCATTTGGTATCCTCACCGCCGCTTCTTCACGGCCTGCAAGCCACTCGGGCCTGTAGTCGGAACTAAATCCCATCGCGAGCGTCAAACTTCCCGGAACGAGGGGCGAGCGCAGCAGTCGTCGCGCACTTTCGCTTATCTCGAAACCGAGCGGCTCAAGCTCATCATCGGATGCAACCATGATAGGGAGATTCACATTTCGCGGCCGGCGCTTTAGTGCAAACAGTCGATCGATCGATTTGTCAAAATTCGGACTCACTGCAAGACCGTAAACCGTGTCTGTCGGGATGAGCACCACACCACCTTTTGAAAGGCACTCAACAATATCCTCAACCTGCTTGTTCATCCGTCTGATCCGTGGCGAAAAATAGTTTCGATTGATCGTTCAGTGCCTCGACTTGCGTTGTCGAGCGGCTACCTTTTTTGGCGGCTTCATGCCCGATTCGTAACAACACTCGCGCATCCGGGTTCTCGATGCCGGTGTCAACGACGCTCGCATCTGCCAACAACGTTGCGAGCCGGTGCCGAATCCTCCCTGCCACCGCCACTTCCCCGAGCCCGCCACTAACCTCCGCTAGTGCCGTGTGTACAGGTCCGAAACGCATGATCTCAACAGCCTCACCCCTAATCAAGCCAACGTACGCGTTGTCGTTCGCGGCCGGCACTGCGCAGACGACCGGCAAGTGAGTTATCGTTTTCGTTTGCGCGGCAATGATCTCGAACCAGTTGAACGGATAGATACTCACATTCAAACTAAACGCAAGCGCATTAACAAACGATATTCCCGCGCGCACGAATGTGAGAGATCCGGGGCCGACGTTGATCGCGATTCCTTTGATCTCGCTCGCCTGTAAGCCCAGCGTTTCGAGCCCACACTCGAGCAACGAACCGAGTGTTCTAAAAGGAGGATCGCAATTGCTTGCTGCCGAATCGAAAATCGCCTCGCCGTCACGTCCAAGCACAACGCGATACACATTCGACGACGACTCGACTGCCAGCAACAAACTCATACTCTCAAACGTTCACCCAACTGGTTCTTCAAATCAACGAGCATTGGTTGCCATCTCTCTGCCGCAGACGAAAACGTCAACTTGCGCCAGTTGTCTTCGTTCTCAACGAATTCGAAGTCAATCGACAAAGCGTTCGGGAAATCCTGTTCGACGATGTCGCCCCACTCGATGGCAGTGATGCTTTCAAACACGAATTCGTCCAGCGCCAGATCCCGAAACTCCGCGACACTCGAGAGCCGGTAAGCGTCGATATGCAGAAACGTCCCGGAGGGAATCCTATAAAACTGCGCGAGAGTGAAAGTGGGACTCGTGACGTCTGCGCTCGATCCAAGCGCGGCGACCAGCTCCTGAACGAACGCAGTCTTACCACTCGCCAGCGGTCCTTTCAGCAACATGGTGTCACCAGCGCGCAGCCGGGGCGCCAACGCTGCCGCCACGCCGGCCGTCTCTTCCCTGCTCCGACACGTGATCGTGAACGCATTCATCGTTCTGACCAGCCCGTGTTCATACGCGTTTTTTTGAGACTTGGCACGTCCAGCGCGTTCGAATCAAACCCGGAAACATACGGCTTCACGAGGGAGTACGAGGACGCAAAATAGATCGGCATTGCTTTCAGGTCCTTCAAGGCCTGCGCTTCCGATTCCACTGGAACCACCGGCTGCGGTGAAGGAGTCGCGTCGGCGGTTGGCGACGCAAGCGGCAACGGCCGCGCATCGCGTTCAAACAACATTCGCAGATTGACCAGCTCACTCGTGGACTGCATCACCATTCCACGACGCACAATGTCGTAGTCACCCGCGGCAATCGCAGCTTCATATTCCTCCCAAATCCGGATCACAATCTCGGTCTCGATATTCAACGCCGAACGCCACATCGCGGCAATCGACTGGGCCACGATCCGCTGTTGCTCGTTACGATTGATTAAAAGCCGGATGACAGGAAAGCCATCGCCACCGGGATAACCGGCTTCGGCCAGAAGCTCGCGCGCTTTGTTGACGTCGTGCGCCAGCAGCTCGGCCTGGTCCACGACAGGCTTTTCACCCGACATCGCTTCGGGCAGAAACTTCCCTGCCGGTTCGGTCGCTCCGCCGAGGTGGTCGCGACTGATGCGTTCGCGATCGATCGCAAGCGCAAGCGCCTCACGCACGCGCACGTCGTCAAAGGGCTCGTGAGCAGTGTTGAAGGCGTAATAAGTCACCGCCCCGAAAGTTGAGCGATGAAAGTCTTGGTAGGGCGCAAGCAGCTTGAGCGCCAACGGTTCAAAAGGCGCGTTTGTGACTGCGTCAATCTCGCCTGCTTTATAGGCTGATAGCGCGTCCTCAGCATTCGTCGTATTCACAAACGTGACACGGTCCAACGAGACTGATGCATCGTCCCAATACGTTTTGGCACGTTCCAGCTGTACCTGATCGTTTTCGGCCGCGAGTAAATGAAAAGCGCCGTTTGAAATCAGCTCGTGCGATTCGAGACGGGTTGTGCTTTCTGCGTCTGCGACTTTGACGGGACGAAAAACCGGGTGGGCCACGAGCGCGGGAAAACTGGTGTCGGGACGTTCAAGCGTGACCTGCAAAACATGCTCGTTGACCGCCCGCGCGCCGAAGTTATGCGGAGTCGCGACGGTGGGCGTTGCGCCCTCAATGTTGGAGAGCAGTTCGGTGTGTGGCGCGAGTGCTCCGATGTTGAGCGTGCGTTCCCAGGAGCGAACGAAGTCGTGGGCCGTAACTTTTTCGCCGTTGGACCAACGCGCGTTGTCGCGTAGATAAAAGGTCCAGATGCGCCCTTCGTTCGACGATTCCCAGCGCGTTGCCACCGCAGGCACGGGGGCAAGCGTTTTAGGATCGTAATCAGTGAGGCCTTCGAAGAGTGCCCTGACGGCGTCCGTGTCGGGTGGTGCAGCCGCGAAGGCGGGATCAAACGTCTGCGGCAGTCCGCCATTACTCCAGCGAAACTCCTGCGTCTTCGGCGGCACCACTTTGCCGTAGTAGGTCGAAGGCTCGTTTGTGGTGAAGCAGCCTGTATGCGTCAAACACAACGCGAGCAACAGCGAACAGATGCAGGAGAAAGGTTTAGCCACGGATTATACGGAGTAATTTGTGATAGATCTCCACGGATTGAGATCTAGTTAGTTCAAAACCATCGGACGTGTCGATCAGGTAATCAGCAAATTTTTGTTTCTCCTCCTGCGGCATCTGCGAATTGATGCGGCGCAACGCTTCCTCGCGCGTGAGCTTGTCGCGCAGCATCAGACGCTCAAGCTGAACCTCGGGACGACAATGGACCACAATCAGTTTATCAAAGCGGCGGTAACCGCCGGATTCAATCATTAGCGCCGCATCGACGATGCCGATACCTTCAGGATCTTCCGCTTCCCATGCGTTCAGGATCTCATCCTGTCGCGCGATGATGAACGGATGCAATATTCGATTCAGACGTTCACGCTGACTTTGATCATTGAAGATCACGGCTCCGAGTTTTTTTCTATCGAGCGTTCCCTCCGTGTTCAAAATTTCCTCGCCAAACGCCTCCGTGAGTGCTTTCAAACCGGGCGTGCCCGTCATGACAACCTCGCGCGCCGTTTGATCAGCATCCAGCACATGACACCCGAGTTCAACGAACACCGAAGCGACAAACGATTTGCCAACGCCGATAGAACCTGTAAGTCCCACACGTAACATTAGATCATCGCTGTCTCAGGCGTGCGGCCTTGAGGGTGTTCTTCATCAACATCGCGACCGTTAACAAACCCACACCTCCGGGAACGGGCGTCAACATGCCGGCCACTGCCGCCGCCTCCGCTGGATTCACATCGCCCACTAGAGTCGAGCCGCGTTTCGCGACTACCTCCAGCCGTTTCTCTGCTTCGTTTCCAAACAACCGGCGCACTTCATCAACTTCAGAAACCTTGTTCATGCCGACATCGATCACGGTCGCGCCCGGCTTGATGTGATCGCCGCCGATGAAACCAGCTCGTCCGATGGCGACGACGAGCAAGTCGGCCGTGCGCGTCACGGCTGCAAGATCGCGCGTGCGCGAATGACTAATCGTCACCGTCGCATCGCGCTGCAAAAGCAACTGGGCCATTGGACGCCCGACAATCTGACTGCGACCGACAACACACGCATTCGCGCCACGAATCTCGACACGACGATCGTCAAGCAGCTCAATGATTCCCGCGGGCGTGCAGGGCACGAAGACGGGTCTGCCCATCGCAAGCTTGCCCGCGTTCACCGGATGAAACCCGTCAACGTCCTTCGCCGGATCCATTGCTTCGATAATCGCGGTCTCATCCACGTGAGCCGGTAACGGAAGCTGCGTCAAAATCCCATCAACGTCGTCGCGTGCGTTCAACGAAGCGATCAGATCGAGCAGTTGATTTGTCGTTGTCGATTCAGGCAACGCGTGATGTTGCGAGCGTATGCCGACCTCTTCGCACGCGCGAATCTTGTTTCTCACGTAGACGGCCGACGCCGGATCATCGCCGACGCGTACGGCGGCGAGTGTCGGGCGTATACCGCGCTCGATCTCCGTTTTTACTTCTTCTTTGATTTTCGCTGCCAAATCGGCAGCCTCGAGTTTGATCATATTAGTGGCCATAAAAAAGCGCACAAGGCACAAACCAACAGCGCCGGGGGAGTGATGCGAAAATTAATGGTCTGTGCTCTTTGTGCCCTTCTGTGGCGTCATTATAATCCGAGTCATGTCCTTCGCGAGACTAATACTTTTTATCGCTCTGCTCAACGGCGCCGCTTTCTCCGTGGTCGCACAGTCAGCAGATCCGATCATCGCCGCCGTCGAAGCTGAAGACTGGCAGACTGCGCGCTCCGAGATCAGCAAGGTTCGGGCAGCAAACGAGGGACTTTTCCGCGACAAGAATTACGAATACCTGCTCGGTCGCATTGCAGAACGGACCGGCGATACGGCAACGGCAGTAGCAAACTATCAGGCAATCGCCGCTAACAATTCAAAGCTTAAAGAGTATGCGTTGTGGCGCCTGGCGAAGATCGCGCGCGCGACGGGAGACCTCGTTCTCGAGCGTGAGCGTTTGCAACAGCTCATCGCGACTGCTCCTTCGAGTCTGCTTTTTGACGCCGCGACATTGCGACTGAGTGAGAGTTTCTTTGAAAGCGGAGATTTCGCGAGTGCCGCGAGTAGTGGAAGACCTTTGACACTGTCGAGAAACATCGCGATAGCGCGTGAAGGCGCCGCGCTGATGGGGCTTGCATACCTTCGTGCCGGAAAAACCACTGAAGCGCGCGACGTCTTCGCGAGGTTAGTGATGCAGATGCCCGACGCTTCGCGTCCGGACGACTACGCGCTTGAAGCCGTGCGACAGCTTGATGCGCTCGAAAAAATTTCGCCGTTGACTTCTGAAGCCGAACACCTGCTGCGCGCGTCGGTCTATCAATTCAATCGCGACTTCGCAGGCGCGCGCGTTCACTACCAGGCAGTTATCGATCGCTTTCCGCAAAGTACAACGCTGGCCAACGCGACTTTCCAGATCGCGCGTGGTCTCTACAACGAGGCGAAATATGACGACGCGGTCAAACTGTTTCAGAAAGTCTTTGACTCATACCCGCAGTCGTTGAGCGCACGCGATGCAGTCGGTTTTCTTGGCTCGAGTTATGTGCGGATGAAGCGGACCGACGATGCCGTAAACGCCTACAAACTACTGATCGATCGGTTCCCCGATAACCCCGCGCCCGAACGCGCTTACCTGAACATTATCGACGCGCTGCACGAAGCGGGCCGTTATCCCGAGGCACTCAACTGGGTGCAGGCGGCTCGCGCACGTTTTAAAACCGACCTCCCGACTGCGCTCGTGTTGTTTGCTCAACTCCGCATTCATCTCGCCCAGGGAAGCTGGGCCGTAGTCGTGCGCGACGCTGACGAGTTGTTGAAGCTATCGGATCTCGGTGGCACGCGCGTGCCCGGCGGCACGAACCCGGCCGAAGTCAATTTTCTGCGCGCTTACGCGCTCGAACAACTCGGACGAACGGAAGAAGCAATCACTGGTTACTTGTCGATTCCTGATGGACGCAACGAGTACTACGGCACGCGCGCGACGCAGCGGTTGTTGGATCTCGCGACGAATGAGAAGTCGCGATCGCTTGTGCGAAATCGTCTCAATGCGTTGCTGAACGAAAGTAAAGCCGCAAGCGCTGCGGGACAGCACGAGCAAGCTCGCGCCGCCGCGCAATCGAGTTTGAGACTCACAACCGATCCACCAACTCGTGCCGAAGCGCTAAAGAACCTACAGGTTGCATACAACGCGTTAACAACTTACCGCGTGCCGAAGTTCAACAAGATTACTTTGCTAAAACAGGGCGCAGATCTCGCCCTTCACGAGACACTCGCAAACAGCCTGCTGCTACTCGGCCTCTACGACGAAGCACTTCCCGAGTTGCTCGCGGCACGAAAATCATCCGCTGGACCAGACGAAGATTACTCGATCGCAGTGCTCGCGTTGCGTGCCGGAATACCGAGTCGCGCCGTTCGTTTCGGCGAGCAGGCGTGGAAAACGATGCCGGCTGATTTCGTGATCGAGCTCGCGCCACGCGAACTCGTTGAGTTGCTTTATCCCGCGCCGTATCGCGAGTCGTTGTTGAAGCATGCAAGCAGCAGGAACGTCGATCCGAGGTTTGTCCTTTCGATTGCACGACAGGAGTCGCGCTTTCAGGCAGACGCGAAATCGATCGCCGCTGCGCGTGGCATGATGCAGTTCATAGCATCCACGGCAAGCGACATCGCGAATCAAGTGAACCTGCAAAACTTTAACCAGGACGATCTCTACAACGCAGACACAGCGATCCTCTTCGGGTCGCAGTACCTTGCGAATTTGTTTAAGCAGTTTCCGAACCAGCCGCAGGCGGTGGCGGGCTCGTACAACGGCGGCGCCGACAACCTCGCGCGCTGGATCGCAAGGTCACGCGCGAACGAAGCGGACCGCTACGTACCCGAGATTGGTTTCACGCAGACGAAGGATTACGTTTACAAAGTGATGGCGAACTATTGGACCTATCAACGACTCTACGACGCGCAACTACAACCGACCAGCAAATGAATCCACAAAAAGCCACAAAAAGCACTACCGCTTTTCTTACCGTTTTGCGATTTATGTGCCTCTTCGTGGCACTTTCTCTTTCGTTTTCGGCGTGCCGGCGTGGGAACGAGAAGCGATACGATCTAAAGGGCAAGGTGCTGGCGGTTGAGCCGGACAAGCATCTCGTGACGGTTTCGCACGACGAGATCAAGGGTTACATGCCGGCGATGACGATGCCGTTCACGGTTCCGACTGAAGCGGATCTGAAAATACTAGCGCCAGACGACCAGATTACGGCCACGCTCGTGATCGATGGTTCTCACTCGTGGCTCGAAGATTTAATCATCACGAGGCAGAGTGCAACCGCACCGGCAATGCCCGGCGTCCAGGTGGCTAAAGAAGGTGATGAAGTACCAAACTTCACGCTGCGTAACCAGGACGACCGTGAAATTCACATCAAGGATTATCGCGGCAAGGCATTGTTACTGACGTTCATTTATACGCGTTGTCCCGTGCCGGATTACTGCACGCTGATGTCCAACAACTTCGCGCAGATTGAGCGCGCCCTGGGCCAGAGTCCGGAGCTTTATGGAAAGACGCACCTGCTCAGTATCAGCATCGATCCCGCTTATGACACGCCAAAGGTGTTGCGCAGTTACGGCGCTGCACATACAGAGCGTTATCAGAACGAGACTTTTGCGCACTGGGAGTTCGCGGGTGGGACGAACGAGCAGGTGAAGGATATCGCTCAGTACTTCGGGCTAACCTACTTCCCCGAGAAGGACCAGATCATCCACGCACTCAGGACAGTGATCGTGGATCCGGATGGGAAGGTCGGAAAAATTTATAGTGGAAACGAGTGGAAACCCGAGGACGTCGTACAGGACCTCAGGAAGAATTTAGCCGCGGATTGAGGCAGATAACGCAGATCTGCGTTTTTCCGCGTTCATCTGCGGCTTAAATACCTTTTATCTTCTTAATCTCTTCGGTGAGTACGGGCACCGCGTCAAATAGATCGCCAGCAATTCCATAATCAGCGATGTCGAAGATCGGCGCCTCCGGGTCTTTGTTGATCGCCACGATCGTCCCCGAATTCTTCATGCCGACAAGATGCTGGATCGCCCCCGAAATACCAAGCGCGACGTAAAGCTTTGGCGCCACGGTTTGTCCCGACGATCCAATCTGACGATCAATCGGTAACCACTCCGCATCGCAGATCGGACGCGACGCAGCCAGATCCCCGCCAAGCGCTTCCGCCAGCTTCTCGGCGAGCACGAGATTGTCTTTACTCTTGATCCCTCGCCCTACCGCGACGATCACTTCAGCCTTCGTGAGATCCACCGCCTGCTTCGCCTCCTGGAACGGAGCTTCCGGCTTCATACGCACCTCGCCGATCTCAACCGCAACGTTCTCGACTGGCGCGCCGCCACCTTTCGTCGCCTGGTCCGCGCGATAAGCACCCGTCTGGAATGTCGCAAACACCGGCGCTTCACCGTCAGACACAACATCAGCATCGAGTTTGCCAAGAAAGATCCGGCGCGTGAACCCGATTTTTCCACCGTCGGCTTTCGCGCGAATGCAGTCGCTAATCAGCGACTTGCTAAAACGCGCCGCCAGCTTTGGCGCGAAGTCGCGCACCTGGTACGTGTGCGTCATAAAAACAAAATTCGGATCGAGCTGCTTAACAATGTGCTGCATGCCGTCTGCATAAGCGTCCGGCGTGTAATCCGCGAGCTTTGGGTTCGTCGCAGAGATCACCTTTTCGAGATCGTAAGCCGCAATCTCCTGCGCAAGACTGGCGACATCCGCACCGAGCACGACCGCACTCACACGTTGCTGCAACTGCGATCCGAGCGCCTGCGCCGCCGCAATCGCCTCGATCGAACTTCGATTGGCCGTCCCACCTTTATGTTCAATGAAAACTAATAATCCGCTACTCATTTGTTTAATCCGTGGCTAAAAGACTCGTGCCTCAACGTGCAGCTTCTGCGCCAACTCCGCGGCCCCAGCCTTTGCATCACCATTCCCAAGCATCTGCGTCTGCTTCGTCTTCTGCGGCAGGTAAATCTTCTCGACCCGCTGGTGCGACGGCCGCCCGACAGTTTCCGCCGCCGGCGTGACTTCCTTAATTTCCTTCTTCTTCGCCGCCATGATTCCCTTCAACGTCGCATACCGAATCTGGCTGATACCGGACTGGATCGTCAGTAACGCGGGCAACGTCATCTCGTACCACTGGTACCAGCCGCTCTCCAGCTCTCGCTTAACGCGCAATTTATCTGCGGCAGCGTCGAGCTCAATCACGATCGTTGCGTGCGGCAAGCCGAGCAACTCAGCTAGGATCACGCCTGTTTGCCCGTAGCCATGATCGTCTGACTGAAGTCCCGTCATGACGAGATCCGGTTTCTCATCGCGTATCGCATCGGCGAGAACAGTCGCGGCCGCATACGGCGTCAGGTGGGTAAGATTGTCGCCGACCACGTGAATCGCACGATCGGCGCCACGTGCAAGCGCATCTTTAATGACGCTCTTCACGCGTTGTGGTCCCATCGAACAAACAACCACTTCCCCACCGAGCTTCTCGCGCACGCGCAAAGCCTCTTCGAGCGCGTAACCGTCTGACTCGCTCACTTCGAAGGAGAGATCGCCCTCTTCAATCCAGGTCGCGTCTTTGTTAATTCGCAGGATCGCGTCCTTGTTCGCGACCTGCTTCATCATTACTATGATCTTCATTAACCTTCATACCTCTTGAACAACAATGCCGCGTTCGTGCCTCCGAACCCGAAGCTGTTTGAAAGCACGTAATCGACTCTTGCTTCGCGAGGCTCGTTGGGAACGTAATCGAGGTCACAATCCGGATCGGGATTCACGTAATTAATCGTCGGTGGAATGACGTTGCGATGCAATGTCAACGCACTGAAAACACTCTCAATCCCGCCGGCAGCGCCGAGCAGGTGACCCGTCATCGACTTCGTCGAGCTGACAGCAAGCTTGTAAGCGTGCGCGCCAAACGTGTCTTTAATCGCGAGGGTCTCAAACTTATCGTTGTAAGGCGTTGACGTTCCGTGAGCGTTGATGTATCCCACCTGATCGGGCGTGATGCCCGCATCTTTAATCGTTCGTTGCATCACGCGCCGTGCACCCGATCCGGTTTCGTCCGGCATCGTGAGATGGAACGCGTCTGCACACGTACCATACCCGACCAGCTCAGCGTAGATTCTCGCGCCGCGTCTCTTCGCCGACTCCAGCTCTTCGAGAATCATGATCCCCGCGCCCTCGCCGATGACAAAGCCGTCGCGGTCTCGTTCAAACGGTCGCGAAGCGTGCTGCGGATCGTCGTTGTTGGTTGATAACGCTCTCATCGCTGAGAAACCGGCCACGCTCATCGGCGTGATGGCGGACTCGGCGCCGCCGCAGATCATCACGTCAGCATCACCGCGTTGAATGATCTTGAAACTATCGCCGATCGCGTGCGCACCCGCGGCGCAGGCGGTTGCGGTCGCGGAGTTTGGTCCTTTTGCTCCGAAACGGATCGAGACCTGTCCGGCGGCGAGGTTTACGATCGCGGAGACGATGAAGAACGGTGAAACGCGATCCGGACCATCGTCGAGCAACTTCGAGTGCTCGCGTTCGATGGCCCAGAAGTCTCCGATGCCGCTGCTGATGTAGGTGCCTGCGTTTTCCGAGATGTCGTCCGGAAACTTACCTTCGGGTGTGAGTTTGATGCCGCTGTCGGCCATCGCTTCAATCGAGGCGGCAATCGCGTAATGAATAAAAGAGCCCATCTTGCGGGCCTCTTTTTTGGCGATGAATGTGAGTGGGTCGAAGTTCTTAACTTCGCAGGCAAACTTCACCGAAAACTTTTCGGCGTCAAACTTCTTGATGTAGTCAGCGCCACTGCGCCCGCTCATCAGCGCGGTCCAGGTGTCTTCGACGGTGTTGCCGACCGGGGTGACGAGGCCGAGGCCTGTAATCACGACACGACGAGTCAAATCAGAACTCCTTGGGAAGAGTTTATTGTTAGCCGCGAATGGACGCGGACTGACGCAAATCGCGTTTATTCGCGTTCATCCGAGGCTAAAAACGACCTACTTTTTGTGCTGGTCGATATAGTTATACGCGTCCCGCACACTCTGAATCTTCTCAGCATCTTCGTCGGGAATCTCAATGCCAAACTCTTCTTCAAAACGCATCACGAGTTCGACCGTGTCCAGCGAGTCGGCGCCGAGGTCGTCGATGAATCTGGCGTTGGGCGTCACTTCGTTCTCATCGACACCAAGCTCATCGACGATAATCTGTTTTACCTTGTTCTCGATCTCTTGATCGGGCATCGTGTTTGCTCCTCTGTGAGTTAATTAAACTACTCAATGTCAGCAGCAAGTGCCGCTCTTGTTGTCTCCAAACTTGCCGCGTCTTCCACGTTCAGCATCTTTACGTCACGACTGATCTGACGCATAAGACCTGACAAAACTTTTCCGGGGCCGACTTCGATAAACGTACCCGCGCCATGGTCGATGAGCAACTGCATCGACTCAACCCAGCGCACCGGCGCTGAAACCTGTCGCACAAGCGCATCGCGTAATTCATCAGACGCAGTTGTCGCGCGCGCATCCACATTCGTTACTACCGGCGTCTCCGGTTCGCTGAACTTCAAACTTTCAAGATCAAGCGCAAGCTTGTCCTGGGCCGGTTTCATCAGCGCGCAATGAAAAGGCGCGCTCACTTTCAACTTGATGACTCGCTTCGCGACGCCGCTTAGCAACTCAACCGCACGATCTACGGCTTCGGTGTTCCCCGCGATCACAGCCTGGTTAGGCGAGTTGAAGTTTGCGATCGAGCAAACCTGATCGTTTCTCGCCGCCGTGCAAATCCGTTCGATATCACCGAGCTCACCACCGATCACGGCAGCCATCGCGCCAGTGCCGACCGGCACGGCCTCCTGCATGTAGCGACCACGCGCGCGCACTGTGCGCACCGCATCGGGCAAACTCAGAGCGCCGGCTGCAACAAGAGCGGAGTATTCACCCAAACTATGTCCCGCGACAAATGCCGGGGGGCCGATTCCCGCTTCTCGCATCGCGCGATACGCAGCTACAGACACCGTGAGAATCGCTGGTTGCGTGTTCTCGGTTAACTGTAGATCCTCTGCTGGACCATCAAAGCAAAGCCGCGAAATCGCAAAGCCTAACGCTTCGTCAGCTTCTTCAAAGACCTGTCGAGCTGCCGCATAATTTTCCGCCAGCTCTTTTCCCATGCCGGGACTTTGCGAACCCTGGCCCGGAAAAACAAACGCCGTCACCATCGCATCAACACGGCGCCCCACGTCGCGCCACCGCCAAACGAGGCCATCAACACCAGATCACCCGGCTTGATCCGTCCAGCTTCCACACACTCGTCGAGGGCGATCGGTATCGACGCCGAAGACGTGTTGCCGTGGACGGCGATGTTCGAATAAACCTTCGACATGTCTACGTTCAACCGGTCCGCGACCGCTTCGGTGATTCGCTGATTTGCCTGGTGTGGAATAAACAGACTGATCTCGTCAGACTTCGCACCAGCTTGCTCGAGAACTTCGCGCGAAATCTCAGCCATCGATCTCACCGCAACTTTGAACAGCTCGTTGCCCTTCATCTTGAAATAATGATCGCCGGACGCAAGCGTGTCCGCAGTCGGCCTTTTGCGCGTGCCGCCGCCCGGTGAATAAAGCTGTTCCTCGTAGCGCCCGTCAGACTTAATCTTACTTGCCAGAATTCCCCTGCCGCTCTCGACTTGCCCCAATACGGCAGCGCCCGCTCCATCACCAAACAACACGCACGTCTGGCGATCGGTGTAGTCAACGTACTGCGTTAAAATTTCCGCGCCAACGACGACTGCATGTCGCACCTGGCCGGTTTTGATCATCGAGTCAGCGAGGGACACGCCGTACAAAAATCCCGAGCAAGCGGCAACGATGTCCATGGCCGCGGCATTATTTGCGCCGAGCGCTGCCTGAATGATGCAGCCGGTTGACGGCAGTATCTGGTCAGGAGTGACGGTCGCGCAAAGAAGCAGATCGATATCCGCAGGATCCAGGCGCGCACGCTCGATTGCCTGCCGTGCAGCACGCACCGCAAACAGCGAGGTGTATTCACCGGGCGCTGCCTTGCGACGTTGTTTAATTCCCGTGCGCGTCGTGATCCACTCGTCAGAAGTCTCAACTATCTTAGTGAGATCTTCATTCGTCAGAATGCCTTCCGGATAAGAGTGACCTGTACCCAGAATTCCAGCGCGGTGATTTTGCATCAGTTCCTCAGATTACTCAGGTTACACAGACACACGCAAATCCACACGTGTTGTCTGTGGCCTTTCAATCCCTTCTTTAATCAAATCCGCGGTTCTTTTTTCGGAAAACTCTTTTACACTTCGAATCGCGTTCCGGATTGCACGCGCATTCGAGCGGCCATGACCAATCACAACGATCCGACTCACACCCAGCAACGGGGCACCGCCGTATTCCGTGTAGTCGAGACGTTTCTTGATACTCCGAAACGCCGGCTTCGCCAGCATGGCGCCTGCTTTTGTGACCGCGGTCGCCATCAACTCACGCTTCAGCATCGATAACATCGCTTCGGTGAGTCCTTCCGACAACTTCAACATCACGTTCCCGGTGAAGCCATCAGTCACGATCACATCGACCAGACCCGAAAACAGGTCGCGACCTTCGACGTTGCCGACAAAGTTTATATCGCTCAGTTCTCGCAAAAGCGGAAACGCCTCTTTCGTGAGATCGTTTCCCTTTGCTTCTTCCTCGCCGATGCTCATCAAACCGACCGTAGGTTTGACTGTTCCGAGCACCGAGCGTGAGTAAGCATTACCCATGATCGCAAACTGCGCGAGATGAAGCGGTTTGCATTCGGAATTCGCGCCAACGTCGAGTAACAACGTCGGCTTCGCGGCTTTCGTCGGAATCATCGCCGCGAGTGCGGGACGATCGACGCCCGGTAAAGTTCCAATGACCATCATCGCCGTCGCCATCGCTGCGCCGGTGTTACCCGCTGAGACAAAACCGTCGCCGCGACCGTCGATCACGAGCTTCGAACCGATCCTCAAAGAGCTTTTCTTCTTCCGTCTCACGGAAGTGGCGACTGGATCATCCATTGCGATGACTTCAGCCGCTTCTACGAATTCAATGCCGCGGTCGCCGTCGCCACGCCAACCGCATCGCCGCAGCTCAGGCTCGACCTTGTGGGCCTGACCGACCAGAATAACTCCCACGCCGAAGTCACGCGTCGCTGCGAGTGCGCCATCAATCTCCACGTGGGGCGCATGGTCACTCCCCATTGCGTCGAGAACGACCTTGCCCGTCAATTCGGGCTGATGCTGCGACTGACTTCGCACGACGTGGGTCAGCTTTGTTCTACTTGTACCACTTCGCGACCTTTATAGAAGCCGCATTTGGGGCAAACGCGGTGTGGCATGCGGGGCTCACGGCAATTCGGGCAAAGGGTGGTTTGGGGGACGCGCAAAGCATCGTGCGCGCGTCGTTTGTCGCGACGAGCTTTGGAGTGTCGTCGTTTAGGATTTGGCATAATTACTCCATTTATTCACGCCACAAAGAGGCACAAAAAGCACAAGACTTGTCTCTAATTATTTTTGCGCTTTTGGTGCCTCTTTGTGGCTATCTTAAGTCTTTCAAAGCCGCCCAACGCGGATCGATATCATTCGTAACGCAATCGCACTCGCCCGTGTTCCTGTCGGCGCCGCATTCCGGGCAGATGCCTTTGCAGTCCTCGCGGCAAAGCATGCGAGTGGGTACGGCCAGCAAAACCTGTTCTTTTACGATCTCGTCAACATCGAGCGCTTCGCCATCAAACACTGAAACCGTCATCTCGGCTTCCGTGAGCTCAGCCGTTTCGCTCGACTCGTAGTCCGAGCCGCTGATGTATTCCAGCGTAAAATCGGCGTTGACGGGTATCGCGACCGGTTGCAAACAGCGGTCGCATTCAACCTGAGCCCGCGTTTCGACGTGCCCGCTGACAAAGACCTGATTGCCGGACAACCGGATTTTTCCGATTACGCTCGCCGGCTCGATCAAAACAACTCGCTCGTCTACTGGATTCAGATCTTCAGGCTGGTAAACCTCGGCGAAATCGCCCTTTCCACCCTCCAGGTTCTCCAGCTCAATACGCATTCCGCACAAAAAGCGGCCATTATAGAAGATCAGTGCCCGTTCGTAAAATCCGTGGCCAGCGCGTCTTCGCGCAATGCCTCGGCCAAACGCTTATCAGCGCCCGTGATCAAACGAAGAGCGCCCGATTTCGTTGCGTGAAATAGATGCGTGTTTTTGCGTCCCGCCTTCTCTAAAGCCTGCCGCGCCAGGTCCTTGCGTCCGGTTCGTTCGTATGCCTGAGCAAGTAACGAGAACGCTTCGGCGTAGCCGTCGTCCATCTCGATCGCCTTCCGCAGGTGACGCACGGCGAGGGCGTCGCGATTCAACTCGTAATAAACACAACCGAGAACGTAGTGCGCCTCTGCGGAAGGTCGCACCGTCAAAGCGCGCTTGAACTCACCAAGCGCGCGGCGCCAGTTTTTCTCAGTCACAAATACCCAGCCGAGTCCATAGTGTCCAGCGAAAGAAGAGCCACCGTGGACCGTCGCATTGCTCAGAAGATCCTTCGCGAGTTCCACTTCGCCATCGTCGGCGCACGTGAGTCCCAGCAAGAGCGAAACCCGCAGATCGTCGGGCAGCGCGGCATGTGCCTTCGTGAGATAAGCGCGCGCGAGCTTCGTCTTACCTCTCCGGAAGTAGTGCTCACCGATAAACAGATTCAACGGCGCGTTCTCTTCTGAAAGATCAGCGGCGGCCTGAAGCTTGGTCATGCCTTGTGGGATCTGCTTATCTTCAATCAGCACAAAACCTTCGTTTACGAGCTCCTCAAAAGCTTCCTTGTCGCGCACTCGCGCGCTCGCGAGAATTCGCAAACGCAACGCATCACGGTGAACATTTTCTTCCTGCTCGACCGTGTCGCGCTGGCAGCGCTCGCTCCACATTCGTTCGAGTCGCTCTGTATCGACTACGCCATCCTCGGTCAATAGTCCAACGAGGGCTCGCATCAACGAGCGATCGAAGTAGGCGTTCTGCGCGTATCGCAGCAACAGGTCGAGACTACGCTCGAGTCGTTCGGCCAATCTTGCAACCCTGTTTTCAGCGGCTGAGATACGTTCGAGAAGATGTTCGTCAGTGGAGAGACTCGAAGGTGTGGATTCGAATCGCGTCGAGCTGGGCTCGACGACGATCATCAGGCGCGTGCCGCAGCGGGTACAAAAATCCTGGCCCAGCGGATTTGCTGCAAGGCACTTTTGACAGTAGTGAGAGATGCCTGGGCGCATTTAATATTCGTAAAAGCCGCGACCGCTTTTTCTACCCAGCCAACCGGCGTCGACATAACGTTTCAGGAGGGGGCACGGTCTGTATTTGGGGTCGCCGAGCCCCTCATATAACACATTCATGATGGCAAGGCACACATCCAGCCCGATAAAGTCCGCGAGCGTGAGTGGGCCCATCGGATGATTCATGCCGAGCTTCATAATCCCGTCGATACTCTCGCGACTCGCTACGCCTTCGTACAATGCAAACACGGCTTCGTTGATCATCGGCATCAACACGCGATTCGAGACAAACCCTGGCGAGTCCTGGCAATCGAGCGCCGTCTTGCCCAGCTGTTCGGACAGTGTTCTGACTCGTTCGTAAGTGTCGTCGGAAGTTGCCATGCCGCGAATCACTTCCACGAGCTTCATCACCGGCACCGGATTCATAAAGTGCATGCCGATGACTTTCTCGGGACGTTTCGTCGCCGCGCCGAGTTTCGTGATCGAAATTGACGACGTGTTTGAAGCAAGAATCGCGTGCGCTGGTGTGACTTCATCCAGCATCCTGAAAACCTGGGTTTTTACTTCCTGATTCTCAATCACTGCTTCAACAACAAACGAAGCCTCTTGGAACGCGGTGAAATCGGTTGTCGTGCGAATGCGTCCGACTATCGATTGTTTGCCTGCCGCATCCAGTCGCTCCTTATCGACGTCGCGTTGCAGGCTCTTGTCGATCGCACCCATTCCGCGCTCGAGAAACTCTTCGCGCACGTCATGCATGATTACGTTGTAACCGGCGCGAGCCGCGACCTGGGCAATGCCGTTACCCATCGTGCCCGCGCCAACCACACCGATCACTGTGTCAGTATTTTCAGAACTCATCTTTCAATCGCCATTGCGACGGCGTTTCCACCGCCAAGACACAACGCCACGATTCCGCGTCGCGCATCACGTCGCTTCAGCTCGTGCAGCACAGTCGTCAACAACCGCGAGCCTGACTGTCCAATCGCATGGCCCAACGCCACTGCACCACCGTTCACGTTCACTTTCTCAGGATCTAGGCCGAGCTCACGCGTCACTGCGATTGCGGCGACGGAGAACGCCTCATTCAATTCCACGAGATCGACTTCACTCGGCGACCAGCCAGTCTTTTTAAACAATTTCCTGACTGCTTCAACCGGCGCCATCATCACGAGTCGCGGCTCGACACCCGCTGTCGCCTGCGCGACGATGCGCGCCATCGGTTCGACCCCCAGCTCACGCGCTCGACGCAGCGAAGTAACCACAACCGCGGATGCTCCGTCGTTTACTCCCGGCGCATTGCCCGCAGTCACTGTTCCACCCTCGCTCTTGAAAGCCGGTTTGAGTTTTCCGAGCACTTCCACGGTGGTGTCTTCACGCACAGTTTCGTCAGTATCGAAAACGAGTACTGGTCCTTTCTTCTGCTTGATCTCCACCGCCACGATCTCGTCCTTAAACCTCCCTGCCTTGATTGCCTCCGCAGCTTTGCGATGCGAGTTCGTCGCAAACTCGTCCTGCTCGGCTCGGCCCACCTTGTATTCATCGGCGACAACTTCGCCCGTGCAGCCCATGTGGTAATTTTCAAACGCACACCACAGTCCGTCGTGGATCATCGCATCGACAAGCTCGCCATTGCCGAGTCGATAACCTTCACGCGCTTTCGGCACGAGATACGGCGCGTTACTCATCGACTCCATGCCTCCGGCAATGACCATTTCGGAGTCGCCGAGTCGAACGCCTTGCGCGGCCATCATCACGGCCTTCAAACCTGAGCCACATACCTTGTTCACAGTTACGGCAGAGACGGTCGATGGCAGTCCGCCTTTCAACGCTGCTTGTCGCGCGGGGTTTTGTCCGAGGCCCGCCTGGATCACGCATCCCATGATCACTTCATCAACATCTTCAGGATTGATGCCCGCGCGCTTCACGCTTTCGCGCACGACGATCGCGCCGAGTTCAGGCGCCGAGAAGCCTTTTAGTGAACCCAGAAACTTTCCTACCGGCGTACGCGTGGCGCTGATGATTACTGCTTCGTTCAATTCCGGCATTTCAAACTCCCTTATGTTAGACTTGGCCCGATATTAGACTTTATTTCGCTATTCATAAAGCATGCAGGCACTCATTCTTGCGGGCGGTAAAGGCACGCGCCTTCGTCCTTTAACAGTTTACACTCCTAAGCCCATCGTTCCGATCTGTAACCGGCCGTTTCTTCTTTATCAAATCGATACGCTGCGCCGCGCAGGCATCACAGACATCACACTCTCGCTTTCGTATCAACCAAATAAGATCGAGCAACTGCTGGGCGACGGTTCTGATTACGGCGTCAAGTTGAAATACACGGTCGAGCCGCAACCGATGGGAACCGCGGGCGCTTACAAGTTCGCCGAAGATCTCATACGCGAACCAACAGTCGTTTTCAATGGCGACATTCTTACCGATCTCGATTTGAAAGGCGTCATTCGCGAGCACAACGAGCGTGGGGCGATAGCGACCGTCGTACTTACGCCCGTCGAGAACCCGCAAAGCTACGGCCTTGTCGAAACTGAAAAAGATGGTCGCATTCGACGCTTCCTCGAGAAGCCGAAGGCTGACGAGATCACGTGCAACACGATCAACGCGGGTACGTACATTCTCGAACCGAAGGTGCTCGACTTCCTGCCCAAGGGTGAGAACTACTCTTTCGAATATGGTTTGTTTCCCGATCTGTTGAAACGCGGCGAAGCGTTTTACGCGCACATTCCCACGCGCACTTATTGGATCGATATCGGAACACCGGAGCGATACCTGCAAGTGCACGCGGATCTGCTTGCGAATCGTGTATCGCGGTTTCACATCAAGGAGCGGCGCGGGCAGTTTGATGCGGCGACTGTTGCGGAGATCGATGATTTATCGCTGATAGGTGACGATTGCCAGATCAAACCGGGCGCGCAGATCATCAATTCGGTATTGGGCCAGGGATGTTTTGTGGAGGAGCGTGCGCGTGTTGAGAATTGCGTGATCTGGCCACACACGCGCATCGGGACGACGGCGCAGTTGACGGGCGCGATCGCCGGTCGTGGTTGTCACATCGGTCGTTCGGCTGTCGTCAGACCAGGAACCGTGCTCGGTGACAAGACTTCGTTGACCGATTACACATTCGCGTGACGAGTTTACGGTTCACGTTTAGAGTTCAGCCTTTAGACTGCTGATTATTAACTGAAACAAGCTAAAGCTTGAACTCTAAACTTGAACGCCAGGCTTTGAACTGGACGTCAGTGGAGAGATTAATGAACTGGGACGTTTTCCGAGCATACGACATTCGTGGCATCTACCCCGATCACATCGACGAAGAAGCCTATTACCGCATCGCCAAAGCGTACGTTTATCTCTTCAAACCTTCCACGATGGTCGTCGGCATGGATGCACGTCTTTCGTCACCGCCACTGAAAGCAAGTCTGATCCGCGGCTTCCTCGATGCCGGTGTTGACGTTGTGGACATCGGTGAGATCACAACCGACATGCTTTACTTCGCGGTCGGCGCGTTTGACTACTCCGGCGGAGTTGTCGTCTCCGCGTCTCACAATCCGAAGGAATACAACGGCATGAAAATGGTGCGCGAGAATGCAACCGCGATCTCGTCCGACACTGGATTGTTCGAAATCCGCGAGGCGCTGAAAGCCGGAAAAGATACGGAAGTCACTTCCAGTAAAAATGGAACGTGCACCGAACGCGACATCATTGACGAGTATCTGAAACACGTCTTGAAGTCTGTCGATCGAAGTAAGATCAAATCATTCACGTTTGTCGGCAACGCCAACTTCGGGTTTGTATGCCGGCCCGCAGCGAAACTCGCGCAGGAGCTCGGATTGACCCTGATTCCATTGAACTTCGAACCCGACGGCTCGTTTCCTAAAGGTCCTCCCGATCCGATGCTGCCCGGCAATCGCACTGAAACGGAAGCGCTGATCAAAGAGCGCGGCGCGGCCTTCGGCGTAGCGTGGGATGCTGACGCAGATCGCGCGATGTTCTTCACAGAGAAAGGTGAGTTCATCTCCGGCGCATACATTACGGCGCTACTGGCCGATATCCTGCTCACCAAGTATGGAAGCGACAACACGATCATCTTCGATCCGCGTGTGATATGGCCTACGCTCGATGCCGTGCGGCGCAAGGGTGGAACGCCGATCATCTCAAAGGGCGGGCACGCGTTTATGAAAGATCGCATGCGGCGGGAGAACGGTCTCTTCGCGGGTGAGATGAGCGGCCACTATTACTTTCGCGAAAATTTTTATGCCGACAACGGTGTGATTCCCTTCCTGCTGGTGCTCGAACATCTCTCGACGGAGGACAAACCGTTCTCCGAAATCATGGCGCCGTTCACAGCCGGGCATTACATGTCGGGCGAGTTGAATTACCGGGTCAAGGACATCAGGAAAGTGATCACCGAGGTCAAGGAGAAGTTTCACACACAAGGCCAGGAAGACTTCACGGACGGCTATTCGCTCGAGACTGCGGAGTGGCGCTTCAATATCCGCGGCTCCAACACCGAACCGCTTTTGCGATTGAATCTCGAAGCGCGTAAACCGGAACTGGTGGGCCAGATGCAAAAAGAGATCGAGAAGATCATTGAAGCAGATCAGCAATAAAGATTTTTCCGATGCCTGAGCTTCCTGAAGTAGAACACGTCGTCCGAGCTTTATCCCCACTCGTCACCGGCCGCCGGATTCTCGCCGCCGAGCTAAATCTCAAACGGATCGCTCCCGGCATTTCGCGTCCGGGTTTCGATCGTCGTCTCCGCAACTCACTCATCACCGGCGTCGGCCGACGCGGCAAGTACATCCTCTTCCAGCTCGAATCAGGTCACGTACTCACAACGCACCTGCGCATGACCGGCAAGTTTGTTTCGCTCACGACCGATCAATCACTACCGCCTTACGCACACGTAATTTTTTATCTCGACGACGATCGGCGTCTCGTGTTTTGCGACATGCGCCAGTTTGGACGAATGCAGATCTTCAAGGATCCTCTTCGTCCACCGAAGGAGCTGCAAATACTCGCGCCTGAGCCTTTGTCAGACGAGTTTACGGAAGAGTATTTCCTCAAAACTCTGGCACGCTCCGGCCGTCCTTTGAAGCATTTGCTCCTGGACCAGACGCGTGTTCTCGGGCTCGGAAACATCTACGCCGTTGAAGCTCTCTTTCTCGCAGGCATCAGCCCGATGAAGGCGGCGAACAAGCTGTCGAAACCACGCGCGCGGAAGTTGTACCAGGCAATTCGCGATGTGCTACACGAAGCCATCGACGCCGGTTCCACCTTGAAAATAGATCTCGCTGATGGGAACGGGAGCTACTTCGGAACATCCGAGCGGTTCTGGCGCGTCTACGAGCGCGAAGGCGAGGCGTGCGTCAGGTGCGGCAAACGGATCCGCCGCGTGGTCCAAGGCGGACGATCAACGTACTTCTGCCACGGATGCCAGAGATAAATAACAATTTGTGTTACCGGGTGCCTAACAGTTTGCGGCACAATCAGTCATTTTCGTCCTCATTCTTGCCGGAATAAGGAAACTCGCCGGCGAGCACCGCCCGCATCTTCACGTGCCCGTACAGCACCTCGAGATAACAGATAAACCGGTGCAGCAGCGGTTTCGGATCGAGATTGTTCTCCACCGCCGTGATGACTTCGAGCGCTAGGCTCTCATAGCCACGCCAGTCTTTGTACATCAGATACTGCATGCTGCCATCTCGAAATTCGAGTATTCGCGCAGTCACGGAGCGCAGCACATCCGGGTCGTGATTCGCCTGCGCGAGACGCACAAACCGCATCAACGACGACAGGTCCTTGCAGAGAATGATTGACTGCTGGAGCCGCAGCTCGACGTCGTTGAAAAGCTTCGAAGCGTCGAGCCCGGGATTAAAAACCTGGAGTAGGGTGATCGTGGATTGCTGGAAGCAGTTGGTCAACAGACCGTGAGCATGCAGGATCTTTCCATAGACAATGGGAATCGATTGTTCCGTCACGCCTCGCACCAGCTCGCGCTCAAAAACACGGCGTAAATCGTGAGTAATTCCGTAAGAAATGCCGTCGAGAACGTCGAGCAGGCGCTCGTTTCCGGCGGCGAGTTTGATGGCCCGAGTGTCGATAAAATCTGTTAGCGATCGCGCCTCGAATTCGAGGACTTCGAGCAGGGACAGGCTTTCAAGGAGGGTGTCGAGCTTTTGCAGGTTGTTTTCGATGCGGTCGAGCCAGTCGAAAAACCGCACCATCTCGCCGAGGATCGTTTGTGAGATTTCTCTCTGATTCGGAATGGTGACGCGTTGGAGGGCGAGGTCTATTTGATGTTGAAGATTTGCCTGGACTTCACGTTGGACCTGCGTCTGGCAGTCCGTGGGAATAACGTCGCGCAGGAGAGGCAACTGTGGTTCAGGATCATGAGTAACGTAGGCGAGGGGTGTGGCCATGTGGGAACCTCCACCCTCGCGGCGGCAACCCCCGTGCCATCCGAGTTACCAGCGGTAAAAGATCCTATACCTACAGATTCTCCACGATGAAGTCGAGCATCATCTGCCGCATATGTTTTACGAGGATCGGATCGTTCACGCCGTGCCGGCTCTTCGGGTAGAGCATCAACTGAAACTGCTTCCCTGCCTTTTGCAACTCGTAAACAAACTGGATTGTGTTCTGCATGTGCACGTTGTCGTCGATCGCACCGTGGATCAACAACAGTTTCCCGTGCAGGTTCTTCGCCGCGGTCACAGGCGAGCTCTTCTTGTAACCCTCGGGATTGTTCTGAGGCGTTTTCATGTAACGCTCGGTGTAGATGCTGTCGTAATCGCGCCAGTCCGTAACACTGCCGCCCGCGATTCCCATCTTGAACGACTGGCTGTGCGTCAACGCATAACTCGTCATAAAACCACCGTAACTCCAACCCCACATCCCAATGCGTGAGCCATCGACGTATGCCTGGCCCTTCAACCACGTCACACCATCTTCGATATCGCGCAGCTCGAGCTCGCCAAAGTTTTGATAAACGGGCCAGGTCGATTCGAGACCTTTGCCACTCGCCGTGCGATTGTCACAAACCCAGATGATGTACCCCTTCTGGGCCAACAACTGGTGAAACATGTACGGCGCCGAGCCCCAGGCGTTTCTCACCTGGGGCGCATGTGGACCAGCGTACGTAAAACTCATCACGGGATATTTCTTGCGCGCGTCAAAGTCCGGCGGTTTGATCATCATCGCTTCCATCACGAAACCGTCGCGCGTTTTGACCTGGAGGAACTCCGCTGTTCCGAGTTTGTACTGCTTCAGCGCGTCAACTTTGTTCTCATTAACGACGCGTACGAGTTTTCCCGACGAGTCATACAAGCGAACCTGCGACGGCGTGTTGATGTCGCTAAAAACGTCGATAAAGTAGTTGAAAGCGGGACTGACATCGACGCGGTGCGAGCCCTCGGTCTGTGTCAGACGGGTGAAGCCACTGCCGTCAAGTTTTACGCGATAGCCATGCGGTGCGATGTGACTGCGCTCCGTCGCGGTGATGTAGATGAAACCATTCTTTTCATCGACGCCTTCGATCGTGCGCACTTCCCATTTTCCATCCGTGATCTGGCGCAGCAGTTTTCCGTCCGCCGAATAGTGATAGAGATGCTCCCAACCGGTTCGCTCACTGGCCCAGATGAATGAGCCGTCTTTGAGCCAAATCGGCTGCTCATTGATTCCCACCCACGCTTTCGAGGTTTCGTGAATGATGTTTTTCGACTTGCCGTCGCGCGCATCCGCGAAGTTCACATCCAGAAATGTCTGCTCGCGGTTTTGCGCCTGGTAGACCACGTGCTTGCTGTCGGGCGTCCACGTAACTCGCGAGATCAAAAAGTCAGCCGGCTGGTATTGAAACGTATCGATCCAGCGAATGTCGCCGCCCGCGGCACTCACGACTCCTAACTTAACGATCGGATTCGGATCGCCGGCCTTCGGATAAGGCGTGACTTCGAGCGTCTGTCGATAAGGAATGTGATCGACTACGGTGAACTCAGGAACCGGCGTCTCATCGAAACGCAGAAACGCGATGCTGGTCGAATCAGGACTCCACCAGTACGCGCCAAAGTTTCCGCGTCCATAAAGTTCTTCCTGGTAAACCCAATCCAAACGCCCGTTCAGAATCTTCGCACTCCCGTCGCGTGTAAGGGCGCGCTCGCGACGTTGCATGCTCAGGTCTTCGACGTACAGGTTGTTCTCACGCACAAAGCTGATCATGCGGCCATCAGGACTGAAGCCTTCTCCGACTTCTTCTTCCGGGTTACTGGTCAGACGAATCGCACGATCGCTGCCAAACTCGTAATAAAAGAGGTCGTTGGACCAGTTGATCAGGACAGCCGTTTCAGCAGGATTGAGATTGTAGTTGCCGCGATTGGCGAGTTGTCGTGCGTCCTGGGTGCTGACTCCCGGCAACGCCGCGAAAGCAGCCTGCATTTTTGCCGCATCGAAAAACGGCACGGCTTCGCCCGTTGCGGCATTCACTTTTTGCAGACGCGGCACATCGCGCCGTGCAGCCTCGTTGGTGAGCAAATAATGGTTGCCGTCTTTGAGCCAGCGAATGGTGGGCGTCGAGCCGTTGAAGTTGACTCGTTTGACCGGATCGAATATGTCGTCGATCGTGAGTAGTTTGTTTTGTGCTTGTAGAGTTTGTGCGACCAGTGCCAGGAAAAGCGTTGCCAGCAGAAGCGCTTTGGGTCGAGTCATATTCATCATTGTGATCTTGGCGTCATCCTCTTGATGAAAGGTGTAATTACGGCAAGTATGATCGCTGCCAACAACGTAATTCCGGCGAACATACCGAAAGCCCGCGTGAGCACCGCGGGATCGTTTCCTTCGAAGAGCCGCGTCGTCAGGCCCGCGATATAGCTGCCGATCGAGATCGACAGAAACCACACGCCCATCATAAGTCCCAGCATCCTGGCTGGAGATAATTTGCTGACAGTGCTGAGTCCAACCGGACTCAGACAAAGCTCACCGATCGTTTGCAGAAAGTAGACGAGGACCAGCCAGGCCGGACTCACGCGACCGCCGGTGGTCAACGTTGCAGCAAAGGCGATCACTACAAAGGCGATACCAGCAAAGAATAACCCGATCGTGAACTTGCCCGGGCTGGAAGGCTGGCGGTCGCCCAGCTTTTGCCAGATCGCGCCGATAATCGGCGCGAAAATGATCACGAAGATTGCAGGCACTGACTGGAACCAGCTCGATGGATAAGTCCAGCCGAGAATCGTCGTCCGCGTCAATCGATCCGCGAATAAAGTCAGGCTCGAGCCCGCTTGCTCGTACGTCATCCAGAACAGGATCGAGAAAACAAAGAGGATGAAGATCACGAGGACTCGTTTCAGCTCGTCACCATTGAGCAGACGCGTGGTCCCTATGAGATAGCCTGCAAAAAAGCCGACGACACAGGGAAAGAGCGCTGACAGCACTCCAGCTTCACCGTAGTAAAGTCCCAAACCCGCGCCCGCAACTCCGCCGACGATCGCGAGGATCAGCGTCAAATAGTCCACGCCAGCACGCGGCTCGGTTTCGCTGACAGGCAATACCTGCGGCTTGTCGCCGACAGTTGCAAGTTTTCTTCGCCCGAGCAGGTACTGAATGAGACCGAGAGTCATACCTACGCCGGCAGCGCCGAAGCCCCAGTGCCACGCTGAGTTCGGATCTAACCCCATTGACGAAATGAAGTTTCGCGATGTCTCCGACTGTGCCAGAAAACCAACCACGATGGGCGACAGAAACGCGCCCAGGTTGATGCCCATGTAGAAGAGCGAAAACCCCGCGTCACGACGCTGGTCACCTTCCGGATACAGTTGGCCCACCATCGCGCTGATGTTTGGTTTCAACAGTCCAGTGCCACAGGCAATCAGGATTAGACCAGCGTAAAAAGTGGGTAGCGAATTAACGGCCATCGAGAAGTGACCGCAGGCGATGATGATTCCGCCGATGAGGACTGCCCGGCGCGCGCCGAAGATTCGATCGGCTAGCCACCCGCCGATGAGTGGTAGATACCAGACGGAAGAAACGTAGGTGGCGTAAATAATACCCGCGTATCTTTCGTCAAAATTGAGACCGCCCTCTGCGAGCGACTTCGTCATGTAGAGCGTCAGGATCGCCCGCATGCCGTAGTAGGAAAAGCGCTCCCACATCTCGGTGAAAAAGAGTGTTGAGAGACCGCTGGGATGACCCATGAAGCCGCGATCGTACGCGGAAGAAGGAGGTGTGCTCATGAGAGCATTCAGCCAAATGGTGAGGAAAACTGTCAAGCATGAACCACGGATTACGCGGATCCGTGTAAATCGATTTACACAGATCCGTCTAATCCGCGGTTACTTCTTTTGGGACGGGATGATGCATCTTTCCGTACCGCTTCGAGATGATCTTCACGTAGTTCTGTGTCTCGTTGTACGGCGGAATTCCGTCGTACTTATCGACCGCGCCTTCACCGGCGTTGTAGCCTGCGAGCGCAAGCTCGACGTTGCCTGAGAATCGCTTCAGAAGCCAGCTCAAATACTTCGTACCCGCTGTAATGTTCTCGACCGGATCATGTGGATCGCTGCAGCCGAAACGTTTCGCCGTCGCCGGCATTAATTGCATCAAGCCCTGAGCACCGGCGTGTGAGCGTGCCTGGACCTTGTACTTCGATTCCTGCCAGATGACCGCATGTATGAAACGCGGATCGACACCTTGCTCCTCGCCGGTTTCAAAGATGATCCGGTCCAACTCTGCATCACCGGATGTGGGAATGTCGGCGGGAATACGAAACACCGGGTCAGGACTCGCGATAACATCGGGCGCCATCACACGGCTGAACAACAGACCAGTCACGTTGCTGAAAAGGAAGAGTGAAATGAGTGCAAAGGGTGCAAACTTGATCGAGCGAAATAGGGGTAGCCTGCGGGGAAACTTCATTCAGTATAATCTCCGTATTTACGATGACCATGACGTCACCAGGTATTCGACTTATGCAGACACTGTCAGGGGACTGCACCGAACTAACAATCAAGACTTCCGAACAGCAAGCTGTAACGAAGGACCGGAACTCAGATGGAGTAAGTACGCCCTTCGTTGCCCTTTCGTTTCAATTTTATGCCCGTAAATTACTGAAAACATTGTACTTATTCGTTCCACTAGATCCGGTCATTCTGAATGTGACGTCAGCGTGACAGAAAAAACAAGACACTCAACAAAGAGCTGCGTCCCAATAGTGAAACCAGAAATAAACGATTGACGTCGTTAAAAAACGTTTCTATCATCCAGAGCGCTCAAACACTGGTTTTGTCCTCGATATTGTTGTTGCGTCGTGTGTATTCCGTTGTTGTCCCCGCTACTTCTGACTGTCCGCAACACTGTTCTCGATGTTGATCCTATAAGCGTCCCATAAGTTTCAATAAGGAGATGACCACTCAATGAAAGATGTTGAACTGACGATTACAGATCTCACCTTCCCAGCTAAGCTGGACGACAAGTACTGCAAGTTCAGACCGCTTATCAGCATTCGCTACACTGATTCTGACGATAAGGTCCAATACGCGCGAGAAGCTCTGCCGGGACTGGGGCCGTCGGACTATTGGGAATGTGAAAAGAAGAATAAGAAGAAAGACAACTACGTGCGTCACTCCACCGACCCGAAAGTGGATTTCGACCGGGTTGATATCTCCCAAAGAGAGGTTCGCTTCAAGAATCTCGATATTAAAAATTTCGAGCGACTTGAGTTGGAGCTTTTTGATGTTGATATCAAAGTAAAATGGGAAAAAATGCTCCAGTCAGGCTTGAAGATGCTGCCTGCGGACGTTCTCGTCCTTATCAACCCCACAATGCCTGTAACGCTGACTCTCGTGAAGAAAGCTTATGAAAAGGCAAGCGGTGAGAAAGTGGATGACCTTGAGAAGAAGTTGATCAACAAACTGATCGGCAAAGAAGACGGAGCGGCACGCTCAATCTGGGTCCACAGTCAGGACTTACCCAACCCACTCCCTGACTCAATAACCGTTGATGGGCCGGGCAAACAAGGTGATTACTCGATAACCCTGGAGATGAAAGTAACTTAGCTACCGCCGAGGACCTCTGGAACTGCGGTCGAAACTTGACAGTCGTGGTCCTCCGGGCGTATAAGCAGCGATTGAAAAGCGTGGTGAGTTAAGGCGACTTGCGGCCACGTAAAATAAACAGCTAAACAGCTCGGGCGCCTATCAAGACCCGAAAAACTTCAAACGGATTTGAAGTCCCGCGTTGTTGAGCGCGGGGCTTTTTCATTGCCGGACACACTTAAACGCCGGCCTAAAGAGATGCAAACATTTCAAGAAATTCTCGCCAGCGATCGGATGCTTGTTTTCGACGGCGCCATGGGCACGATGCTCTACGCCAAGGGTGTTTACATCAATCGTTGTTACGACGAGCTGAACCTTAGCAATCCCGATCTCGTGCGTGAGATTCACATCGAATACATTCGCGCCGGCGCTGACATCATTGAGACCAACACGTTCGGCGCCACGGCACACAAGCTCCAGCAATACGGACTCGACGCAAACCTGCACGAGATCAATGCCATCGCTGCGAAGGTGGCGCGTGAAGCGGCGGGAAATCGGGCGTACGTGGCCGGAGCGATCGGCCCACTCGGCCTTCGTATCGAGCCTTATGGGCCAACGTCATTCGAAGAAGCGCGCGAGCTGTTTAAGGCCCAGGCCGTCGCGCTGCTCGAAGGCGGCGTCGATCTCTTCTGCCTTGAAACTTTCTCCGACGTCTCCGAAATTCGCCAGGCGATTGCCGCCGTTCGTGAACTTTGTGATCTGCCGATCATCGCGCAGATGACAATCATGACTGACGGCAACACGATGTTTGGCACCACGCCGGAATTGTTTACCGAGCGTCTCGATGAATGGGGCGCTGATGTTATCGGTCTCAATTGTGGTGTTGGACCGGCCATCATCCTCAACGCACTCGAGAAAATGCGCGCGGTGACGAAGAAGAAGCTGTCAGCGCAGCCAAACGCAGGACTGCCGCGCGACGTGCAGGGACGGCAGTTTTACATGTGCTCGCCCGAGTACATGTCGAAGTTTGCCAAGCGGCTCATCCAATCCGGTGCAAAGTTTATCGGCGGTTGCTGCGGCACAACACCCGCGCACATCAAGCTGATTTCCGATTCTGTACGCGCAGCGTCACCGCGAACGCAACGCGTGACATTCAGTGCGGGGACGACTGCGACAGTAGACACGACTCCGCCGGACATTCGAGTAGTTCCGCCTGAAGAGCGTTCTAACTGGGGACGGAAGATCGCGCTCGGTGAGTTTGTGACTTCGGTCGAGGTCTTGCCGCCGAAAGGTGTCGATGCGAAGAAGACGCTCGACTCAATTCGGCTGCTAAAAGATGCGGGTGTTGACGGTGTGAACATTCCGGACGGTGCGCGCGCGCAGTCGCGCATGAGCGCGATCGCAACCGCGGTACTCGTGGAACAACAGATCGGCATCGAGTCGGTGTTGCACTACTGCTGTCGTGACCGGAACCTTCTCGGCATGATGTCGGATCTTCTGGGCGCGGCGGCACTGGGCCTGCGCAACATCCTCGTGATCACGGGCGATCCGCCGAAGATGGGACCGTATCCGGACGCGACCGCTGTCTTCGATATCGACTCGATCGGTCTTACAAACATGGTCAACAAGCTGAACCATGGTCTCGATCTCGGAAACAATCCGATCGGTGAACCGACTGCTTTCTGTATCGGCGTTGGTGTGAATCCCGGCGCAATTAATCTTGACGAAGAGATTAAGCGGTTTGAGTGGAAGGTCGAAGCGGGCGCGCAGTATGCGATCACGCAGCCCGTGTTTGATACCGGTCAATTGCGTGATTTTCTGAAACGCATCGAACACGTGCGAATTCCGATCATCGCCGGCATCTGGCCACTTGTGTCGTATCGCAATGCGGAGTTTCTGCACAACGAGGTGCCTGGGGTGCGCGTTACGCCGTCGATCATGGACCGCATGCGTGCGGCTTCAACTATCAGCAAGGAAGCGGCGCGTGACGAAGGTTTGAAGATTGCGCGTGAGTCGTTGCTGGAAGTGCGTGATGAGATTCAGGGTGTGCAGGTTTCGGCGCCGTTCGGGAATGTGAAGTATGCGCTCGAGGTGTTTCAAGCGCTGCCGGAATTTAGCCACGGATAAAAACGGATCTTTATTTCGATCGGTTGTAAACGATTTTGCCGGCGACGATGGTGTAGAGCGCGTCTGTGGTCAGATATTCCTTTGGGTTGACCTTTAGAAGATTTTTAGACAGCACTGTTAGATCCGCGAGTTTGCCCACCTCAATCGAGCCTTTTATTTTCTCCTCGAAATTTGCATACGCCGTGTTGTAGGTATAGGCGCGGATTGCTTCCTCGATCGATATTCGCTCGTTGGGAAACCATCCTGCTGCGGGTTGGCCCGTGACTGTTTGTCTCGTCACCGCCGCGTACAGGCCGAGCATGGGATTGATCGGATACTCGGATGCTGATGTGCCCGGCCAGTCAGTACCAAAACTCAAAACAGCGCCGCTTGCCTGAATACTCTTGAAAGCATAAGCACCTTTGGTCCGCTCGGGGCCGATACGCTCTTCCATCCAGCGCATGTCGTCGCTCAAATGGAATGGTTGCACTTCCGCGACAACACCCAGTTGGCCCAGACGCTTAAAATCATTCGGCGCGAGCACCTGCGCATGAACGAGACGAAAGCGTCGATCGCGTTTGCCGTTCTGCTTGTTCAGCTCGTCGAGATAATTGAGCAGCACGTTGTTGGCTTCGTCTCCGATTGCATGAACGGTGAGTTGCAGGCCGGCGCGATCCGCCGCCAGCATGTAGCCGAGAAACTTCCCTTCTACAAACTCGCCCTTGTCGTTCACCATCAGCGGGCGCCAGCGACCACGATTGCTTGCGTCGTGTGAATAAGGTTCGAAGAAGCGGGCGCTGCTTGTTCCCATGATGCCGTCGATGTGGCCCTTGAGCGCTCCGAGCCTGATCCACTCATCGCCCGAGCCGATACGAACGCCCTGATCGGCAAGCTCCTTCCAGCGATCGAGGCCGGGACGGAAATGAACACGAAGCGTCAGTTCGCCCTTGCGATGCAACTCGCGATAGATGTCGAGTTGCATATCGTCAGACATGTCGCTGACGTTTGTAACTCCGTGCTTGCGAATTTCCGCGAGCGCATTCTTCGTCTGTTGAATGCGTCGTTCGCGTGAAAAAGTGCGCGGGATTGCGGCGTTGAACAGGCGCGTCACACCTTTGCCGCGCATATGACCGTTGATGCGGCCCTGGCTGTCGCGCAGAAACTCGACATCCGGTGCTTGCGGATTGATCAGGTCCAATTTCAGCGCGCGAAACGCGGCCGGATTGGCCGCGAATTGGCTGTCGTCGAACTTGCGAATGAACATTGGATAATCGGCCGTGATGTCATTCACGAGCGAAATGTCTGGAGCAAATGGTTCACGTCGCTGATTGCCTGCGCTGCCTGCCGCCCACTGGTCGTAAGCACCCCAAAAGCCGCCGACGATCCATTCGCCTTTCGGCAAGCGGCTGATCACTTCCCGCACGCGTTCGACGAAGTGGTCCTGCGTTGCGGCACGCATGATGTTGAATTCGAGAAACTGTGCCGCGGACGCGAAGTGAACGTGA